>CAYMKZ010000046.1:0-19132 GCA_964391345.1 uncultured Alcanivorax sp.
CGCACTTCCGGGGTGATGCGTGCAGGTCGCCGCACTTCCGGGGTGACGCGTGCAGGTCGTCGCGCTTCCGGGGTGACGTTCCGAGTGATGTTCCGGGCGCCTGTGTTAAAATCCCGTGGTTTAGGCGCTGAGGAACGACACAGGATGAAAGAATCGGTGGCTGCATTGATGCAGCGGTTTGATCTGGAGCGGTTGGAGGACAATCTGTTCCGGGGTCAGAGTGAGGCCAATGGCCAGAAGAGCATCTTCGGCGGCCTGGTGGCGGGGCAGGCGTTGCTGGCCGCGTCGATGACGGTGCCGGAGGATCGTCCGGTGCATTCGTTGCATGCCTACTTCCTGCGGCCGGGGGATTTCCGCATTCCGGTGATTTACGACGTGGATCGCATCCGTGACGGCAAGAGTTTCACCACGCGACGGGTCAACGCCATCCAGCACGGCCGGCCGATTTTCAGTCTTTCCACCTCATTTCAGGTGGAAGAGGAGGGGGCCAGCCATCAACTGGCGATGCCGGATGTGCCGATGCCGGATGAGCTGGGAGATGACCGGGAAGAGCGCGAACAGATCGCGCTGACCATTCCGGAGAAGTTTCGAGGCGCTTACCTGCGTGACCGGCCGGTGGAGTTCCGCCCGATCACGCCGAAAAATTCGTTTCAGCCGGAAACCCGCGAGCCCCGCAAGCAGCTGTGGTTCCGGGTGGCGGACAAGATCCGGACCGACCGCATGACCCAGCGGGCGCTGCTCGCCTACTGCTCCGATTACGGTTTCATGAGCACCGCCATGCAGCCTCATGGCATGACCTTCTGGCAGGGTAACGTGCAATGCGCCAGCCTCGACCACACCATGTGGTTTTACGATGATTTTCAGATCGATGAATGGCTGCTGTATCACTGCGAGAGCCCGGCCGCCACTGGCGCCCGCGGCCTCACCTTCGGCCAGGTATTCCGCCAGGACGGCACGCTGGTGGCGTCGGTGGCCCAGGAGGGGCTGATGCGTTTGCGGCCCACTGAGGAACCGGTCTGAACTCTGTCCCGCGCGGGTGGATAAGCGCCGCCGTTGGCAGTATCATCCGCACCCCAGAGCAGTCCCTGGCTGAGTGCAATCCGACCCGCAGAATCTGACTGAGAGGCGCCCCGTGAACAAACTGGAAGACCACTTTGGACGCTGGAAGAACCGGGAAGAAATCGCCGAGGCGATGATCCCGATGATTGGCCGGCTGTATCGCGAAAAGAACGTGACGACGACCATTTACAGCCGCTCACTGATCAACAAATCCGTCATCCAGATCCTCAAGGAGCACCGCTTCGTCAAGCAGATGGAAGAGAGCCTGGCCGATAGTGGGCTGTCGGTGGTGGATTCCTATCCGATTCTGCAGGAAGTGAGCAAGCTGGATCTGGGGCCGAGCCGTGTGGATATCGGCAAGCTGGCGGTGGCCTGGAAGGCGGACCAGTCCGACCGCACGGTGCAGCAATTCGTCGCCGATGAGCTGGCCGAGGCGCTCAGCAACAAGGCGCAGCAGGCCGGCGTCACCGATGTGGTGCTGTACGGCTTCGGCCGTATCGGCCGTTTGCTGGCCCGGTTGCTGATCGAAAAAACCGGCGCCGGCAAGGATCTGCGCCTCAAGGCCATCGTCGTGCGCAAGGCCGGCAAGGGTGACCTGCAAAAGCGCGCCAGCCTGCTGCGCCGTGACTCCGTGCATGGCTCCTTTGCCGGCACCATCGCGGTGGACGAGGAAGACAACGCGATCATCGCCAATGGCAACTACATTCGCGTGATCTACTCCGACAGCCCGGCCACCATCGATTACACTCAGTACGGCATCAACGATGCCCTGGTGATCGACAACACCGGCAAATGGCGCGACCGCGAAGGGCTCAGCCAGCACCTGCAAAGCAAGGGCGTACGCCGTGTGCTGCTGACCGCGCCGGGCAAGGGCGACCTGAAAAACATCGTGCCTCGCGTCAACAGCGATCTGATCGTCGATGAGGATCTGATTCTGTCCGCGGCCAGTTGCACCACCAACGCCATCGTGCCGCCGCTCAAGGCGATCAACGACAAGTTCGGCATTGAGTATGGTCACGTGGAAACCGTGCATTCCTACACCAATGACCAGAACCTGCTCGACAACATCCACAAGGGCGACCGCCGTGGCCGTGCCGCGCCGCTGAACATGGTGCTCACCGAAACCGGCGCCGCCACCGCCGCCGCCAAGGCGCTGCCGGAGCTGGCCGGCAAGCTCACCGGCAATTCGATCCGCGTGCCGACGCCGGATGTTTCCATGGCCATTCTCAATCTGACCCTGGAACAGGAAACCACGCTGGATGAACTGAACGAATACCTGCGCTGGGTCAGCCTGCACTCACCGTTGCAACGGCAGGTGGATTTCATCAACAGCCCGGATGCGGTGTCCACGGATTTCGTCGGTTCCCGGCACGCCTCGGTGATCGACGCCGGCGCCACCATCGTCAACGGACGTCACTGCGTGCTGTACCTGTGGTACGACAACGAGTTCGGTTACAGCTGTCAGGTGCTGCGCATCGTTCAGCAGATATCCGGCGTCGAGTATCCGATCTACCCGAAAAACTGATCCTGGTGGCTGGCGGGCGGCGCTACGCCGCGCCGCCCGCCAGCGGTTTTTCGAAGCGCAGGGCCGTTTCATGGTCCTGGTAGTAATCCTCGTACTGGCCGAACAACCGGTAACCGAGCCGCTGGTAAAGCTGGATGGCGCCATGGTTGTCGCGCCGCACTTCTAGCCGCAGACAGCGCCGCCGGTGGTTCACGGCGTATTCCTCGGCCATGCTCAGCAATTGCCCAGCCAGCCCCAGCCCCCGCCACGCCGGAGCGATGGCGATCGAGTACAGCCTGGCGACGGTGGTGCGTCGATTGAGCAGTACCAGTGCGTAGCCGGCCAGTTGCCGGTTGTCGCAGGCCACGATCAATCCCGGATCCTGCTTGTGAATCTGCCGGCGAAAACTGCGTGCCGACAGGCGGTCACCGGTGAAGCAGTGCTGTTCCACGGCCAGCAACGCGGCCAGGTCGGCGGCGTGGGCGGGGCGAAAGATGAAATGGGGGTCGGCGGCGGCAAGCATGAGGTTCCGGTTCCTGAGAGAGACGGGCGGGCGCCGCCCACAGCTTACACCGCACCGCGGGCAGCGCCCAGCCGGCACCACGCGGCGGTGCCACGGGCGCGCCGCTGCGGGTGACGATGGCCGGGGAAAAACGGCATACTTGCCGGGCAAGGAGAGTCTTTGATGGCAACTGCTTCCACCCCTCGTCTGGGCCTGATTTTATCCGGTGGCGGCGCCCGTGCGGCCTATCAGGTGGGGGTGCTCGGCGCCATTGCGGACATGCTGCCGGCGGCCAGCCCCAACCCTTTCCCGGTGATTTGCGGTACTTCCGCCGGCGCCATCAATGCGGCGGCCATCGCCGCCGGCGCACGGGATTACCAGCAGGCGGTGAGAGGTCTGGAGCAGGTATGGGCGAACATGACCGCCGACCAGGTGTACCGAACCGACATTCTGGCGTTCGTGCGCAGTGTGCTGCACTGGGCGTTCACCACCGCGGCCGGCGGGCGGGCGGTCACTCCGCGCAGCGCCTTGCTCGACAATACGCCGCTGGAGCGGCTGTTGCGGCTGGTGATCAATTTCCAGCGTATCGAGGAAGGCATCCGTCACGGCCGGTTGCACGCGCTGTCGATTACCGCCTCCAGCTATGCCAGTGGCGAATCGGTGTCGTTCTTCGACGCCGCCGAAGGCGTGGAGGACTGGCGGCGCACCCGCCGTCAGGGGCGCCGTTCGCCTATCGATGTGCAGCACCTGCTGGCGTCGGCGGCGATTCCGCTGCTGTTTCCGGCGGAGCGGGTGGGCGACAGTTTTTACGGTGACGGCGCGGTGCGCCAGTTGGCGCCGATCAGCCCGGCATTGCATCTGGGCGCCAGCCGGGTGCTGGTGGTGGGTGTGTCGGGCAACGTCAGCGCCAGCCACCAGCGGGAGGTGGCCGGTTACCCTTCACTGGCGCAGGTGCTCGGGCATGTGCTCAACAGCGTGTTCATCGACACCCTGGAGGGGGATGTGGAGCGTCTGGAGCGTTTCAACCATATCTACTCCCTGCTCGGCAAGCGCGAACAAAGCCACCTGACCCTGCGTCATGTGGACGTGCTGAAAATCTACCCCTCGGAACCGATCGATGAAATCGCCGCGGAGCACATCAGGGAGTTGCCGCGCACCTTGCGATTCTTTCTGCACGGTTCGGGCGCGACCCGCTCGCCGGGGGCCAGCGCGGTCAGCTATCTGTTGTTCCAGCCCGGCTTCACACGACGTCTGATGGCGCTCGGCCATCAGGATGCCATGGCCCGGAAAGACGAGATCCGGGCGTTTCTGGTGGCCGACAAATAGCCGGCCAGTGCCGCCGGCTCAGCTTTTGAAACCCTGTTCCCGGCTCGCCGACATGCGGGTGGGGAAATCGGTGATGATGCTGTCCACGCCCAGTGCCGTCAGACGGCGGGCCTCGTTCACGTCGTTGACGGTCCAGGCGGAGACCTTGAGCCGGCGGTGGTGCGCCCGCAGCATCAGCGCCGCATCGACCAACTGGTGACGCGGCATCACCCAGGTGCAGCCCAGTTCGGCGGCGCGGCGGGCAGAGCGCGAATGGCTGTATTCGCCCACGTAACCACGCTCCAGATCGGGTGCCAGCCCGCCGACCAGCTCCAGCAGGCCGGTGTGGCTGGAGGTGACAACGACTCTGGAGGCGAGCTGCTGTTCCTCGATCAGCGCCACCAGTTGCGCGGCCAGCCGCCGCAGGGTGCGGATCCCGGCGCTTTTCACCTCGAACTGGAAGCGCATTTGCGGCCCGCAACAGGCGACCACTTCGCGCAGTGAGGGAATGCCCGCCGGGCTGGGCCAGTGCGGCGTGCCGACGCGGGCGTCCAGGCGGCTCAGTTGCTGCGCGGTGTGGTGTCGCACCTGTCCTTTCTCCCCGGTGGTGCGTTGCAGCGTGCTGTCGTGAATGACCACCAGTTGGTCATCGCTGGACAAATGCACGTCCAGCTCCACCTCACCGATGCCCAGATCCCGGGCGAGCAAAAACGCGGGCAGTGTGTTTTCCGGTGCTTCACCCCGGGCGCCACGGTGTCCGACGATGCGGGGAAGGGGGATTGTCATGCTGATGGAGCCTCCATTGTTGCGCGGGCAATTGTTGCCGTGAAGGCGAGGTCCGGGCAAGTACCAAGTGCGTGTCCCGCACTTGTTTTCAGTGAATGGGCCGGCAGCGGGGTTGTTTCGAACGGTAACATTTGTAATCGTGTCTGTCCCCTTTTTGCGGAGGGAAGGTTCCATCGAGCAGCGCCGTAATGATGCAAACCCTGCAAGAAAGGCGTGACTACGCGGGTTGGCGGATTCCGGCGCGGCTCGAAAAGAGGGTATGCAAACCCTTCATTTTATGTTTACACTCGTAACAGGAATCTGCTTGGCGGAAACCGGTCATTCACTAGAACAGAACAACAAGACTGAAGGGGGCCTTTCCCACGTATCACATGCTTCGTTACCCGGCGGCGTTAGCCACAGAGACAGAGGACGGCGGCCCCAGCGCCCTATTTGTCGATACGGCGGCTGTGATAGAAGAGTCATCGTGGTGGATTACGTATCACGATCACAAGTAGAAAAATATTTTGTCATACGGAAGGTTGTCGAATATGAAGAATTCCATAATCAAAACAATCCTGTTGCCCGCGGGCTCCCTGTTGATGTTGAGTTCCCCTGTGCTGGCCAGCATGGGCAACACCGGGATGACCTACGGCCTTATGCCCAGTGACATCGCATCAGCCCAGGCGCTTTCCCTGTTCAACACCAACGTCTCGGCGGCCTGGTACAACCCGGCGGCGCTGGCGATTGATCCGCGCGGGGAACTGACCGGCTCGGTGCTGGATGCGGAGAACGACCTGAACGTCAACAGCGCCGATCCGCAGTATGACGGTGTGGTTCAGGACGATCCTTCCCGGCAGCTGATGATCGGCATGAAAACCGATCTCAGCTCGCTGATGAAAGAAGGCATCCTCCAGTACCCGCTGTATCTGGGCGTGATCGCCGGAGTGGAAAAGGACGGCCAGCAGTTGCTGTCGTTCAACTCATCAGCGACGGGCAACGGGCCGCAGTACCTGGAATACGGCCGCAAGCCGCTGTTCCTGACCGTCAGTGTGGGCACCACGCTGTGGCGTGGCATTCACGTTGGTGCCGGCCTGCGCGTGACCACGCGCACCGACTCGACGCTGCACGCCACCACCAACTTCGGTGGCGAGACCCAGCACGAAAGTCTGGATGTCAGCGCCGACCCGCTGTTCCGGCCCATCGTCGGCCTGCACATCAACTGGGGTGAAACCGCCTGCCACCTGGCGCATTGCTGGGCGGACAACCTGGAGACGGCGATCAGCTATCGCGCCTATTCAGAGTCGGAGACCTCGGTAAGTTCCGATGCACTGCTACAGTTCAACCAGGGTAATCCGGTGATTCCCCTTGAGGTTGCCAACGTGATCGATGCGTTCCAGCCGGCGGTGACGGCGCTGGGCGTGAAATACGATTTCGGTCGCGTGGCGGTCGGGGTGACGGCGGAATACCAGCAATGGTCCCGTCTGGAAAGCAAGCTGGCCCACGATACGATCAAGGATCAGGCCAACCTGAACTTCAAGGACACCATCGTGCCGCGCATCGGTGCGGAAATTCAGTTGAACGATACCTTCACGCTGATCACCGGCGCGGCCTGGGTGCCTTCGCCACTGGAAGGCAGCCGTTCGCTGGATGTGAACTACGTGGACGCCGACCGCTGGGAAGCGGGGATCGGTCTGCGGGCAACCTTCAAACATGTGCCGCTGATGGCCTACCCGGTCGAGCTCAACCTGGGCTACCAGTATCAGAAGCTGGACGAACGGGATTTCACGTTGAGCAGAACGCCGGATTCGGCGCAGGGCGATCCGTCACAGGCCGTGGACTTCGGCAGTGTGACGACGGATGGCGAGGTCAATGTCTTCGCCGGCTCCATCACCGTGAAGTTCTAAACGCATTTCGCGCGCCAGCGGCCTGGAGGCCGAAGGTTTGCCTCGATGCCGGGCGCACGAACAGGATCAGTGGGTACCAACATGTTTGACAATAATCAGAGAAAAAAGCCGAAAAAAAACAAGGGGTCAGTTGCTATGAGCCGAAATTCCATCAAAACCCTGATGTCCACGGGCGCGCTGCTTGCGCTCAGTTCGACAGCGTACGCGGCCATGGGCAATGCGCCGTCCAATGTCGGGCTGTTGCCCGGAGATGTTGCCTCGGCTCAGGCTATGTCGATCTTCAATTCACAGGCCTCCGCGGTGTACTACAACCCGGCGGCGCTGGTTTACGACTCCCGTGGTGAAATGTCCGCCGGTCTGATGCATGTGCGTCATGATCTGAATTACACCGACGGCACGGGTAACGGCCCCTCCAGCGGCACGGTGCAGGATGACCCTTCCCAGCAGATCATGCTGGGTCTGAAGACCAACATCAGCACCATGACCACCATCAATCACCCGATCTATGTGGCGCTGATGGTCAGCAGCGAGAAGTACGGCAGGGAAATGCTGGCCTACAATTCCGCCACCAGCAGCGAGCCGCAATACCTGGAATACAGCCGCCACCCGCTGTTTCTGACCGTGGGCGGTGCCACCAAGCTGTGGCGTGGCATCAACCTGGGTGCCTCGGTACAGGTGAACCTCAGCAACAGCGCGACGCTGGATACCGGGCTGGTTCTCAACGGCCAGACCTACCACGAAAGCCTGGATATCAGTGCGGAAAACAAGTATCGCCCGATCGTCGGCCTGACCGTCAATTGGGGTGACACTCTCTGCAATGACGACTGCTGGCTGAAGAATCTGGATACCGCGTTCAGCTACCGGGGTTACTCCTATACCCAAACTTCCGTGACGGCGAACACCACCAACTACCAGTTGGCGTTCATTCCGCTGGAAATCAACAATGTGATCGACGCCTACCAGCCGGACACCTATGCCGTAGGGGTGCGTTACAACTTCGGTCGCATGCGGGTTGCGGTCACCGGGGAATATCAGGCGTGGTCCGATCTCACGCACCGGCTTGAGCACGATACCATCAAGGACCAGGCGGTGACTGCCGGCAACCTGGACTTCAAGGACATCGTGGTGCCCCGGCTGGGTGTCGAGTATGACCTGACGAAGAACTTCACGCTGGTTAGCGGTGTGGCCTGGGAGCCCTCGGCTCTGGATGGCGATAGCTCGAAAGATGTGAACTACATCGGCGCGGATCGCTGGGTCTTCGGTCTGGGCTTCCGGGCAACCGTCGAACACCCGATCGTTCTGGCCCATCCGTTGACCATCGGTTTCGGCTGGCAGCACCAGGAGCTGCAAAGCGAGACGTACAATCTGTCTTACACCGATCCGCAGACCGGTGCCACCAACGCGCCGCGGCAAGTGAAGACGGATGGTAGCTCGGATGCTTTCGTGGGTTCCATCACCCTGAAGTTCTGATCAGCAAAGACAACCCTCTCCCTCCTTGCTTCAGGGATGAAGCGCCCCAGGGGCAACGCAAGTTGCCCCTTTTTATTGACGCGGCCTCCCCGCGTGGATGAATTTACAAGGTTGGGCCGGCAAGCACGGCGATGGCGGCAAGCGCCTCCGGATCCCGTTCCTTGAGCCGGTTGGCGATGCCATGCTGGAAGAAATAGCGGAAATCAGCGCGTGCCTGAGCGGCGGTGAGACAATCGTCACCCGGCAATACCGGAGTCTGGGTCACCGCGCTTTCATCAACCACCATGGCCTGGACCCGGCCGTCGCCATACAGACGCCAACTCACCACCTCCGTCAATGACAGCGTCTCGAAGTGGTCGTTGGAGAAGGTCGCGTGGGTACCGATGCTGTCCGGGATTTCCTGGACCACGGCGCCGCCGTTGCTGGGGCGGCCGAAGAAATCGAGCGCGGCGTCCAGTTCCTGCACCTTGTGCTCCGGCGGTTCGCGGAACAGGTAATCGCTTTCCGGCAGGCGGTAGCCCACCCAGTGTCCGTTCAGCGGATCGGACAGCTCTTCGGTGGTGACCAGTTTTTTCAGCCAGGGCACCACGGCGAGCGTGTCGTCGCTGGTGGTGCGCGCCCAGGCGAGGATCTTCAGGGAAAACAGCGTGTCGGGGTGCTCGTCATTGGCATAGAGCATTTCCATGCCGTCGTATTCCGGGGAGAGTCGAAGGATGGAGGGCGACGATGGCGGTTGCCGGGGACAGAAGGGCAACACATTGTCACCGCGAGGGTCACGAGGGTGTGCGTGAGCCATAAGCGCCTCCGCGCCAGCCGGATGAATGTCGGAATAACCCATGCATACCAGAGGCCGACACACATGGGTTATTCCGCCGACCTGCTACTTACAATAGGCGAGCCCGGGTTCATGCGCAAGCCATGCTTGAGACGCCAGCGCAACCGGCTGGCGAGCAGAATGGCGGCGACGGTGAGGCCGGCGATCAGACCGATCCAGAAGCCGGTGGGGCCCAGGGCGGGGACGACATGATCAGTCAAACCCAACAGATAACCGATCGGCAGGCCCACGCCCCAATAGGCTACCAACGTCATCAGCATCGGCCAGGCGGTATCCTCGAAGCCGCGCAGGCAGCCGCTGGCACTGACCTGGATCGCATCGGAGATCTGATAAAGCCCGGCGAACAGCAGCAGATGAACGGCCAGCGCCAGCACGCGGGGATTGTCGGTATAGATACCGGGTATCCAGGAGCGCGCCAGAATCAGCATCAGACCGGCGCTGAGACCGGTTATCAGGTTGATGGTCAATGCGCTGCGCACGGCCAGCCGCACAGCGGACAGATCACCACGGCCACGGGCCCGTCCCACCCGTACCGTGGCCGCCATGGCGAAACTGAGCGGAATCATGAAAACCAGCGACGTGAAATTCAGCGCGATCTGATGCCCGGCCACCACCTCCGGGCCGAGCTGGCTGATCAACAACGCGATCACCGCGAAAATGCTCACCTCGAAGAAAACCGAAAAACCCACCGGCACACCCAGCCGCAGCATGTAGGCCAGACTGTTCAGTTCCAGGTGACGGACTCTCAGGCTGAAGCGGGCGCGCCGGTACACCGGATGCCAATGGATATAGAGCGCCAGCATCAGCGGCATGCACCACAACACCAGGCTGGTGGCCCAGCCGCAGCCGACGCCGCCGAGCGCCGGCAGACCGAACAAACCGTGGATCAGGATGTAGTTGGCGGGAATGTTGATCAGCAAACCGAGCAGGCTGATCCACAGCACCGGCCGGGTATGGCTCATGGCTTCGGTGTAGCTGCGCAGCGCCAGCAGGATGGCCGCGCCGGGCATGCCCCAACTGAGCGCGTTCAGATAGCCGTGTGCCAGCGGGCGGATTTGCGGGTCCACCTCCATCCACACCAGCACCGGCCCCATGGAGCGCAGCAGCAGGGCGCCCAGCACACCCAGCCCCAGGGCCAGCCACAACGCCTGCTGGGCCAGCGGGTTCACGCGGTGGTAAGCTTCGCCTCCCAGGTGGCGGGAGAGCACCGGCGTCACGCTCATCAGCACGCCGGTCATGAACAGCAACAGCGGCACCCAGATGCTGGCGCCCACCGCCACCGCCGCCAGATCCCTGGCGCTGACGCGCCCGGCCATCACGGTATCGACGAAACCGTTGGCGGTTTGCGCCAACTGGCCACCGAGGATCGGTAGCGCCAGGCGGCACTGGGCGGACAATTCCTGACGAAGGCTGGACATGTTGACGACGTATCGGTGCAAAGAAAGGCCGGCTACCTTACCGCAAAGCGCTTTGAAAAGGCATCGCGCCGTGGCGCTGGAAAGCCTGTTTCGTGATGTGTTTCTGGAACGCTACGCCACGCTGCTGGAAGGCGGTGCCGAGGAGCCGTTCTATCAGGCGAGCAAAGAGGCTGGCGCACCGCACCGTATCCACTACACACGGGATTATTTTCGCAGTGCGTTGCACGAGGTGGCGCACTGGTGCGTGGCCGGCCCGCAACGCCGCCAACGGGACGACTACGGCTACTGGTACGCGCCGGACGGACGCAATGCGGCACAGCAGGCGGAGTTCATGCGCGTGGAAGTGCGTCCGCAGGCTTACGAAGCGCTGTTCTGTGCCGCCTGCAACCATCCTTTTCGCGTGTCGCTGGACAACCTGACCGGGGAAGCTGGAGACGAGGCCGCTTTTGCCGCCGCCGTTTATCGCCAGGCGCTGAGCTTCAATGAGCAGGGACTGGCGGAGCGGCCGGCACTGTGGGTGGCGGCGCTGTGGCGTGCTTTTCAGAGCCCGGTGCGGACTTGCCACAGGGATAGTCTGGCGCGGGCGCTGGAGGCTGTTTTCCAGTGCGGAGCCTGAGGCCGCCTTGCCGGATCGGTGATCAACTGGCGTGACGGCGTTGCCGGATCACCAGTATCGCCAGACAGAACAGAATCGTGGTCAGCAGCGTATGCCAGAGCCCCCAGTAACGGGCGGGCGGCAGGGCGAAGCACTGCACCACGAAGCCGCAGAAATAGAACAGCAGCAGAAAGCACAGCCAGATCAGCGAGCGCGGATGCAGGCGCACTGCCGCCAACCCCATCAGCAGTAACGGGCCGTAGAAGAGCAATGCCGCGAGAGCCGGTGCCAGCCATGGTGATCCCGGCGGCGCCAGGTGGAACAGCGCCACGGTACCGCTGACCAGCAGCAGTATCAGGCTCGCACGCAACGCGGTGCTCAGCATGGCAGCTCCTTTTCTCATTTCAGTTTTTTCGCCAGTTCCGCCAGCCGCCGGCCCAGCGTCCGCGCCACCGCGCTTTCGTCGTCACTGAGTGCGCTGTCGCCGCGCTCACCGGAGACATGGCTGGCCCCGTAGGGTGTGCCGCCGCCGCGGGTGCGCATCAGCGCCGCTTCGGAATAGGGTACGCCGGCCAGCAGCATGCCGTGGTGCAGCAACGGCAGCATCATGGAGAGCAGGGTGCTTTCCTGACCGCCGTGCAGGCTGCCCGAGGCGGTGAACAGGCCGGCGGGGCGGCCGATCAGTGCCCCCGACATCCACAGGTCGCTGCTCTGGTCGAGAAAATATTTCAGCGGCGCCGCCATGTTGCCAAAGCGCGTCGGTGAACCCAGCGCCAGGCCGGCGCAGCCGGCAAGATCCGCCAAGGTGGCGTAGGGTGCGCCCTGTTCCGGTACCGGTGGGGCGCTCGCCTCGAAGTTGGCGGAGACCGGCGCCACGGTGCGCAGGCGGGCTTCCAGGCCGGCGGTTTCCACGCCCCGCGCCACCTGACGGGCCAGATTGGCGACACCGCCCGTGCGGCTGTAATAGAGCACCAGAATGTAATCGGACATGAACGGAAATTCCCCGATTGGCGACCCGTTACCGATCAGCAAGCGCCGGGCCGGACAAAACTGTTGGGTGGGCCAGGGGCTCAGCCCTGAATCAGCGTCAGCACGTTCTCGGGCGGACGGCCCAGCACCGCGTGATCGCCTTTCACCACCACCGGCCGCTCCATCAGTTTGGGATGGCTGACGATGGCAGCGATCACCGTGGCGTCGTCACTGGCCGGGTTCAGTCCGGCCTGCTGATACTCCGCCTCCTTGTTGCGCACCAGACTGTGAGCGTCGGGCAGTCCCAGTTTTTTCACCAGCTCGCGCAACGTATCGGCGTCCGGTGGGGTTTCCAGGTATTTGATCACCCGTGGCGTGATGCCGTGTTGTTCCAGCAGCGCCAGCGTCTGGCGGGATTTGGAACAGCGGGGATTGTGATAGATGGTGTATTCTGCCATGGGACCTTCTTGTTGGGCGAAAAGCTGTCAGGTAAAAGGTGGCCTGGTAAGGAGTTGTCTGCAATTGTACGGCGGATGACCCTGTAAACAAGGCGAAAGGTAAACAAGGCGAGAATCGAACGCTGAAAAAAGACCCGGCGGCGCTTTGCCGCCTTCTCTGCACAGGAGCCTGTGTCGTGCCCCAGGACGACAGCGAATATCACAACCCGCCGCCTCTGATTCCGTTTCGCGCCCGGGCGGAATCGCTGTGGGCGTTTCTCCGGCTGGTGGTTCACCAGTTCAAGGAAGATGATTGCCAGTCCAGCGCCGCCGCCCTGACCTATACCACGCTGTTCGCCATCGTGCCGGTGATGACCGTGACGTTCGCCATCGTCTCGGCGATTCCGGCGGTCAACGAGCACAGCCAGGCCATGCAGGAGTGGGCGTTTGAATATTTCGTGCCGTCCGCCGGCCACGAAATACTGCAACACCTGAACGAGTTTTCCCGCCAGGCCACCCGCCTGACCGGGGTGGGCGTGCTGTTCCTGGTGGTCACCGCGGTGCTGATGCTGCGCACCATCGAACAGACCCTCAACCGCATCTGGAAAATCCGTCAGCCGCGCCGTGGCACCACCAGCCTGCTGATGTACTGGGCGGTGCTGTCGCTGGGACCATTGTTGCTGGGTGTGGGGCTGGGTATCAGCTCCTATCTGACGTCGGTGTCGCTGGTCACGCACACGGTGGCGTTTCTTGGCGGCGTGCGCTTCTGGCTGTCGCTGCTGCCTTTCTTTCTGACCACGGCGACCCTGTCGCTGCTGTACATCATCGTGCCCAACACTTCGGTGCCCTGGCGCCAGGGCGTGCTCGGCGCGGCCATCGCCGCACTGCTGTTCGAACTGGCGAAGGCGGCGTTCGCCCAGTTCGTCAAACATGCGCCCAATTACCATGTCGTATACGGTGCCTTTGCAGCGGTGCCGTTGTTCCTGTTGTGGATTTACATTTCCTGGGTATTGGTGCTGCTGGGCGCGGAACTGACCCGCGCTCTGGTGGTCTTTCAGGAACATCGGCGTCAGGTACCGAAGCTGCAAGCGCTGCTGCGCTTGCTCAGTGTTTTCTGGGAACGTCAGCGTGAGGGCCGCGTGTTGCACCCGGGCGAAGTACGGCGGGTAATGCAGCACGCCGGCGTCAGCCATTGGGATGAATTTCGCAATCTGCTACAGGATTGCGAACTGATTCGCCGAACCGACGAGGGCGGCTATGTGCTGACCCGGGATTTGCGTACACTGACGCTGGCCCAGCTATTGCGGATGCTGCCGTGGCCGGCGCAACAGCAACTGCGGGTCAATGCGGATGGCAAGCAACCCTGGGAGAATGATCTCAAGAGGCGCTGCGATCAGGCGCGTGACGGCTTCAATACGCCGCTGGATTTTTCTCTGCAAGCATTGTTCGAAAACCGCATCGAACAGCAAGCGGACTGAAACAGCAACGGAACAGAATCAGATGGGAACGGAAAGGATCGCCCGCCGTGTGATCGTGCGAGGCAGAGTACAGGGAGTCGTATTTCGTGCGTCCATGCAGAACGAAGCCCGTCGCCTGGCGGTGGCGGGCTGGGTGCGCAACCGGGATGACGGCAGCGTGGAGGCCTGGCTTGAAGGCGCCAGCGAAGCCGTGGAAACCCTGATCGGCTGGATGCGGCGGGGGCCGGCCCGCGCCCGGGTCGTCGATCTGGAGCTGTCCAGTGGTACGCCCCGCCAGTTCCAGGATTTCGACATCCGTTTCTAAAAAGAGGTGTTTCTAAAAAGAGGCGTTATTGAAAAGCTATCCGCCTTGCTATGGCGGCCTCGAAAACGCTTTTCGATAGGCGTCTGTCTGCTCCCCGTTACTCAATCCGCCTCGTGGTGAGCGTGCTGCATGGTATCCAGTGCCAGGGCGGAGTGGGCGTAAGCACCGCCGGCGCGCATTTCCGCGGCCACCCAGATGGCTTCCATGATCTGCTGCTCGCTGGCTCCCTGCCTCAGTGCTTCCGCGGTGTGTCCCTTGATGCAGTAGGGGCACTGTGTCACATGCGCCACGGCCACCGCGATCAACTGCTTGGTCACTGCCGGTATTTCGCCTTCGGCGAACACCGCGGCACTGAACGCCTTGAAGGCCTTCAACGGCTCCGGCGCCAGCTCCCGGCGCTTGCGGGCCAGTTCTTTGGTGGCTTGCGGAAAAATGGGGTTATCCATGAATGACTCCCTGATGATCTGGTGACGGGAACGACCCGAATCGAAAACAGCCCTGTTACCGTACCCCCGTGCCGGGCGGGTTGACAACGAGCACCCCGAAAACGCCGCGAGCGTGAACCGCGCTGCGCGCTGAGCTATAATGCGCCCCCCTTCGTTCCAAGCCCAGGAGTGCCCGATGACGGTGATTCGCCAGGACGATCTGATACAGAGCGTCGCCGATGCCTTGCAGTTCATTTCCTATTACCACCCGGTGGATTTCATCCGCGGTGTCCGCGAAGCCTACGAGAAGGAAGAGAGCAAGGCGGCCAAGGATGCCATGGCACAGATTCTGGTGAATTCGCGCATGGCGGCCATGGGGCGCCGGCCGATCTGTCAGGATACCGGCATCGTTACCGTCTTTTGCCGGGTCGGCATGCAGGTCACCTTCGAGGGTGAGATGAGCCTGGACGACATGATCAACGAAGGCGTGCGTCGCGCCTACAAGCACCCGGACAACGTGCTGCGCGCCTCGGTGCTGGCCGACCCGGACGGCAAGCGCGCCAACACCAAGGACAACACGCCGGCGGTGATCAATTACTCGATCGTGCCCGGCGACAAGGTGGACATCGACGTGGCGGCGAAAGGGGGCGGTTCCGAAGCCAAGTCGAAGTTCGCCATG
This sequence comes from uncultured Alcanivorax sp., assembly GCA_964391345.1. Classification (GTDB taxonomy): domain Bacteria; phylum Pseudomonadota; class Gammaproteobacteria; order Pseudomonadales; family Alcanivoracaceae; genus Alloalcanivorax. Next base: position 15,653 of record CAYMKZ010000046.1, read on the forward strand.
CTCAATCCGTCGGATTCAGTGGTGGACTGGGTGCTGGAACAGGTGCCGAAGATGGGCGCCGGCTGGTGCCCGCCGGGGATGCTCGGCATCGGCATCGGCGGTACCGCCGAGAAGGCCATGATTCTGGCCAAGGAATCGCTGATGGACCCCATCGACATTCACGAACTGCAGGCGCGCGGCCCGCAAACCCGTGCCGAGGAACTGCGCCTGGAGCTGTACGAGAAGGTCAATGCACTGGGTATCGGCGCTCAGGGGCTGGGCGGCCTGACCACGGTGCTGGACGTCAAGGTGCTGGATTATCCCACCCACGCGGCCAACAAGCCGGTGGCGATCATCCCCAACTGCGCGGCCACCCGTCACGTGCATTTTTCCCTGGACGGCAACGGTGCGGCGGACTTCAAGGCGCCGGATCTGGAAGAATGGCCGCAGATCGCCTGGGGCAACGACCAGACCGCCAAGCGCGTCAATCTGGACACCATCACGCCGGAACAAATCCGCACCTGGCAGCCCGGCGACACACTGCTGCTGTCCGGCAAGCTGCTGACCGGCCGCGATGCCGCCCACAAACGCCTGGCGGACATGATTTCCAAGGGCGAAAAGCTGCCGGTGGACTTCACCAACCGCTTCATCTACTACGTTGGTCCTGTTGATCCGGTGGGTGACGAAGTAGTGGGCCCGGCCGGCCCGACCACCGCCACGCGCATGGACAAATTTACCCGCACCATGCTCGAACAGACCGGCCTGATCGGCATGGTCGGCAAGGCCGAGCGCGGTGATACCGCGATTGACGCCATCCGCGACAACAAGGCGGTTTATCTGATGGCGGTGGGTGGCGCGGCCTACCTGGTCTCCAAGGCGATTCGCAAATCCCGCGTGGTGGCCTTCGAGGATCTGGGCATGGAAGCGATCTACGAATTCGAGGTGGAGGACATGCCGGTCACCGTGGCGGTGGACTCCAATGGCGAATCCGTGCACAAGACCGGGCCGGTAATCTGGAAGCAGAAGATCGCCGCCAAGAAATCCGCCTGATCCCCTCTGGTGCGGAGGCGACCATGGCCGCCTCCGCATTGCCCCCCGGCGCTGGCGCCGACTTTCCCTCATGCATCACAGAACCGGCTGGTTGATTTGCCGGTGGCCGCGACATTGATGGCCCGATCCGGCGGCACCGCCTCCAGGGCCTGTACCATGCAGCGAAACAGCGCCGTCGCCGCCGGCGACAGGCTGCGTCCTTTCTTCTTTACCACATGCAACTCACGGCGAATGGCGGGCCGCGACAGGGGCCGAAAACACAGCTTCTCGTTGATCAGTGACTTTGCCGCCAACGCCGGCAGCGCGCTGTAGCCGAATCCCTGATTGAGCAGCGTTTGCAAAGAGGCTACGCCGCTGACTTCGTAAACCGTGTTGTTGAACAGTCCGGCGAGGCCGGTTTCCCGGTCCAGCAGGGCGCGTATACCGTTGCTTTCGTTCAGTTGGATGGCCCGGTGGTGCGCCAGGGCGCTCCAGTTGAGCGGGCCGGCGCCACCGAGCGGATGGGCAGTGTTGCAAATGATGCCGAAGGCATCGCTGAGCAGCGGCGCGGTATCCAGCTCAGCGATCGGCTCGAACAGGGTGATGACGCCGAAATCCGCCTCTCCGGACAGCACCATGGGCGTGACACTGCGCGTGGTGCCCTCGCTCAGGCGCACATGAATGTGCGGGTAGTCCGCGGCCATCATGGCCAGCGCCGGCGACAGCACATAACGGATGAAGGAGCCTGCCCCGCAAACGGACACCGAACCGCGCTCCCGGGCCGTCATCATCCGCAGGTCATCCAGTGAATCATTCAGATCGCGCAGCAGGCGTCGTGCCGCGGGCAGAAACAGCGCCCCCTGATGGGTGAGCATGACGGAACGGGTCGAGCGGTCGAACAGGGGGGTGCCCAGTTCGTCCTCCAGGGTCTTGATGGCGGAGGTCAACGTTGACTGGGTGACGTGCAGTTTGCCGGCCGCCAGCGTGAAGCTGCACTCCACGGCCACGGTGACGAAGGCGCGCAGTTGTTTGAGAGTGATATTATTCATCGATTTTATCGATTAATTGATAAAAATTATTCCTTGGATCAAAAATTACCGCGGCGTTAGAGTTTTGTCCATCAGTGGTACCTCGTTGACGGGATAGAACATGAGCGTGATGCACAGTGATTTTTCCGAAACGCCGGCTCCGATAGAGGTGGTGCCGGACCGGATAGAGGGCGCGGCGGCCTGGTACGGCCGTGATCTGGCGGCCAGCACGGAGTGGATACAGGAGCTGAGCCGAAGCGATATCGACGAACTGGATGAAGGCATTCACCGCTTTCGTGAATCGCGTCTTTCCATGGGCGATATCACCCCCGACAGCTTTCCGTTGCCGTCACTGTCGCAAAAACTCGCGCGGATACTGAGCGAAGTGCGGGACGGGCGCGGGTTCGTGCTGCTGCGCGGCCTGCCGGTGCAGCGTTACAGCACCGAGGAAGCGGCGATTGCCTATCTGGCGATCGGCTCCCATCTCGGCAGTTTCCGTTCACAGAACGCCAAGGGCCACCTGCTGGGTCACGTGCGTGACCTGGGCGCCGACATCCGCCAGGCGGGCACACGCTACTACCAGACCAACCGGGGGCTGGAATACCACACCGATTCTTGCGACATCGTTGGCCTGCTGTGCCTGCGCACGGCAAGAAGCGGCGGCGAGAGCCGCATCGTCAGCTCGGTGACGATCTACAATGAAATGATGGCGCGCTGGCCAGATCTGGCCATGCAGCTGTTCCATGCGTTTCCCACCGACCGCCGTGGCGAGGTGCCGGAGGGCATGAAGCCCTGGTTCGAGGTACCGGTGTTCAACTGGTACGCCGGCCATCTGACTACCATTTATTCCGGGCAGTACATCCGCAGCGCGCAGAAAAATTTTCCCCAGGCCCGGCGTCTCAGCGAAGCGGAATTCGAGGCACTGGAGCGGCTTGATGAGTTGACCAACGACCCGGCACTGAACTTGCGCATGGAGTTCCGTCCGGGGGACATGCAGTTCCTGCACAACCATCAGATACTGCACTCGCGCACCGATTTCGAGGACTGGCCCGAAGCGGAACGCCGCCGGCATCTGCTGAGACTGTGGCTGGCGCCGCCGGATGGCCGCCCGCTGCCGCCCAGCTTCGCGGAGCGATACGGCTCACTGGAGCCGGGCAACCGGGGAGGTATCATCGTGCGTGACACTCATTTGACATTCTCCATGCAGTAGCGGGCATGGCAGAGGCCCCGGGAAGGTGCTCATCGATTCAACAATAAAATCCACCGCGAATACGCGAGGAGCCAACGATGAAGATAATGACAACAGCAATGCGCGTGGCAAAACGAGGGATGCTTGTCTGGGCCGGTTGTTTTCTGGGAGGGTTGTTGCTTGTCAGCAGCGTGCAGGCAAGAACGCTGACCTATTCCAATTACAGTTCGCCCACTTCTCCTTCCGCCAAGGCGT
>CAYMKZ010000047.1:0-18515 GCA_964391345.1 uncultured Alcanivorax sp.
TCATCAATTTCCACGGCCTGTTCTGGCCGGCGATGCTGGAAGGCGCCGGGCTGCGCAAACCCACCGCCATCTACAGCCACGGCTTCGTCACCGTCAATGGCGCCAAGATGTCCAAATCCCGGGGCACCTTCATCAAGGCACGCACCTATCTCAACCATCTCGACCCGGAATACCTGCGCTACTATTTCGCCGCCAAGCTCAACAACCGGGTGGATGATTTCGATATGAACCTGGAGGATTTCGTCAAGCGTGTGAATACCCATCTGGTCGGCAAGGTGGTGAACATCGCCAGCCGCACCGGCAACTTCGTGAAAAAATTCGGCGGCGCCCTGAGCAACAAACTGGACAACCCCGAACTGGTACAGGAAGCCCGGCAAGCGGCCGATCGCATTGCCGCGCTGTACGAGCAGCGGGAATTCGGCAAGGCCATGCGCGAGATCATGGCGTTGGCCGACCACGCCAACGTCTACATTGCCGACAAGGCACCCTGGACCCTGGCCAAGGAAGAGGGCCGCAGCGACGAGGTGCTGAAGATCTGCACTACAGCGCTCAATGTGTTCCGCCTGCTGGTGCTGTACCTGAAGCCGGTGCTGCCGGGCCTGGCGGAGCGCGCCGAAGCGTTCCTGAACATCCCCCCGCTGACCTGGGGCGACGCGCAGGATCAGTTGCTCGGCCATGATATCCGCAAGTTCTCGGCGCTGATGGCGCGGGTGGACACGGCTCACATCGAAGCCATGCTGACCGACTCCAGGGAAACCACCACGGCAACGGCAGGCAAGGCGACGGCGGCCAAGCAGGCCGACGAAAAGCACACCGATGCGCCGATCAGCATCGACGATTTCCTGAAAGTGAAGCTGCGCGTCGCTCGCGTGCTGCGCGCCGCCACCGTGGAAGGCGCCGACAAGCTGCTGCAATTGACACTGGACGTGGGCGAGCTGGGACAGCGCAACGTGTTCGCCGGCATCAAGGCGAAATACCGGCCCGAAGAGCTGGAGGGCAAGCTGGTGGTGGTGGTGGCCAACCTGGCACCGCGCAAGATGAAATTCGGCGTTTCCGAAGGCATGATCCTGGCCGCCGGCCCCGGCGGCCAGGACATTTTCCTGCTCAGCCCGGACAGCGGCGCCGAACCGGGCATGGAAATACGTTAGAAGGGTGCTGATACGCCGCGCGTGCCGCGGGTGGCTTACTGCCCCTGCTGCATGTGCTGACGCATCAGTTGCTGGCGCTCCTCGGCTTTTTTCTTCAGGGTGGCGCGCTGCTGCGCGGTCAGTTCTTTCTGGATGCGGGCTTGCAGCAACGCGGTTTCGGCGGTGATCTTGCCGGTCACTTCGCCGAGATCTTCGGCGTTGTCGCGGATATCGTCCTCATCGAAATCCGGTTTGATCGCGGCAATCAGCTTCTGCCGGCTTTGCCGCGCCTGCTGATCCAGCTTGGTGATCTCGGCCTGGGAGTGTTGCATCATCTGGCGAATGTCCTTCTTCTGCACACTGGTCAGATGCACCAACTGGTCAAGCTGATCGACCTGATCGCCACCGGCGGCCGGCGGCTGGGCAAAGGCGGCCGTCGATGCCAGGCCGGTGGCAAGCACTACCATGGCGGCATATTTGGCTAATTTCATGGGTATCTCCATTGCAATGGGCAATCCGTGGCCCACCACCCTAACCATTGCCAGTGCGCCCCGCACCCCCCGCTTCGGCGTGCTGACCGGGAAATACCCACTGAATCTCGCCCGAGGCCAGTATTCACGGGGGCTCTCGGCAAAACAAAAATTTGCTAAAATCATCGCTCATGACTGACTTGATCTCTGCCATCGACGACCTGCTGCCGCAGACGCAGTGCGGCAAATGCGGCCATGAGGGCTGCTTGCCGTATGCGCGCGCCGTGGCGAACGGCGAATCCCATAACCGCTGTCCGCCCGGCGGCCAGCAAACCGCCGATGCGCTCGCCGCTCTGCTGGGACGCCCTTCCCTGCCACTGGATGATCGTGGTTATGCGGATGCAACGGTGAAGAAAGTGGCCTGGATCCGCGAGGACGAATGCATCGGCTGTACCAAATGCATCCAGGCCTGCCCGGTGGACGCCATCGTCGGCGCCGCACGGTTGATGCACACCGTCATCACCGACGAATGCACCGGCTGCGATCTGTGCGTGGAACCTTGCCCGGTGGATTGCATCGACATGCTGCCGGTGGCCGATCCCGACCCTTCAACAGCCTTGCCACCTGCCGCCACGGCGCGGGCGCTGGCGGAACGGGCCCGCAACCGCTTCCAGGCGCGCCAGCAACGCCTGGCGCGCGAGCAAGCCGAGAAGGAAAAGCGCCGGCAGGCGCGGCGCGCCAGCCACCACCAGCAGGAGAACGCCATGTCAGCAGACTCTGGGCCCAGCAATCAACCGCCCCTGCCCCTCTCCCCGGCAACCCCGGCCGCTGGCTGCTCGGGCGCTGGTGAAAACGAGCGGCACGCACAACTGGTGCGTTTGAAAAGCGCCTACAAAACGGCCCACAAACAGTACAAACAGGCCAACGCGGCGCTGGAACGGATGCAGCGTCATGGAGAGAACGACGCGCTGGCGGCCACCCAGGCCCGTGTGGCGGCGCTGAAGGCCCGCGCCGATCACTGCCGGCAACAGGTGGATGAACTGATGAACGCCGCCAAGGCGGATATCACCAGACTCACTGGCAAGGACATGAAAACCCTGAAGCTGGAAGCGGCCCGCGCGGAAATCGCGCTGGCCGATCAGCAGCGGGCGCTGGCGGCGCAGCCGAACGCCGATGCCGCAACCCTGGCGCGGCTGCACCAGGATCTGGAAGCGTGCAAGCAAACCGCGCTGGCGGCGCGCCAGGCACTGGTACAGGCGCTGCACCAGCAAGGTCTGCACGGCGACTGACCGGCCAGCTCGGTAACGGCAAGCGGCTACAGAGCGCTCAGCCTGGCCGCCGCCGTCCGCAGCGTTTCATCGTTCTTGGCGAAACAGAAGCGGATCAGGCGCATCTCCGGAGGCGGCTGATGACAGAACACGGAAACCGGGATGGCGGCCACGCCACACTCGGCCACCAGCCATTCACAGAGCGCCACATCGTCCAGGTCATCACGGATATCGCGATAATCGGCAAGCTGGAAGAAAGTGCCCGCGGTGGGGGTGAAGCGGAAAGCCGATTGTCCCAGCCACTCGCAAAAGCAGTCCCGTTTGTGCTGGTAAAACGCCGGCAGTTCCAGCACATGCCGCGGATGCGCCGCCATGAAATCGGCCAGCGCGCACTGCATCGGGGTGACACCGCAAAACGTCACGTACTGGTGGATCTTGCGCAACTCCGCGGTCAGTGCCGGCGGCGCCACCACATAGCCCGTTTTCCATCCGGTCACGTGGTAGGTCTTGCCGAATGAGCTGACCACGAACGCACGCCGGTAAAGCTCCTGATGAGCCAGCACACTGTCATGGCGCCGCCCGTCGAACACCAGATGTTCGTAAACCTCATCCGCCAGCAGATAAATATCGCGCTCGCGGATCAGCGCCGCCAGCCGGTCCAGATCGGCGGCGGACACCAGCGCGCCACTCGGGTTATGCGGCGAATTGATGATGATCAGGCGGGTGCGGTCGGTCAGCGTCTCGCTCAGCCTCTGCCAGTCGATGGAAAAGTCCGGCAATTGCAGCGGCACATGCCGGCAATGGCCGCCGGCCAGGGTCACCGCCGGGTCGTAACTGTCATAGCAGGGATCGAGAACGATCACCTCGTCATCACGGCCGACCACTGCCTGCACGGCGCAGAAAATCGCCTCGGTGGCCCCTGGCGTGATGGTGATCTCGCTTTCCGGGTCCGGGCTGACACCGTACAGATCCGTGATCTTCTCCGCTACCTGCTGCCGCAGCGCCGGCAGACCCGCCATGGGTGCGTATTGATTGTGCCCTTGCCCGATGTGCTGTCCGACCGCCGCGTACAGCTCCGCCGGGCCGTCGAACTCGGGAAACCCCTGGGACAGATTGATGGCGTGGTGCTGCTCCGCCAGCGCGCTCATGCGCGAGAAGATGGTCACGCCGACATTCGGCAATTTGCTGTTGAGCATGGGAAAGAGGTCGTCCGCCGGTGAAGTGAGAGAAATAAACCGGTGAATTGTAGCACTCCCGCCGTCTCGCACTAATGCTCGTCATATCCGCGAAAGCGGATATCCAGCGATATTCAAAGACGCTGGCCCCGGATAGCGCTTACACGCTTCCGGGGTGACGTTCGGATAGCGCTTACACGCTTCCGGGGTGACGTTCGGATAGCGCTTACACGCTTCCGGGGTGACGTTCGGATAGCGCTTACGCGCTTCCGGGGTGAGGTTTGGATTTTGGATAATGCCACTCATCTCCAGGGTACCCGGATGGAGCCGAAAAACTTTACAGCGTTATACAAACCATCACGGGCTTTTCGTGGAAAATAGGGACCGCAAGAAGAAATCGAGACAAGGAGACCCTCATGAATACATTGGGAACGGTCGCTCTGACGCTGGTGGGTGTGGCAGTGGCAGCGGGGGTCGCCTACGGCGGCTACGCAATGACACACAGCGCGGACAGCTACGCTGCCGTCGTCGACGTCAAACCGGCCATCAAGACCTGGTCCGAGCCGGTGCAAGAGTGCCACGACGTAACGGTACGCAAACAGGCTCCCGCCGCTGACGATCACCAGATCGCCGGCACCGTGATCGGTGCGGTGATCGGCGGCGTCATCGGCCACCAGTTCGGCGGCGGACATGGCAAGGATGCCGCCACCGCGGCCGGCGCCATCGCCGGGGGCTACGCCGGCAACAAGACCCAGGAACACATGCAGGCCAACAATACCTACACCACCACGGAGCAACGCTGCAGTACCGTCAGCAAGTCGCACTCCAAGCAGGATGGCTACAAGGTGACCTACGAATACCAGGGGCAGCGTCACACTATTCACATGGATGACAAACCGGGTGACCGTCTGCCCGTCAAGGATGGCCAGGTAGTCGCCGATTAAGCGCACAGATCGAGCGTCCCCGGCAGGCCCCGTGCCTGCCCCTCGCTAGCGGTCGGTGGCGTTCCGCCCAGCAAGGCCCTCTGTACGGACCTTGCTGGTCGGCTATACTGCCGTTTTTCCGCTATCGAGCCCGCCATGAACCGCGAAAAACGCACGGAAATATTCCGGCGCCTGCGCAATCAGCGCCCCACTCCCACCACGGAGCTGAACTACAGCAGCCCTTTCGAACTGCTGGTGGCGGTGGTGCTGTCCGCACAAGCCACGGACGTGGGCGTCAACAAGGCCACCGCGAAACTGTTTCCGGTAGCCAATACCCCGGCGGCGATCCGCGCTCTGGGCGTCGAAGGCTTGAAATCCCACATCAAGACCATCGGCCTGTTCAACACCAAGGCGGAAAACATCATCAAGCTGTGCACCCTGTTGCTGGAGCGTCATGACGGCGAGGTGCCGCGCTCCAGAGCGGCCCTGGAAGCCCTGCCCGGCGTTGGCCGCAAAACCGCCAACGTGGTGCTCAACACGGCCTTTGGCGAGCCCACCATTGCCGTGGATACGCACATTTTCCGGGTCGCCAACCGCACTCGCATCGCGCCCGGCAAAAACGTGCTGGAAGTGGAGCAGCGCTTGCTGCGTGTGGTACCGGAGGAATTCAAACGGGATTGCCACCACTGGCTGATTCTGCACGGGCGCTACACCTGTACTGCCCGCAGCCCGAAGTGCAATCAGTGCATCATCGCCGATCTGTGCGAGTATCCGCAAAGCCTGCGTCCCGCACCGCTTTCCTGAACGCCGGCCTTCCGCGGAAGGCCGGCGTGATCACACCCGCTGCTCAGAGCGCCAGGTGCTCCCGCATACCAGCGAGGGTTTTCGGCCCGATGCCCTTGACCGCCAGCAACTGATCCACGGACTTGAAGGGCCCGTACTGCTCCCGCCAGTCGAGGATCGCCTGGGCGGTGCTGGGGCCGACCCCCTTGAGGGTCTGCAACTGCTCCGCGCCAGCGCTGTTCAGGTGCACCTTGCCATCAGCGGGAGGTTCGGCCTCCGCATGGCCATGGGCGGGTGCCGTCTTTTCCACGGGCGCCGAAGGCGCATTGGCCGCCAGGGCCGGCGGTACGGATGCCAACAGAGTGAGACTGAAAATAACGAGATGATGGAGTTTCATCGTCCTTGCTCCTTTATGGATTGAAGGTAGTTGGGACGATCCACTCTAGACCAGTTTGCGCCGGCATGTTGTCAGCGAAAACCGTCAATAATGGCGCAATATTTACGACAATGTTTGTAGGATATCAGCGACAGCGGCGGTAGGATTATCAGCCTTGGTAATGGGCCGCCCGATGACCATGTAATCGACTCCGAGCGCCACGGCCTGCTTTGGCGTCACCACCCGGCGCTGATCATCGCCGGCACTGCCGGCCGGACGGATGCCCGGCGTCACCAGACGAAAATCCACACCGCACTGTTCGCGCAGCATGGCCGCTTCCCGGGCGGAACAGACCACGCCGTCCAGACCGCTGTCCCGGGCCAGCAGCGCCAGCCGGCACACCTGCTCCCGTGGCTCGGCCGGCACCCCCACTTCCGCCAGATCCCCGGCGTCCAGGCTGGTCAGCACGGTCACCGCCGTCAGCAGCGGGGGCCGGGGCAGGCCCGCCAGCGCCTCGCGGGCAGCGCGCATCATGCGCGAGCCGCCACCGGCGTGCACGTTGACCATCCACACTCCCAGCTCCGCCGCCGCGCGCACGGCTCCGGCCACGGTGTTGGGAATATCATGAAACTTGAGATCGAGGAACACCTCGAAACCGAGCGCCTGCAATTGCTCGACCACCGCTGGGCCAGCGCGGGTGAACAACTCTTTGCCCACTTTCACTCGTACCCTGGCCGGGTCCAGCCGCCGGGCCATGGCCAGCGCCTGATCGGCGGCGGCGTAGTCCAGCGCGACGATGATCGGGCTGCGATCGCTCACTTGCTCGGTTCTCCTTCAGAGCGGGGTTTGATGGTGCCCCAGCGACGACAGCTGGGGCAGCGCCACTGCAACAGTGGCGTCTGAAAACCGCAGCGCCGGCACAGATAGATGGTCTTGTCGCTGGTCAATTGCTCGGTGAGCTGGCGCAGCAACCCCAGGCTTTCCCGCGACTCCCCTTCCGGAGACACCTGCAGGTTGATATCGATGATGCGCTGCAAGCCGCGCACGCTCGGGTTGGCTTTCATGTAATCGGCGATGAACTGCGCCGCTTCACGGTCGCCATAGCGCTGGCGCAATTGCTCGGAAAGCAGCAACACCCGCGCCGTGCTGGGTGTTTCCGCGCTGTAGTCCGCCAGCACCTGGATGAATTCTTCTTCTTCGCCCCGCTCCCTGTAGCATTGACCCAGTTCATCGAGGATCTCGTCGAAGAAGTCCCGGTCCTGATCCCAGATACGGCGAAACGCCTGAATCGCCGCCGCCCAGTCCTGCTCGCGCATCTCCAGGCGCCCTTGTTGCACGCTGGCGCGCACACAGTGCTTGTCGAATCCCAGAGCACGGCGCAGCATCCGCCGTGCCGGGCTCATCTCGTTGCGCGCCGCCTGGGTTTCCGCTTCCTCACAGCAATACTGTGCCAGCAGCCCGGCCACCTTGGGGTCGCTCTTGACCAGACTCTCGCCCATGGTGATGGCGCTGCTCCAGTCGCGCTCCTGCTCATAAAGATTCATCAGCTTGCGCAGCACCTGTTCACGCTTCTGGCAATCCTGATCGAGCATTTCCAGCAGCACTTCCTCGGCGCGGTCGAACAGGCCACCGGCCAGATAATCATCGGCCAGTTCCAGCTGGATCTGTTCCTGAGTAGGGCGTGGCAATTCGCCCTGCTCCAGCAGGTGGGAATGAATCAGGGTGGCGCGGTCGAATTCACCGCGTTTGCGGAACAGGCGGGCCAGGCTGAGGTGGGTTTCCAGGGTCTGGGTATTCACTTCCAGACTGTTGAGCAACGCCTCCACGGCCTTGTCCGGTTCTTCATTGAGCAGGAAATTGAGCCCCGCCACGTACTCCTGGGACAACGACTCCATGCGCCGGCGTTGACGCCGTTTGCCTTCCCGGCGGCCAAGCAGGAAGCCGGTGGCGATGGCGAAGAAAAACAGTGGAATGAGCCACAAGGGTTCGCTCATGAACGACTTCCGAACAGGCCCTTCATGCCTCTCAGCCCGAGGCCGAACAGCAGACCGGCCAACAGGCCCAGCGCCAGCAGCAGAACCGCCAGAGCGCCGAGCGTGACCTGCCATTGCCAGCCCGTCACCAGCAGATCCAGCGTCACCAGTTGCGTGTTGGCGGTGACGAACGCGAACGCGACGACAAAAATCACCAGCAACACCAGAACCACAACAATACGGTACAGATTGCGCATCAACTCATCCTACCCGCTCTACCCGCCAGCAGCCCGGCCATGCCGGTATCAGCCGTGAATCGCCTCGGACACGGCGTCATCCTGGTCATCACTCTGGCGAGCAGGCTGATTGACACGGTCACGGAGTTCCTTGCCGGATTTGAAGTGGGGAACGTACTTGCCGGCCAGCTTGACCCTGTCGCCGGTTTTCGGATTGCGACCCAGACGCGGGGCGCGGTAATGGAGGGAAAAACTCCCGAAGCCTCGGACCTCGATGCGGCCACCTTCGACGAGAGTGTCGGCCATGTAGTCAACCAGATGCTTGACCGCCAGGTCCACATCCCTGGTGGATAACTGTCTTTCCTGCCGATCGAGACTACCAGAAGCATGGGTAGCCAGCTTCCTGGCTATGCGGGTAACCAGTTTCGTCTTGGTTAGCGCTAAGGCCATTGCAACCTACTCCCTTGGGCTTTCCGCCCAGTGGGGCCGGCTGACAGCCGGCCCCCGGGAGAAGAAAGCCATTACGACTCGTTGCTGTTTTCCATCTGCTGCCGGATCAGATCACCAATGGTCTTCGGCGCATTGGCTTCCTGCTGTTGCAGGTTTTCCATGGCTTCACGATCCAGAGCCTGATCTTTGGCACGCACAGACAGGGTGATGACCCGGTTCTTGCGATCAATGTTGGTGATGCGGGCTTCCACTTCATCACCGACGCTGAGAACCTGAGAAACATCGGAAACGCGATCCCGGCCCACTTCACTGGCGCGCAGAACACCTTCCACATTGTCCGCCAGTTCCACGGTGGCAGCCTTCGCATCAACCGCGCTCACGGAGCCCTTGACGATGCTGCCTTTCTCATTGGCAGCAACATACTGAGCAAACGGATCGTCTGTCAACTGCTTGATTCCAAGGGAGATTCTCTCACGCTCGGCATCGATGGACAGCACCACGGTATCCAGCTCGTCGCCCTTGTTGAAGTTGCGCACCGCCTCTTCGCCCTGCTCTTCCCAGGAGATATCGGAGAGGTGAACCAGACCGTCGATGCCGCCTTCCAGGCCGATGAAGATACCGAAATCGGTGATCGACTTGATCTTGCCGGTAATGCGGTCACCTTTCTGGAATTTCTCGGCGAACGAATCCCACGGGTTGGACAGGCACTGCTTGATACCGAGGGAGATACGGCGGCGATCTTCGTCGATATCGAGGATCATCACCTCTACTTCGTCGCCGATCTCGACCACTTTGGAGGGATGGATGTTCTTGTTGGTCCAGTCCATTTCGGAGACGTGCACCAGACCTTCCACACCTTCCTCGATCTCGGCGAAGCAGCCGTAATCGGTGAGGTTGGTGACACGGGCCTTGACGCGGGTGCCTTCCGGGTACTTCTGCACGATGTCATGCCACGGATCTTCGCCGAGCTGCTTGAGGCCCAGGGAAACGCGCATTTTCTCGCGGTCGAACTTGAGTACCTTGATTTCGATTTCCTGGCCCACTTCGACGATTTCGCTGGGGTGCTTGATGCGCTTCCAGGCCATGTCGGTGATGTGCAGCAGGCCGTCGATGCCACCCAGGTCCACGAAAGCACCGTAGTCGGTCAGGTTCTTGACGATACCCTTGACGACCATGCCTTCCTGGAGGGTTTCCAGCAGCGCTTCGCGCTCGGCGGAGTGCTCGGCCTCCATGACTGCGCGGCGGGACACCACCACGTTGTTGCGCTTGGGATCCAGCTTGATGACCTTGAAGTCCAGTTCCTTGTTTTCCAGGTGGGCGACGTCGCGAACCGGACGAATATCCACCAGGGAACCAGGCAGGAAGGCACGAATCGGGCCGATATCGACGGTGAAACCGCCTTTGACCTTGCCGGAAAGCTGACCTTTGACGATCTCGTCCTTGTCGAAAGCCACTTCCAGGTCGGCCCAGACTTCGGCGCGTTTGGCTTTCTCCCGGGAAAGACGGGTGAAGCCCATGCCATCATCGATGGCGTCAACGGCCACATCCACTTCGTCGCCTTCGACGATTTCCAGCTGACCATCTTCTCCGAGGAATTCATCACGGGCGATGATCCCTTCGGATTTCAGACCGGCATTGACGGTGACCCAGTCACTGTCGATGGCGACGACGGTGCCCTTGATGATCGAACCACGGGCAACATCCAGGTCCTTCAGGCTTTCTTCAAACAGTTCGGCAAAAGATTCAGTCATGAAGTATCTCACGGTACACATGCCAACCAGCAGGCATGGGTTATTAATAAAGAAGGCCCGCCCCAAGCTGGCTTACTTTAAGGGGCTGACCTTCTGATTCTGCTGCCGACACGCACTCCGGCGGACGGCTATAGCAATCCTTTCCTGGTGGCTTCGCCAAGTATCTGCTCCACCACCTGCTGCGCCGACATCGCCGTCGAATCGACGATGATCGCGTCATCAGCGGGCCGCAGCGGCGCGATTTCCCGGTTCATATCCCGGTCGTCGCGGGCACGGATGTCCTTTATGAGGGCCGGGAGGGTAGCACCAAAGCCCTTTTCCTTCAACTGGGCGTAGCGCCGCCGGGCGCGCTCTTCGGCGCTGGCGGTCAGGTAGATTTTCAGCGGTGCATCGCGGAATACCACCGTACCCATGTCGCGGCCGTCGGCGACCAGCCCCGGGGCACGCGCGAAGGCACGCTGGCGGGCGAACAGCGCATCACGCACCGGCTGCAACACCGCCACCTGGCTGGCCAGTTCGCCCACCCGCTCATCGCGGATCAGCACGCTGACATCCTCGCCATCCAGAATCACCGCCGTCTCGCCGCCCTGCCCCTCGCGGAACACCACCGGCAATTGTTCGGCCAGACCCACCAGCCGGGCTTCGTCATCCGTGCTCACCGCCAGACGCTCCGCGTGCAGACCGAGCAACCGGTACAGCGCCCCTGAATCGAGCAGATGCCAGCCCAGACGGGACGCCAGCATACGGGCCACCGTGCCCTTGCCGGACGAAACCGGACCATCGATGGTGATTACCGGAACAATAGGCGAAACAATAGGCGGAACGGCGGAAGAACCCATCAGGCGCGCACCTCCAGATCCAGCCCGACACTTCTCGCCAGTTCGGCAAAGCCGGGAAAGCTGGTGGTGACGTTGGCGCAATGATGGATGACGATCGGCGCCGAGGCGCGCAACCCGGCGATGGCAAAGCTCATGGCGATACGGTGGTCATCATGGGATTCCACCTCACCGCCGCCCAGCGAACCGCCGACGATGCGAATGCCGTCGTCGAACACTTCGTGTTCCACACCGAGAGTGGCCAGCCCGTCGGCCATCACCTGAATGCGATCGGACTCCTTGACGCGCAACTCCGTGGCGCCATGCAAAAGGGTCTCGCCTTCGGCGCAGGCCGCGGCAATGAAGATCGCCGGGAACTCATCGATGGCCAGCGGCACCAGCTCCGGCGGAATCTCGATGCCTTTCAGCCTCGAAGCACGAATGCGCAGGTCCGCCACCGGCTCACCGCCGGCGTCGCGCTGGTTGTGCAACTGAATGTCGGCGCCCATCAGACGCAGGATGTCGATCACCCCGGTACGGGTCGGGTTGACGCCCACATGCGGCAGAGTCAGGTCGCTGCCTTCGGCAATGGCGGCGGCGACCAGGAAAAACGCCGCCGAGGAAATATCCGCAGGCACTTCCAGATGGCCGGCGGTGAGCGTACCGCCGCCATGGACGCCGCACACCGGCGGATCACAGTGCACGCTGTAGCCGAAACCGCCCAGCATGCGTTCCGTGTGATCGCGGGTCGGCGCCGGCTCGACCACCGACGTCACGTCATCGGCGTACAGGCCCGCCAGCAAGATGGCGGATTTCACCTGGGCCGAAGCCATCGGCAGATCGTAATGAATGCCCTTGAGTGTCTGGCCGCCACGAATCCGTATCGGCGGGCGCCCTCCTTCGCCGGTGTCGATGAGCGCGCCCATCTCCCGCAACGGCCGGGCCACCCGTTCCATTGGCCGGCGCGACAGCGAGGCGTCCCCGGTCAGCTCGGTATCGAAGGCCTGGCCGGCCAGCAGGCCGGTGAGCAAGCGCATGGAGGTGCCCGAATTGCCCATGTAAAGCGGCTTGCCGGGATCTTTCAGCCCATGCAGACCCACGCCATGCACGGTGACGCGCCCCTGCTGGGGGCCTTCGATCACCACCCCCATGTCGCGGAACGCCTGCAGGGTGGCCAGCGCGTCTTCGCCTTCCAGAAATCCCTCGATTTCGGTAGCGCCTTCGGCCAGAGAGGCCAGCATGATGGAACGGTGGGAAATGGATTTGTCGCCCGGAACGCGGATACGGCCCTGGAGCCGCCCGCCGGGGCGAACCACGAAAGTGGGATCGGAAAGCTGGGTCATGCCGGTCTCTTCATCAGAATGCTGGGCGCGAGTGTAGGAGGTGCGGTCGTTGAGGGCCAGGAAATGGGCGCGCGCCGCATTGGCGCAGGTCATGATGCCCATCATGGCTTCCGAATCGCGGGCCGCGATGGCGTCGCGAAAACGGTCGATGCCGTCACGGAACAGGGCCAGGGCGTCCAGTACCGCCTGCTGGTTTTTACAGAAAATGTCGTGCCACATCACCGGGTCCGAACTGGCGATGCGGGTAAAGTCCCGGAAACCGCCGGCGGCGTAGCGGAAGATTTCCAGGGAGTTGCCTTGCCGGGCCAGCGTATCCACCAGCGAAAACGCCAGCAGATGCGGCAGATGGCTGGTTTCCGCCAGCACCTGATCGTGATGGTCCGGCGTCATTTCCAGCACTTCGGCACCCACCGCGCGCCACATCGCCGCCACCTGCGCGAAGGCCTGGGGATCGCCGTCGGCGAGTGGCGTGAGAATCACGCGGTGCTGCTCGTACAGGTCCGGGTCCGCCGCCTCCACGCCGCTTCTTTCCTTGCCGGCGATCGGGTGGCCCGGCACGAAACGGGCGGCATGCCTGCCAAGCCCGGCGCGGGCCGCCTCGATTACCGCCTGCTTGACGCTGCCGCCATCAGTGACGATGGCCTGTTCGGCAAGACCCGGCGCCAGCGCCTGAAATACCGCCTCCATGGCGGCCACCGGGGTGGCGACGAACACCAGATCCGCGCCACGCACCGCCGCCGCCAGATCCTGGGTGCCCTCGTCGATCAGCCCCAGCGCCAACCCCTGTTCCAGGGTGCGCAGCGAGCGTGAGCCGGCGACCACGGTGCCGGCCAGCCCACGGGCGCGCAGCGCCGCCGCCAGCGAACCGCCGATCAGACCAGGACCGATGATCGCCACACGTTTGAATAACGGGGTAGTCACAGGCCGTCTCCGCGCTCAGCCACGCCCCATCACCTTGCTCAGGGCATGCAGAAACCGCTCATTCTGTGACGCGGTGCCCACCGTCACGCGCAGATGGCGGGGCATGTTGTAGCCCCCCAGCGGGCGCACGATGACGCCTTCGCGCAGCAGCTTTTCATAGACACCCTGGGCATCGTCGCCACAGTCCACGGTGACGAAATTGGCCACCGAGGGAATGTATTCCAACCCCAGTTCGGTGAATCCTTCCACCAGTTGCACCAGGCCGGTGGCGTTTTCACCACGGGAATCCTGGAGATGGTCATCATCGTCCAGCGCTTCCTCGGCCGCGGCCAAGGCCGGAATGTTGACATTGAACGGCTGGCGCACCCGATTGAGAATATCGGCCACCTGCGGGCTGGATATGGCATACCCCACGCGCAAACCGGCCAGGCCGTAGATCTTGGAGAAGGTACGCATGACGATCAGGTTGGGGTATTGGGCGAGCCGTTGCAGGCCGTCCGGGTAATGCTCGTCTTCCACGTATTCGCAGTAGGCCTCGTCGAGTACCACCAGCACGTCTTCCGGCACCCGGGCCAGGAAGCTGTCCAGCGCATGGGCATTGAACCAGGTGCCGGTAGGGTTGTTGGGGTTGGCCAGGAAAACGATCCGCGTGCGTTCGTTGATGGCTTCCGCCATGGCCGGCAGATCATGGCCATACAGCGTGGACGGCACCACCACCGGCCGCGCCGAGCAGCCCAGCGTCACCAGCGGATAAATGGCAAAGGCATATTCCGAGCAAACGGCTTCGTCGCCCGGTTTGAGGTAGGCATGGGCCACCATTTCCAGCAGATCGTTGGAGCCATTGCCCAGCGTCAACTGCTCGAAGGCCACGCCCAGCCGCGCCGCCAGTTTGCTTTTCAGTGCATAGCCAGCGCCGTCCGGGTACAGGTGGCCCTGCTCCAGGGCCCGGCGCGCCGCTTCGATGGCCCGGCGGCTGGGGCCCAGCGGGTTTTCGTTGCTGGCCAGTTTGATGACGTCACGAATCCCCAGTTCCCTTTGCAGCTCCTCGATGGGCTTGCCGGGCTGGTAGGGCCGCAGTTGCTGTACGCCGCTGTTCGCCAGTTGGATGAAATCACAGCTCATGGTTGTTCCTTCTCAACGCTCTCTCAGAGGACGGCTTTCGGGTAGGACCCGAGCAGCTTGACGGTATTGCCATCACTATCCAGACGCTCGAGCACGCCGGCCAGCAGCGGGTCCGCCTGATGCCCTTCGCAATCGATGAAGAACACGTAGCTCCAGTTGGCGATGTGCGAGGGCCGGCTTTCCAGCCGTGTCAGGTTGATGCCGGCGGCGCGGAACGGCGCCAGCAAATCGGCCAGCAGCCCCGGCCGGTTCTTGCCGGAGACCAGCATGCTGGTCTTGTCGCGGCCGGAAGGGGGGGTATCCTGCCGGCCGATGACCAGAAAGCGCGTGGTGTTGTCCGGGCGGTCCTCGATCTTGCTTTGCACGATGTCGAGGCCGTACAGCTCCGCCGCCATGTCGCCGGCGATGGCCATGGCGTTCCATTCGTCACGCAGGCGCCGCGCCGCCTCCGCATTGGAGGAAACCGCCACCCGCTCCACCCCCGGCATGTGGGCGTCCAGCCACTGCCGGCACTGGGCCAGCGTCTGCTGGTGCGAATAGATGCGGGTCACCTTGTCACGGCGCGTGTGCGGGCCGGAAAGCAGGTGATGATGGATGCGCAGCTCCACCTCGCCACAGATATTGAGGCCGGAGTTCATGAACGAATCAAGGGTATGGTTGACCATGCCCTCGGTGGAGTTTTCCACCGGCACCACGCCGAAATGCACGGCCCCGGCTTCCACTTCCCGGAACACCTCGTCGATGGCGCCCAGCGGCACGCTTTCCACCGCATGGCCGAAGTGCTTGAGCGCGGCCTGCTGGGTGAAGGTGCCTTCGGGGCCGAGAAAGGCCACGCGCATGGGCTGCTCCAGCGCCAGACAGATGCTCATCACCTCACGGAACAGGCGCGCCATGTCCTCGCCGTCGATCGGCCCCTTGTTGCGCTCCTTGATGCGGGCCAGCACCTGCGCCTCCCGCTCGGGGCGGTAGAAAACCGGCGCCGGATCCTCGGCGCGCTTGACCACTGCCACGGCGTGGGCCAGTTCGGCACGGTGATTGAGCAGATCCTGCAGTTGCCGATCCACCGCGTCGATCTGCTCGCGCAGGCTTTCCAGGCTGGGCTTGTCGCTCATCACGCTTTCCGTTTTTCGAAGTCGGCCATGTAATCGATGAGGGCGTCCACGGCGGCTTCGGGAACCGCGTTGTAGATGCTCGCACGCATGCCGCCCACCGTGCGATGCCCTTTCAGGTTGTACAACCCGGCGACTTCCGCGCCGCTCAGGAAATCCTGATCGAGAGCGGCGTCCGCCAGCACGAACGGCACATTCATGCGGCTGCGGTTGGCGGGCGCCACCGGGTTGCTGTAAAAGCCGCTGTTGTCGATGAAACCATAGAGCTTGTCGGCCTTGCGCTGGTTGAGCGCGTCCATGGCCGCCACCCCGCCCTGGGCTTTCAGCCACTGGAACACCAGCCCGGCCAGATACCAGGAGAAAGTCGGCGGCGTGTTGTACATGGAGCCATTGTCGGCGTGAATCTTGTAATCGAGCATGGCCGGCACGCTGGGGCCGGCCTTGCCGAGCAGGTCCTTGCGCACGATCACCACGACGATGCCCGCCGGGCCGATGTTTTTCTGCGCACCGGCATAGATCAGCCCGAAGCGGCGCACGTCCAGCGGGCCGGAGAGAATGGTGGAACTCATGTCCGCCACCAGCGGCTTGTCCACTTCGGGGATGAAATCGAAGGCCAGCCCGCCGATGGTTTCGTTGGGGCAATAATGCAGATAGGCCGCATCACTGGACAGTTGCCATTCGCTCTGCGCCGGCACGCAGGAAAAACCGCGGTCCTCGCTGCTGGCCGCCACATGGATGTCGCCGTAACGGCGCGCTTCCTTGATCGCCTTGCCGGACCACTGGCCGGTATGCACGTAATCCGCCTTGCCCGCCTCGCCCAGTAGGTTCATCGGCACCATGGCGAACTGCATGCTGGCACCGCCCTGCAAGAACAGCACGGCGTACTCGTCGGGAATGTCCAGCAGGTCGCGGAAGTCCTGCTCGGCTTGCGCGGCCAGTTCGCTGATCACCTTGCCACGGTGGCTCATTTCCATCACCGACATGCCGGTGCCGCGGAAATCCACCAGTTCCTCGCGGGCCTGCTGCAGGACCGCTTCCGGCAACGAGGCCGGACCAGCGCAAAAATTGTAAGCGCGGGACATTCACTTCTCTCCGATCAATGAAGCGGCTGGCGCCGCCGGTTTCAGTATTACTCGTCGGCGATCTCTTCTTCGATGTCGTCGCCGTCACAATCCAGCTCCGGAATCGGTGCCAGCCCACAGAGGGCTTCGTCGCCGCCCAGCCGGATCAGGCGCACGCCCTGGGTGTTGCGGCCCAGATGGCTGACCTCATCGACCCGCGTGCGTACCAGCGTGCCCTGGTTGGAAATCAGCATCACATCCTCGTTGCCGAACACCTGCGCCGCGCCCACCAGCGCGCCATTGCGCTCGTTGACCACCATGCCGATCACGCCCTGGGTGCCGCGCCCCTTGGTGGGGAACTCGCTCAGGTCGGTGCGCTTGCCATAGCCGTTGGCCGAGGCGGTCAGTAGCTGTCCATCCTCCCTGGGCACGATCAGCGCGATCACTTCCTCGCCGGCGGCCACTTTCATGCCGCGCACACCATGGGCGGTACGGCCCATGACCCGCACGCGGGTCTCGGAGAAACGCACCACCTTGCCGTTGCTGGCCACCAGCACCACCTCGTCGTCACCTTCGGTGATGGCCACGTTGACCAGATGCTCGCCTTCCTGCAAACGCACGGCGATCAGGCCGGTACTGCGCGGGCGGGCGAATTTCGCCAGCTCGGTACGCTTGACCACGCCGTTGGAAATGGCCATGAAGATGAACGGCCCGCTGACGCCGGTATCGGCGCCGTTTTCATCGTCATCGACGATGTCGTCGCTTTCGGCTTCGTTTTCGCTGTCGCTTTCAGCGGCCCGCTGGCGGACCATTTCGGCGTCCAGCCGCAATATCGCCGTGATCCGTTCTTCGGGTTTCAGCGCCGGAATCAGATTGACGATCGGCTTGCCGCGCGAATTCCGGCTGCCCTGCGGCAGCTCGAACACCCGCAGCCAGTAAACCTTGCCTTCGCTGGTGAAGCACAGCAGGGTGTCGTGGGTGCCCGCCACCAGCAGATGCTCGAGATCGTCCTCGTCCTTGAGCTGGCTGGCGGACTTGCCGCGCCCGCCACGCTTCTGCGCGCGATAGGTATCGATGGGCTGGGTCTTGGCGTAGCCGTCACGGCTGAGCGTGACCACCACGGTTTCCTCGGCGATCAGGTCTTCCATGCTGAGATCCAGCCGGGAGGTCTGAATCTCGGTGCGGCGCTCGTCGCCGTACTCGTCGCGCACGGCGGTCAATTCATCGCGGATCACCTGCATCAGCCGTTGCGGATCGGCGAGAATCAGCATCAGCTCGCTGATCTGCTCCAGCAGCGCCTGGTAATCGGTGATCAGTTTTTCCCGCTCCAGGCCGGTCAGCTTCTGCAAGCGCAGGTCGAGAATCGCCTGGGCCTGCTCCGGAGTGAGATGGTAAAGGCCGTCATGCAGGCCATACTCCACGGCCAGACCATCCGGGCGTGCGGCGTTCTCGCCGCCGGCGCGCTCCAGCATGGTCAGCACGTCGCCGGGCGCCCAGCCACGGGCCAGCAGCTTCTCTTTCGCTTCCGCGCCGCTGGGGGACGCCTTGATCAGTTCGATGATCGGATCGATGTTGGCCAGCGCCACCGCCAGCCCTTCCAGCAGGTGGGCCT
>CAYMKZ010000048.1:0-18408 GCA_964391345.1 uncultured Alcanivorax sp.
ACTTCACCGACATCGACCCGGCGCTCGCCTACGTGCGCCAGCAGGGCGCGCCCATCGTCATCAAGGCGGACGGGCTGGCCGCCGGCAAGGGAGTGATCGTCGCCACCACCTTGCAGGAAGCGGAAGACGCGGTGCGCGACATGCTGGCCGGCAACAAGTTCGGCGATGCCGGTCACCGCGTGGTGATCGAGGAATTCCTCGACGGCGAGGAAGCCAGCTTCATCGTCATGGTGGACGGCGAGCACATTTTGCCGATGGCCACCAGCCAGGATCACAAGCGCGCCGGCAACGGCGACAGCGGCCCCAATACCGGCGGCATGGGCGCCTATTCACCGGCGCCGGTGGTCACCGATGCCGTCTACCGGCGCATCCTGGAACAGGTGATCGAGCCCACCGTGCGCGGCATGGCGGCGGAGGGCATGCCCTACACCGGTTTTCTGTACGCCGGCCTGATGATCAGCCCGGATGGTGAGCCGAAGGTCATCGAGTACAACTGCCGTTTCGGCGACCCGGAAACGCAGCCGATCCTGATGCGTCTGCGCTCCGATCTGGCCGCCCTGTGCCTGGCGGCGCTGGACGGCAAGCTCGACCAGGTGGAAGCGCAGTGGGACCCACGCCCGACCCTGGGAGTGGTGATGACCGCCGAGGGCTACCCCGGCAGCTATCCCAAGGGCGACGCCATCAGCGGCCTGGACCAGGCCGATACGCAGGATGTGAAGATCTTCCACGCCGGCACCGCCGAGCAGCACGGTCAGGTGGTCACCAGTGGCGGCCGCGTACTGTGCGTCACCGCCGTCGGTGACAGCGTCGCCGATGCCCAGCGCAAGGCCTATCAGGGCGTGGCCGGCATTCACTGGCGCGGTGTCCAGTACCGCGACGATATCGGCTACCGCGCCGTGGCACGGGAGCACGGCTGAAGTGCCCTTGCCGATGAGAGGCCATTGCAGATGAATACGCATGCCTGAATCCCTGCCGTTCTTTCTGCTCGCGGTCGCCCTCGGCGCCTACATTCAGACCATCACCGGATTCGCCTTCGGCATTTTTCTGCTCGCCTCGGTAACGCTTTTCCACCTGGCTTCCATCCCGCTCACCGCCACCGCGCTCAACATCATGAATCTGGCGCTCGCCTCGGTGGTGGTGCTGCCGGGTCTGCGCAAGGTGGATTACCGGATACTGTGGCAATTCCTGCTCGGCATGATGCCGGCCATGGCAGTAGGCGTGGTGGTGCTCGGCTACCTCAACGAAAACGCCCAGCAGATTCTGAAAATCCTGCTTGGTTTCGTGATCCTGTCCGGCGGGCTGGTGCTCGCCTGGCGGCCGGACCCGCTGAAAGAGCGCTCCGGCTCCGCCGCTTTCGTCATCGCCGGTGCCATCGGCGGTTTCTTTGGCGGGCTGTTCAGCGTCGGCGGCCCGCCGGTGGTTTACCAGCTCTACCGGCAGCCCTTGATGCTGGCCACCATCCGCATCACCCTGCTGACGCTGTTTTCCATCAGTTCGGTGGGCCGCCTGGGCATGGTCGCCGTGGACGGCGGGCTGACTCTGGAGGTCCTCAAGGTGGGGGTCATTTCCATCCCCGTGGTGATGGTGGCCGCCTGGATCGGCCGGCGCTTTCCCCCGCCGGTCAGCGAGCGGGCCTTGCGCCGGTTCGCCTTCATGTTGCTGATGTTTTCCGGCGCTCTGGTGATTTTCACCGCCTTTTGAGCGACGCTGGAAACCATATCGATACGGCATAGCTTTTATCAAACATAGATAATTGTTCGGCAGGCACAGGCCTTCTACTCTGGAAGCGGATGCACAGCCACCCGGCTGCACCGCTTTCCCGTCGAGGACCACCGCCTATGCCGACAGCCCCGTCACCGGACACCACCAGCCCCATCGCCAGTGTCGCCCACCTGCTCGAACACGCCGCCACCACCTGGCCGGACCTTCCCGCCGTCACCTTCGCGGATACCACCCGGAGCTGGGCGGACACCGCGCGCCGGTGCCGCAATCTGGCCGCCGCCTTCCAGCAGCTTGGCGTGCAGCGCGGCGCCCGTGTGGCTTACCTGGGCTTCAATTCACTGACCAGTTTCGAGCTGTTTTTCGCCCCCGCGCTGATCGGCGCGATCCTGGTGCCGATCAACTTCCGGCTGGCGCTCGGCGAGATGATCGAGTGCGCGGAAGACGCCAGGCCCGAGCTGCTGGTGGTCGATGACGATCATCTGGAGCAGGCACGTGCTCTGCTTCGCGCCTGCCCCTGGCTGCGCGCCGTCATCCATGCCCGCGCCCCTTCCACATCACGGGACGCCACGCCGCAAGACCTGCTCAGCTATGCGAAGCTGGCGGAAACCGACGCCACCCCCGAGGGCGAGCCCAGCGCCGGCGACGACACCCTGGTGCTGTTCTACACCGGCGGCACCACCGGGCGCGCCAAGGGCGTGATGCTCAGCCACGACAACCTGCTCGCCAATGCCCGGGGCACCGCGCCACGCTACGAAATGCGGCCCAACGAAGCCTATTTGCTGGCCTCGCCCATGTTCCACGCGGCGGCCGGTTCACGCATTTACACCGCCACCCTGATGGGCGCGCACACCGTCATCATGGCCCGCTTCGATGCCGGAGAGGCCATCCGCGCCATCGAAACCCACCACATCAATTGCCTGCAACTGGTGCCGACCACCATCCAGATGATTCTCGATCACCCCGATCTGGACCAGCGCGACCTCTCCTCGCTGCGCATGATCAGCTACGGCGCCGCGCCGATGCCGGTGCCCCTGCTGCAACGCACCGTGGAACGCTTCCCCGGCATCCGCTTCTTCCAGTCCTACGGCATGACCGAATGTTCGCCGGTGATCGCCATACTCAGCGCCGCGGACCACCAACTGAGCGGCGATTACCGGGCCCGACTCGGCTCGGTGGGACGCCCGGTGGACTACGTGACCATCCGCATCATGGATGAAAACGACCAGGTCGTTGAGAACGGCAGGACCGGAGAGATCGTGGTCAAGGGTCCCGTCGTCATGCAGGGCTACTGGCAAGCCCCGGAGCTGACCCGCAATGCGCTGCGCGACGGCTGGTATCACACCGGTGACGGCGGCTACTTCAACGAAGCCGGCTACCTGGTGCTGGCCGGCCGCATGAAGGACATGATCGTCAGCGGCGGCGAGAACGTCTATCCCATCGAGATCGAGAATCAACTGTGCCGCCACCCGGCGGTGCGCGAATGCGCGGTGATCGGCGTGCCCCATGAGAAATGGGGCGAGGCGGTGCACGCCATCGTGCGCCTGCATGAAGGCCACTCCGCCAGCGAAAAGGAACTCATCGATTACTGCCGGGAACACATCGCCCATTACAAATGCCCGGTGGCCGTCTCCTTCCGGGACCAACCCATGCCTCTGTCCAGCGTCAACAAGGTCATGAAATCCGAGCTGAAAAAATGGTACGCAGAACAATAATCCGCTCGCCAGCCAGGCCCAAGAGGCCTCTTTTACAGCCAAACCGCTGACAAAGAACAACAAGTCAGTTTGGGAGAATATTCATGGAAAAGTACCACCCGAACCAATTGATCGACGTGAACGGCCGCCAGGTGCGGCATTCACATTATCTCGTCGTCATCACCATTATCTGCTTCATCGCCTATGTGCTGGTTTCCATGGACACCGCCATGTTCGGCGTGGCCATTCCGGAGATGGCCAAGGAGCCTTATTTCAATCTCGGCACTCTCGGCGTGATCGCTTCGATATCCTTCATTCCCATCGTGCTTGGCGGGCTGATTTCCGGCCCCATCGCCGACCGTTTCGGCCGCAAACGAACCATCCAGGGCATCCTGCTGACCGTCGGCCTGTTCTGCGGGCTGACGGCGATCGTCAGTAAGGCCTGGCAATTGCTGGTGGTACGCTTTCTGGGCGGCGCCGGGCTGGCGGAAGGCCCGCTCGGCAACACGCTGGTATCCGAAGAAGCGCCGGATAAATATCGCGGGCGCATGGTGGGCATCACCCAGGCAGGCTATCCGGTGGGCGCGGCGCTGGCCGGCATGCTCGGCGCCCTGATCCTGCCCCACCACGGCTGGCGGTTGCTGTTCGTGTTCGCCTTCGTGCCGATTCTGGTGATCATCGTCATGATGCGCTACATGCGCGAACCTCCGGCGGCAGCGCGGGCCATCGAAGCGAAAAAGAACCGCAAACAGGAACTGGAATGGAAAACGCTGTTTCGCGCCGAAGACCGCAAGCAAACCATCGCGCTGTTCATATTCTGCCTGTTCGAGTTTCCCAGCATCCCGCTGATCGTGCTGTTCGCGGTCAGTTTCCTCACCGACGCCAAGGGCGTTTCCATTGGCGAAGCGGCTCTGTGGTTCGCCATCATCCAGTGGGCGGCGCTGGCCTCGCAGGTCATCACCGGGTTCCTTTCCGACAAGATTCCGGCCAAGATTCTGGTGGTGATCTGGGCGATCCTCGGCGGGCTGGGCCTGATACTGGCGGCCTGGGGACCAACCCCGACGCTGGCCATTGCCGGGCTGGCCGGCTATACCATCTTCGGACAGGGTCTGTGGGGCTGTTTCCCGCGCTACATCGCGGACTCTTATAGCGCGGACATTCGCGCCACCGCCATGACCTTCTTCGTCGCCGTCGGCAATTCCTCGTTCCTCTGGATACCGGCGCAGGCCGGTTTCATGATCGCCGCCCACCACGGTACGCTGCTGTTTGCGCTGACCGGGGTTGCGGTGCTGATCGCCGCACTGGTGCTGATCGCCGCCGGCCGCTCCATCCGGTTGCCGGAGGCGAGCGCCACGGCGGGCTGATGAACCGATTCCCTCTTGCCTGCAACCGCCGTCCGGGAAAACCATGCCCGGACGGCCTTACCGGAGACAAACCATGAGTGATTTCACCACCGAACGAGCGGGACAAGTGCTGATCTTCACGCTGAACCGCCCGGAAAAACTCAACGCACTGAGCCCGGAGATGCAGCAAGGGCTAGTCGATGCCCTGGAACAGGAGCACCGGGAGCCGTCGGCACGAGCGCTGCTGATTCGCGCCGCAGGACGTGGCTTCTGCGTTGGTGCCGATGTCACTCCGGAAAAGATACTGGCGCGCCGCCAGACCATTCGCGCCAGCATGGAGGGCGGCATCAACCGCATTATTACCCTGATAAGAGAACTGCCGATCCCGGTGGTGACCGCGGTCAATGGTCCCGCCGCCGGCGCCGGAGTCAGCCTGGCGCTGTCCGGCGATATCGTACTTGCCGCGCATTCCGCGCAGTTCCATCTGGCGTTCGTGCGCATCGGCGCCGTGCTCGACGGCGGCCTGTCCTATTTTCTCAATCAGGCGCTGGGGCCGGCCAAGGCCGCTAAACTGGCGATGCTGGGGGAAACGCTGGACGCCGAACAGGCCGAGCGCCTGGGCGTGGTCAGTGAACGGATTGCCGATGAGCACTTGCAGACGGAGGCAATGGCACTGGCGGAACGACTGGCCAATGGCCCTACCCGTTCATTGGCCATGATCAAGCAGGAGCTGCAACGGGGGGCCACATCGTCGCTGGCGGAGGCGCTCAGTTTCGAAGCGGAATGTCAGGGGAAGGCGTTTCTCAACGAGGACTTCGAAGAAGGCATTCTCGCCTTCCGCGACAAGCGCAAGGCGCATTTCCAGGGCCGCTGATCGCGGCCGTGCCACGGAGTCCGTCCGTGGCACGGCGCAGGTCAGATGCGGCGGCCGGCCTCGCTCCAGTAACGGTCACGCAGCCGCCGCTTGAAGATTTTTCCGGAATCTTCTCTGGGCAGATCGGCGCCGATTTCCAGACGCTTCGGCACCTTGAACCCGGCCAGATGCTGGCGCAGGTAATCGCGCACTTGATCCAGATCCAGCAACGCCTGCGGTTCCGGTTCAAGTACCGCCATTACCGATTCGCCGAATTCCTCATCCGGGATGCCGAACACCGCGCAATCCTTGACGTCCGGATGGGCGTGCAGCACCGCTTCGATTTCCGCCGGATAGATATTGACGCCGCCGGAGATCACCATGTCCTTGGCGCGGTCGGCGATGAACAGATAGCCATCCTCATCAAGATAGCCCATGTCGCCGGAAGTGATGTAGCCGTCAATTTCCACGGCCGTGCGGGCTTCCGGTTTGCCCTTGTAGGTGAAATCCAGCTCCGGGAAGCGGGAATAAATCTCGCCGATTTCCCCTGCCGGCACCGGCTTGCCATCCTTGTCCAGCACGCGCACATCGGCCTCCGGCACCGGACGGCCGACGGTGCCGGGCTTGGCCAGCGCCTGCTGCGAATCGCAGGCCACCACGGCGCCGGACTCGGTGGAGCCGTAGAACTCGTTGATGACCGGACCAAACCACTCGATCATCGCCGTCTTGACGTCAGCCGGGCACGGCGCGGCGGCATGAATGACGAATTCCAGCGACGACAGATCGTAACGCCGGCGCACCGTTTCCGGCAGCTTCAACAGCCGGATGAACATGATCGGCACCATGATGGCGGCGGTCAGCGCATAGCGTTCGATCAGCGCCAGAAACGCTTCGCTGTCGAAACGCGGCTGGATGATCAGCAGATCGGCAATCATCGACGCCTGCAATGAGTAGCTGTTGGGCGCGCTGTGATAGAGCGGGCCCGGCACGATGCAGCGAGCGTTTTCCCGGCAGCCGTAAACGCGGGCGCGGAAATCGCGCATTTTTTTCGTTTGTTCCGGCGACAGGGGAATGCGCATTACCCCCTTGGGTTGCCCCGTGGTGCCGGAGGTGTACAACATCGCCACTGGAGCGGCCAGCGGTGCGCCGGTAATCGGCTGCGACTGCTCCAGCCAGGTGCGCCAGTTGCGTACGCCCGCTTTTTCGGACACCCCGCAGATCGCCGGGTCGATGCCGTAGGCGCGCTGCAAATCCACCGGTGTTTCCACCACGACGCATTCCACGCCCTGCGGAATCGCCGCTTGATGGTTGTGCCAGAGATCGGCGTGGATCACCAGCACCCGGGCGCCGGAATCCTTGAGAATGTACGCCAGCTCCTCGCCGGCCAGATGCCAGTTGATCGGCACCGCATAGGCGCCGACGTAGGCAGCCGCCCGTGAGGCGGTAATGAACGGGATGTCGTTGCGCATGAAGATGGCAACCCCGTCACCCGGCTGGATACCCAGTTGCTTGAAACCACTGGCCGCCTGTTTTATCTGGGTGGTGAGCTGATCCTGCGTCAGATACTGTTCGCCGCAGACAATACCTTTCAGTGTTTTGTCGTGGCCTTTTCCCATCGCCGTCAAAATGCGCTCTCCTTGTTGTTCGAGTGTGCGACACGGGCATGCTGTCAGCAGTCTCCGGCCTGTCGCATCCGGTCGATTGCGTTGTCGTCATAACCCAGCTCCGCCAGCACCGCCTCGGTATCGGTACCCGCCGCACGCCCGGCAAAGGCCACCTCGCCCGCCGTGCGGCTGAAGCGCGGCGCCGGCGCCGGCTGCCGCATGGCACCCACTTCCACGTAGGTGCCGCGAGCCACGTTGTGCGGATGGGATTGTGCTTCCTGGAGATCCAGCACCGGCGCGAAACAGATATCCGTGCCTTCCATCAGTGCACACCATTCATCACGGGTCTTGCTTTTGAATACTTTCTCAAGCTGCTGTTGCAAGGCCGGCCAGCGGGACTGATCCAGTTGCTCGGCGAATTCCTCGCGGGGCAGTTCCGCCACTGCCATCAGTTGCGCGTAGAACTGCGGCTCGATGGAACCGATGGAAATGTATTTGCCGTCGCTGGTTTCGTAGGTGTTGTAGAAATGCGCTCCGGAGTCCAGCCGGTTGACGCCCCGTTCGAGACGCTGGGCGCCGCGTGCGTAGGCGGAATGGAACCCGGCCATCAGCGCGGCGGAGCCGTCGGTCATGGCCGCATCGATCACCTGCCCATGCCCTGACTGCCGCGCCTCCAGCAGCGCACAGACCATGCCGAACGCCAGCATCATGCCGCCGCCACCGAAGTCGCCGACCAGGTTCAGCGGCGGCACCGGTTTGTCGCCGGCGTGGCCGATGGCATGCAATACGCCGGTGAGGGAAATGTAATTGATGTCGTGACCGGCGGCGCTGGACAAAGGCCCACTCTGGCCCCAGCCGGTCATGCGTCCGTACACCAGCCGCGGATTGGCCGCCAGGCAGGCATCGGGGCCCACGCCCAGCCGCTCCATGACACCGGGGCGGAATCCTTCGAACAGCCCGTCCGCGTCTTTTACCAGCCGCAGCAGGGCGTCACGGCCGGCCTCACTTTTCAGATTCAGGGTGATGGCGCGCTTGCCGCGCCGGCTGCAATCCAGCTCCGGCCGGTCCAGCGTGGCGCCAACACGATCCACGGCGATCACTTCCGCGCCCATGTCGGCCAACATCATGCCGCAAAACGGCCCTGGGCCGATGCCGGCGATTTCGATGATGCGCAGTCCGCTGAGAGGACCGTTGCCATTGGAAGAACGGTTGCTCATGGTGCATTGCTCCGCTGTGTGGCGGCATCGGGCCTTGTGTATCAGGCAACGATGCCGCTGTCGTACAGTTTGCCGATTTCCGCGCCGCTCAGGCCCAGACTGTCGGCAAGAATCTCTTCGGTATGCTGGCCCAGCTCCGGCGCCGGCTGCACCGGCCCGCGTGGCACGGCAGCGAAATCCAGAGGAATGCCCGGCATCAGGTAAGAGCCCACACCCGGCTGCTCCACCATCTGGAACAGCGGGTTGGCCACCGAACAATCCGGGTCCTGCTGCACCGCTTCACGCAGCGTCTGGTACTTGCCCCAGCACACGCTGGCCTGCTCCAGCTCCTCGGCCACCTGCCGGAAATCACGCGCCGTGAACCAGGGCGTCAGCACCGAGGTGATCTCATCGCGCCCCTGATAACGGTCGCCTTCGCGGCTGAAATCCAGCCCCAGCCGCGCTTCCACCGCCGCCAGTCGCTCGGCGCTGCCGGTGGCCTTGAGGATCGCCTTCCATTGCGCCGGGGTGACACCCACCACCATCAGCCGTACACCGTCCCGGCACTGGAAATCGTGACCGTAGGTGCCGTAAACATCGTTGCCGATCGGCTGGCGCTCGACGTTGTTGACCATCATTTCCGCGATGTAACCCAGGTTGCCGAGCGTGGCCAGCGCCACATCCTGCAGGGCAATACGCACCAGCTGTCCCTCGCCGGTACGCGAGCGATGGCGTTCCGCCGCCAGCATGCCGAGGGCGATCTGCTGGCCGGCCAGCACGTCCCAGGCCGGCAGCGGATTGTTCAGCGGCCGCGCCATGGGCCCTTCGCCGGTGCCGTTCAGCCAGGGGAAACCGACCTGGCAGTTGACCGTATAATCCAGCGCCCGGCGCCCGTCCCGGGTGCCGGTCAGGTTGACGTAGATCAGGTCTTCCCGCTGCGCGCGCAGGGTCTCGTAATCGAGCCAGCCCTTGGCCGGAAAGTTGGTGAGAAACAGGCCGGCGTCATCGCCGGGAGCGGTGATCAGCTGCGTCAGCAGCTCACGGCCTTCCGGCTTGCGAAAGTCCACCGCGATGGAACGCTTGCCCTTGTTGAGGCTGTTCCAGTAAAGGCTGGTGCCGGCGTCGTCCACCGGCCAGCGGCGGTAATCGAGACCGCCGCCGATCGGATCGAAGCGGATCACGTCCGCGCCGAGCTGGGCCAGCGTCATGCCGCCGGAAGGGGCGGCGACAAAGGCGGTGCCTTCCACGACTCTCAGGCCGGAGAGGATTCCCTGCATGTGTTACCTCGTTTTCAACGCTTGCCTGGTTGCTATCGGTGGGACGGCTCAGGCGGCCGTCACCTCCGCATAACCGTTGTCGATGACCACCTTGTCGCGCTCCACCACGCGGCAGCGGAACGCCACGGTGCCACCGTCCTGCCAGATTTCGGTACGGATGGTTTCACCGGGATAGACCGGCGAGGAGAAACGTACCCGCACCCGATGGAAGCGCGCCGGGTCATAGTCGCACAGCGTTTTCAGCAGCGCGTGACAGGCCACACCGAAGGTGCACAGGCCGTGCAGGATCGGCTTTTCGAACCCGGCGGCACGGGCCACGGACGGCGAGGCGTGCAGCGGGTTGAAATCGCCGGAGAGGCGATAGATCAGCGCCGCCTGTTCCAGCACCGGCAGGTCGCAGACCTGATCCGGGGCACGATCGGGAATCGCATCCGGTTTCGGCGAAGGCGCAGTGTGATCGGAAAAACCGCCATCGCCACGGGCCATGGTGGTGCTGATCAGCGTCGCCAGGTCCTCGCCGCTTTCGGCATCACGCACCACCCGCTCGGAGACGATCAGCGCGCCCTTGCCGGCGCCCTTGTCGATGATCTCGGTCACTTTGGTGGTGGCTTCCACGCGCCCACTGGGCGGCAGCGGCCGGTGCAGAATCACCTCCTGCCCGGCGTGCAGCACGCGCACCCAGTCGATGCCGGTATCCGGTTCCTTGGCCCAGAAGCCGGGATAGGCCAGCACCACGGCCATGCTGGGCAGTGCTTTCAGACCGTCCTCGTAAACGAATCTCAGACAGTCTTCATTGAAAGGTTCCATGCCCAGCCCGACACCGAGCGCGTACAGCATGGTATCTTTCTCGGTGTAATCGTGAACGAGACGCTCGAAGGGCCGATTCATCAATTTGTCGTAGTCGATAGCCATGCTGCTTTCCTCAGAACGGGTCCCAGCTGAACACGTCGCCGGAACGTTCCAGTTTGTAGAAATCGCTCTCGAAAGCCGGCAGAACACGGTCGAGAACGGTGCGCGTGGTCCAGCCTTCCGCGGTGTGCGCGGAACGGATCGGACGCGGCTGGCTGAACAGGAAGATCTCGTTGTTGCGCACGCTGAAAATCTGCCCGGTAACGTGCTTGGCCTGGTCACAGAACAGCGCCGCCGCCAGTACGGCGATCTTGTCCGGGGTCATTTGCTGAATCTTTTCCACACGTTCTTTCTGCGCTTCGGAATTGATCGGAATGGTGCCGATCAGACGGCTCCAGGCGAACGGCGCGATGCAGTTGGAGGTGACGCCATAGCGGTTCATGTCCAGCGCCATGGACTTGGACAGGCCGATGATGCCCATCTTGGCGGCCGCGTAGTTGGCCTGCCCGAAGTTGCCGATCAGCCCTGAGGTGGAGGTCATGTTGACGAAGGTGCCGCTGTTCTGTTCACGGAAATACGGCGCCGCCGCGCGGCTGACGTTGAAGGTCCCTTTCAGGTGCACGTTGATCACCGCATCGAAATCCTCCTCGGTCATCTTGTGGAAGATGCAGTCGCGCAGATTACCGGCGTTGTTCACCACGCCGTCGATGCGGCCGAAGGTGTCGATGGCGGTTTCGATGATGCTCTGGCCGCCGGCCCACTCGGTGACGCTGGCATAGGAAGTGGTTCCTTCGCCACCGGCACGCTTGATCTCATCGACCACCTCATCGGCCGGACCATGGTCGCCGCCGGAACCGTCCGGGCCGCCACCGATATCGTTGACCACCACCTTGGCGCCCAGCGCCGCCAGCGCCAGGCTGGTGGCGCGACCGATACCACGGCCACCACCGGTTACCACGATCACCTTGCCATCGAGTAGTTTTTCGTCGCTCATGCTCGTTCCTCTATTCCAGTCGCCGACCCGTGCCGGGCCGGCGGATATCGTTGTTGGTTGACTATCGTGTTTGGGAAAAACAGTGTTTGGGAAAGGCCCTCAGACCGCTCGCGCCTTGCTGACCAGATCGCGCGCCACCACCTTGAGCGCCAGCGTTTCCTCGGCACCCTCGAAAATGGACAACACCCGGGCATCAACGAAATAGCGGCTCACGTCGCTCTCTTCCGCATAACCCATGCCACCATGAATCTGCATCGCCTCGCGGGTGACCCACTCGGCGGCGCGGCAGGCAAACAGTTTCACCAGGCTGGCTTCCATCTGCCCGCCGCCCTCATCCATCTGACGCGCCACCGCGTAGGAGAACTGCCGCGACGCCATCAGCGTGGTGAAAATGCGCCCGAGTTTGGCGCGCGTCAGCGGGTAGGCCGCCACCGGTTTGCCGAACACCTTGCGTTCGGCGGCGTAACGCATGGCCTGATCAAACGCGGCCAGCATCACGCCATTGGCGCGGGCCGCAGTCTGAATGCGGCCGCCGGAAAAACCGGTCATGGTGAAATAAAAACCGCGTCCCCGCCCTTCTTCCTCGCCCAGCAAACGATCCGCCGGCACGAAGAAATTCTCGAAGAACAGATCATAGGAGTGCATGCCGCGATAGCCGATGGTGGCGATCGCCTTGCCGGACAGCACGCCGCCGGAATCCTGCTGGTAGCGGAACTGATGGCCGTCGTGGGACGGCTTCTCCACCAGGAACAGGCTCAGCCCCTTGTGCCCCAGTTTCGGGTCCGCTTCGCTGCGCGCCACCACCACCAGCAAGTGCGCCTTGCCGGCGAACGTGGACCAGGTCTTGGCGCCGTTGAGCAGCCAGCCGCCTTCCGTGGGCGTCGCCTTGAGGGTCAGCGCCGCCACATCCGAACCGTAATCCGGTTCGGTGATGGAAATGGCACACAGGCTTTCGCCCGAGGCCAGTTTCGGCAGCCACTCTTTTTGCTGCGCATCGGTGCCGCCGCTGAGCAGCGCCTTGGCGGCGATTTCCGGGCGCGTGATGAGGCTGCCCGCCGCGCCCAGCGAAGCCCGTGACAATTCCTCGGTAACCACGATCATGCCCAGACTGTCGGCGTGATCGTCCGGTTGCAGACCGCCGAACCGCTGCGGAATGCTGATGCCGAAGCAACCCAGCTCGGTGGCCTGGGCGAGGATGTCCTGCGGCACGTCTTCGTCGTTGCGATGAATGCGCTGCGCCAGCGGCGCGACCACTTCATCGGCAAAACGGGCGAAGGTTTCGCGTACCAGATCCTTGTCCTCGCCGAGCAGGTCCGGCAGGTGCCGGCTGCCGCGCCGATACAGCTCATCGACGATGCTCGCCTGACGTTCGCTGCCAGCGTGACGGGCAAGAAAACCCTCCACCAGCGGATGGGCGTAAAGCTCGAAGATTTCCGAGCGCGGCAGGCCGATGTCCTCGGACCAGCCGGCCAGCCGCTGCAGGGTGGATTGCAGCATCTCGGCGCTGAATACCAGTGCCACGTCCAGCGCCAGCGGATCCTGTTCACTGGCCTGCTCCGCATAGGCGCACAACGCCTCGGCGGCGCTCAGCTCGGCGACACAGAAGGCCAGTTGGTAACTGGCCATCTGGTGTTCGTCCAGTCGTGCCGGATCGAAGTCGCCGTCCAGGTCACAGCGGGCACGCAGTTTGCCAAGGGCGCGATCAACCAGGTCGCGGGCCTTGTGCAAACATTGATGTGCCACCACGGCGCCACCGCCCGTTTGGCTAATCTGCATCATGCTGCTCCGTTACTGATGCGGCCGGTTATTGATAGCGACCAACAATGGAAATGCTGCATATGTTCTGATGCGGGAAGCCGCCCAGGTTGTGGTTCACCGCCAGGCGCGGATCGGAGATCTGACGATCGCCGGCGCGCTCCAGGAATTGCAGATAATTTTCGTAAATCATGCGCAGCCCGGACGCCCCGATCGGGTGGCCGAAACATTTCAGCCCGCCGTCGATCTGACAGGGGATGCGGCCATCGGCGTCGAAGTCGCCGTTGAGCACGTCGCGCACCGCTTCGCCTTCACCGGACAGTTGCAGGTCTTCCATGGTCACCAGCTCGGTGATCGAGAAGCAGTCGTGCACCTCGGTCATGCTGATTTCCTCGCGCGGCTTCTCGATGCCCGCTTCCTTGTAGGCGCGCTGGGCGGCGATGCGCGTGGTTTTCAGATAGGAACCGTCCCAGTCCTTGTAGCTGGACTCTTCACCGTTGGAGACCGCCAGTTGCAATGCCTTCACGGAGACCAGATCGGTCTTGCCCAGTTGGCGGGCGATTTCCGGGGTGGTGACGATGGCGCAGGCGGAACCGTCACTGACACCGCAGCAATCGAACAGGCCGATGGGCTCGGCGATGTAAGGGGCGTTGATGGCCTTCTCTTCGGTGATCGGGCTGCGCAGGTGCGCCTTCGGGTTCTTGGCGCCGTTGGCGTGGCTCTTCACCGAAACGTGAGCCATGGCGCGCTTCAGCTCTTCCTTGCTGACGCCATGCTTGGCGCGGTAGCCGGAGGCCAGTTGCGCGAACGAACCGGGGGCGGACAGGTTCGGCCAGTACATGTCGTTCTCGACGCCGCGGGTACGCTGCGGCAGGCCGCCGTAGCCCACGTCCTTGAGTTTTTCCACGCCCAGCGCCAGGGCGATGTCACAGGCGCCGGAAGCCACCGCGTAAACCGCACCACGGAACGCCTCGGTGCCGGTGGCGCACATGTTTTCCACGCGCGTTACCGGGATGTAGGGCAGACGCAGCGCAATGGACAGCGGCAGCGCACTGGAGCCCACGTTGTAGGCATCGATGGCGGAACCGAACCAGGCGGCTTCGATCGCATCACGATCGACACCGGCATCGGCCAGACACTCTTCGAACGCTTCCACCATCAGGTCGGTGGGGCTGCAGTCCCAGCGTTCACCAAAACGGCTGCATCCCATGCCCAGGATGACGACTTTGTCTTTGATACCCGTAGCCATTTTCTTTACCTCGCTGACTGTTCGGACTGTTCCGGAATCGCTTTCCAGAAATATTTGCGGAAACCGCGCTGTGGGTCGAACTGGCGAATGCGGAAATGCGGCGTTACCGCCACTCCGGATTCCACCGCTCCGGCCTGGACTTCGGTGAAGTCCATCATCAATTTGGCGCCCCCTTCGAATTCCACCATGCCGAAATAGGCGGGTGGGTTCCAGTCGAAGGTCAGCCGGTCGGCGGTCCAGGTCTTGATACGGCCGGACACGCCCGCCAGCGGATAATCGTCCTGGCTGTCCAGAGCATGACACTGCGGATTGACGCAATAACGTTCCTTGGGCACCTGCACCGTACCGCACTCGCGGCATTTGCCGCCGGAGAAGCGGGTGAGCAATTTGTCGCGGCGATACATGGCGGTCAGATAACTTTGCTTGTCGGTTTCGCCGCGCTTGCCGATTTCACGATCCACCAGATCATTGAAGCTGAGGAAGCGTTGATAGTTGCGGTCTTCGCGGCGGCGCTGCAGCGCGCCGGCAAAGCCGGTCACCGGACGGCGGCTGGTAATCTTGTCGGTGGCGCGCAGCAGAATGGCGTCCACGCCCTGGCCGAAACCGGTCACCAGGATCAGCTCACCGGGCTTGGCCGCTTCCAGCGCCGCCGTGAGCAACAGCAGCGGGTGTGCCGCACCGGCCACGCCGCAACGGTCGATGCAATTGTCGATCAGCGCGTCGGCCTGGATGCCGAGTTTTTTCGCCACCGCGCCGGGAGCGCGGGACTGATCGGAAGGCATCACGAAATGGGCGACCTCGGCTACATTGGCGCCGGTTTTTTCCAGCAGCGCCTGAACCGCTTGCGGTACCGCGCGCAGGAAACCTTCGTCACGAATCCAGCGTTCTTCCCAATCGTAATCTATCGATTCGCCTTCGCCACGGTAATGGTCGACGAAGTTGTCGGCGATGCTGACGCTGCCCAGATACTCCGCGATCACCTCGCCGCTGCCGATGCCCAGCGCCGCGGCGGCGTCGCCCCACAGCATTTCCTGGCGTGAGCCGGCGCGGCTGCGGCGGTGCTCGGAGGCCACCAGCAGGGCGTTGCTGCCGGTGTCGTGACCACGCTCCAGCAGCGCGATCAGCGCGGAAGTGGCGCAGCGCTGCGAAGCGGCAATATCCATGGCTTTCAACTGGTTGCCCAGGTTGAGGGCGTCGCCCACCAGCACCGAGTTCTGGCGATCGCTGAACGGGAAGCTGGTGGAGGCCAGGTACAGCGTATCCACGCTGGCGGGATCGAGCAGCGACAGGCAGTCCTGCCCCGCTTCCACCGCCATGGTGATGCTGTCTTCATCCCAGTTGCAGATCGCCCGCTCGCCCTTGGCGAGGCCGCCGAGGCTGGCGTCGAACCACTGGTTGGCTTCGGCCATGACACTTTTCTGCAAACGCGCCCGAGGGATGTAGGCGCCGTAGGCATTGATTCCAAACATCGACATATCCTCTCTCTCCACACTCACAGCGTGCGGCTGATGATCAGTTTCATGATTTCACTGGCGCCGCCGTAGATGCGCCGCACTCGGGCATCGACGAACAGGCGTGAAATCGGGTACTCGCTCATGTAGCCATAGCCACCGAACAACTGCAGGCAGCGGTCCACCACTTTACCTTCGTTCTCGGTGGTCCACAGCTTGGCCATGGCGCCTTCTTCCGGGGTCAGGGTGCCTTCATTGATTTTCTGCAGACACTGGTCCAGATAGGCCCAGCCCACCGCCAGATCGGTCTTGATGTCGGCCAGCAGGAACTGGGTGTTCTGGAAATCCGCCAGCGCCTGACCAAAGGCGCGGCGCTCCTTGACGTACTCGTTGGTCAGCTCGAAGGCCCGCTGTGCTTCCGCCTGCGCCCGGCAGGCGATGGTGATGCGTTCGCGGGGAAGCTGGCGCATCATGGTGATGAAGCCGCTGCCTTCCTCGCCCACCCGGTTGCTGACCGGCACCCGCACGTCCTTGAAGAACATCTCGGACGTGTCGGCGCCCTTCTGGCCGATCTTGTCGAGATTGCGGCCACGCTCGAAGCCGGCACGGTCGGCCTCGACGATGATCAGGGTAACGCCCTTGGCGCCCTTCGACGGGTCGGTGGTACAGGCCACCAACACGAAATCACAGTTCTGGCCGTTGCTGATGAAGGTTTTCTGGCCATTGATGACGTACTCGTCGCCATCGCGTACGGCGCTGGTGCGCAGCGCCTTCAGATCACTGCCGCAACCGGGCTCGGTCATGGCGATGGCGGCGATGGACTCGCCACGCACCATGCGCGGCAGCCAGTATTTTTTCTGCTCCTCGGAGCCGGCGTGCAGCAGATAGTAGGCAACGATATCCGCATGCACGGAGAAACCGACGCTGGCGCCGCCCAGGGCATAGCCGGTTTCTTCAGACAGCACCATGTTGTAAAGGAAGTCCGCGCCGGGGCCACCGTATTCTTCCGGGATGCCGCAGCACAGGAAGCCGTTGGCGCCGGCCTGCTCCCAGAAGGAACGGGGCACCAGGCCGTCTTTTTCCCACTGCGCTATATTGGGCTCCAGTTCCGCCCGGTAAAAACGCCGCACGTTGTCCCGGAACAATTCGTGCTCGCTGCTGTAGATCGCTCTGTTGTGCATGGTGACTGCATTCTCCTGAAACCGGACGGTCACGGTAGCAACCCAGCATAACCTCATCAATTATATAGTTTTTATACTAATCATATCGAAAAGGCATATCTTGCATTCAGCCATGCCAACAACTTATCGATTTGCGCTCACCTCTACCATTGGTGCTATATTTCCTCGCCTGTTTATCCCTCTCCGCCAGGAGGCCCTATGTCCACCGGTCCGAACATCGATCTGCGTCAACTGAACACCTTCCTGATGGTGGCCGATACCGGCAGTTTCAGCCGTGCTTCGGAGAAGCTGTTCGTCGCCCAGCCGGCGCTGAGCCGGCAGATTCGTCTGCTGGAAAACACACTCAACGTGAAAGTTTTCGTGCGCCACGGGCGTGGCGTGGTGATGACGGCGGCGGGGGAACTGCTGTACGAGCGCGCCAGCCGCTTGCTGCGGGATCTGGAACAGGCGCAGGCGGATGTCAGCGCGGTGGCCGGCAAGGTCACCGGACAGCTGGTGCTGGGTATTCTGCCCACCGTGGCGCATGCGCTGGTGGGCTCCATCGTCGAGCAGTACCGCCAGCAGTTTCCGCAGGTCAAGCTGGCAGTCAAATCCGCCATGAGCGGCACGCTGCAACAGATGGTGATTCAGCATCGGCTCAATATCGCCATCAGCTACAAACCGGCCAACCCGAGAAACGTGCGCAGCTGGCCGCTATTGGAAGAGCCGCTGTTTCTGGTCGGCCCGGCCAACAGCCCGTTCGCCGGACGCAAGAGCGTGACGGTGACGGAAATGCTGGAGCAGCAACTGGTGCTGCCGGAAGAGAAGCACGGCCTGCGTCTGAAAGTGGAGCAGGAGGCGGCGCGGGTGGGCATGTCCGTGAAGCTGGCGCTGGAGGTCAGCGCCTGGCCGTTGCTGACCGACACCGCCCGCCGCGGCCTCGGCTATTCCATCCTGCCGTTCGCCGCCGTGCATGACATGGCCAGCCGTGGCGAGGTCACCGCCGTGCCCATCGTCTCGCCGGAGCTGACCCGCAAGCTGGTGCTGCTGACCCCGGCGGATCGGCCGGCCTCGGTGGCTACCCGCAAGATCGCCGACGTCATCATGTTGCAGGTTTCCCGGCATGTGCGTGAAGGCGCCTGGAAGGGCCGCTTGCTGTTCGACGTGGACCATCGTGGGGAATTGCTTTCGGGAGTGGGTTGAGCCGAAGGTGGATGCGCTGCGCTTATCCACCCTACAAAATCCGCGCACGGACCAACCCGTA
>CAYMKZ010000049.1:0-9296 GCA_964391345.1 uncultured Alcanivorax sp.
ACATCATCAGCTTCACCAACGGCTTCCACGGCGTCACGCTGGGCGCGCTGTCCGCCACCGGCAACAGCCACCACCGCGGCGTCGCCGGCACCACTCTGGCGGGCGTCAGCGTGATGCCCTATGACGGCTACCTGGGTGACGCCTTCGACACCACCGAGTATCTGGATAAGGTGCTGTGCGATTCTTCCAGCGGCGTTGACCACCCCGCCGCCGTGATCGTCGAAACCGTACAGGGCGAAGGAGGCATCAACGCCGCCAGCTTCGAGTGGCTGCGCAACCTGGAATGGGTCTGCCGCAAGCACGACATGCTGCTGATCCTCGACGACATCCAGGCCGGCTGCGGCCGCACCGGCAGCTTCTTCAGCTTCGATGAAGTGGGCATCAAGCCGGACATCATCACGCTGTCGAAATCGCTCAGCGGCTACGGTCTGCCGCTGGCCGTGGTGCTGCTGAAACCGGAGCTGGACCAATGGAAGCCCGGCGAGCACAACGGTACCTTCCGCGGCCACAACCCGGCCTTCGCCACTGCCGCGAAGGCGCTGGAGCACTTCTGGAGCGACGACAGCTTCGCCAAGGAGGTGCAGGAGAAAGGCGGCATCATCACCGAGCGTTTCCGTGATATCGCCGCCAGCTACAGCGACCACTGGTTCTACCTGAATGGCCGCGGCATGATGCAGGGCCTGGTGTGCCGGGACGGCCAACTGGCGGAAGAGATCACCAAAGCCGCCTTCAAGCGCAAGCTGGTGATCGAAACCTCCGGCGCCGACGATCAGGTGATCAAGACCCTGTGCCCGCTGACCATCTCCCAGGAAGACCTGCACCGCGCCATGGACATCCTCAAGGAAAGCGTCGAGGAGGTCATGAAGGACCGCATCAAACGCGGCGAAGCCCATTCCGTCTCCGCCGCCTGACCACCCTGCCCCGTTCGCCATGGAGCGGACGGGGCTTTTTAATATTTTCCGATTATTCAGGAGTCATTGATGATCGTTCGTACCCTTGCGGAAGCAGAAAAATCCGAACGCCGCGTTGTCGCCGAGAACGGCAACTGGCAGTCCGTTCGCCTGTCGCTGAAAGAAGATGGCATGGGTCATTCCTTCAACATCACCACCATCTTCAAAGGCACCAAGACCCATATCCAGTACGCCAACCACTTCGAGTCCGTGTACGTTCTGTCCGGCAAGGGCAAGGTCGAGCTGATCAAGACCGGCGAAGTGATCGATCTGGTTCCCGGCATGATCTATCTGCTCAACGAACACGACGAACACTATCTGTACGGCGGCGAAAACGAGGACATGGTGGTGGCTTGCGCCTTCACGCCGCCGCTGAGCGGAAAGGAAGTACACGATGAAAACGGCGTTTATCCGGCGGACCTGGACTGAGCCGCTTTCCCGGCTCGCGACCCGTTGCCACCGGCCTCGACCAAGGTCTAATGGCCATCACCGCGGAGCACTTCTAGACTGTGGCCATCTTTGCGGTTGACGCCGCACGGGCTGCGGCTTGGGAGAGCATTCACCACGCTTCCGCGTGCCCCGCTGATTCTGATATTCCCGTTCCAGTACGACCCGCGTCGCTTCGGCGACGCTTTTTTTATACGGACCTCTCAGCCCATCATCTCACACGGCACCAAACACCCCTGTCACCCTGCGCAGCACTCCGGCGCCAGGCACTCCAGCGTCATCCTGCGCAGCACTCCGGCGCCAAGCACCCCAGCGCCACCCCGCGCGGCACTCCGGCGCCAGGCATTCCAGCGTCATCCTGCGCGGCGCGAAGCAGAGTCGCAGGATCCAATACATGCAGACAGAACCACCGACTTCGACTTTTGTTGGATCGACTTCTCGTCCCGCATCCCCTATCTAGATAGCTACGCAAGGACACGTATAATCGAGGCATGATGCGCATCTTGATCGCTGACGACCACCCGCTGTTTCGCGCCGCGCTGCGCCAGGCCGTGGAGGTGAGTTTCACGGACGCCGACATCCAGGAAGCGGACTCACTGGCCGCCCTGGAACGGCTGGGTGAAGACCAGGTCCCTTTCGACCTGATCCTGCTCGACCTGCACATGCCCGGCACTCACGGCTTTTCCGGCCTCATTTACCTGCGGGAACTGTACCGGCAGGTGCCACTGGTGGTGATTTCCGCCAATGA
Source organism: uncultured Alcanivorax sp. (assembly GCA_964391345.1). Classification (GTDB taxonomy): domain Bacteria; phylum Pseudomonadota; class Gammaproteobacteria; order Pseudomonadales; family Alcanivoracaceae; genus Alloalcanivorax. The sequence goes on from CAYMKZ010000049.1 coordinate 2,146, forward strand.
AGAGGTCGGCGTGATCCAGCGGGCCCTGCGTTTCGGCGCGGACGGCTTCATTCCCAAATCCGCTTCGGTGGAAGCCATGACCGACGCGCTCGGCGACATCATCGCCGGGGAACGCTGGGTGCCGGAACAGGCGCGCCGGCCGATACCGCCCAACCTGGACGACTTCTCCGCCATGCGCGAGCGCATCACCAGCCTTACCCCGCAGCAGTTCCGCGTCATGGGCATGCTCATGGAAGGGCTGCAAAACAAGGTGATCGCCTATCAGCTGGATGTTTCCGAGGCCACGGTGAAGGCCCACATGACGGCGATTTTCCGCAAGCTCGGCGTGCGCAACCGCACCCAGGCGGTGCTCGCCCTCAAGGACCTGGCCATCGAACCACCCGGGCTGTCCTGAGCCGCCGCGGCCTCCCCCGCAGCGACAGCCCCTCGCAGCTATAACTCTCGCGGCACCACCCCTCGCAGCTACAGCCCCAATCCTCGCAGTACAGCCAGCAGCGATGCCTCGCTGACCGGCTTTTGCAGAAACCCCACACCGCGTTCCCTGGCCTGATCGCGCACCGCCGCCCGGCGATCCGCGGTGATCAGCACCGCCGGCACCACATCCTCCCAGTGGCTGTCCAGCGCCTCGATGACCTGGAAACCATCCTCGTGGTCCAGTTGATAGTCCACCAGCAGGATATCCGGCGGATTGCCGCTGTCCGCCCGGCTCAGGGCTTCCGCCTGGGAGCGCGCCACCACCGGCTCGCAGCCCAACGCGCGCAGCAAAGCCTCGAGACTGGCCAGCAACGCCGGATCATTGTCCACGCAGAAAACCCGCATGCCGGTGATATCGCGGCTCCCCTGCCCACCGGATACCGGCGCCGGCAGCGGCACCAGTTGCTCCGCGGCCAGTGGCACCAGCACGGCGAACACGGTGCCGCGACCAGGCCAGGAACGAACGGTCAGCGTATGCCCGAGCAGGCGGCAGATGCGATCGGCGATGGCCAACCCCAGCCCCAGCCCCTTCACCTGCCGCCGGCCCTGTTGCGGCAAACGCATGAATTCGTGAAAAATGCGCGTTTGCTGATCCTCGGGAATGCCCGGCCCAGTATCCCAGACTTCGATCAGCAAGTGCCCTCCGCGGCGGCGGCAGCCGAACAGAATGCGCCCCTGATCGGTATAACGCACCGCGTTGGACAGCAGATTCTGCAACACACGCCGCAGCAACACCTCATCGGTGTGTACCCGCGCATCACTGTACACCGCCCTCAGCGACAACCCTTCGGCGCGCGCCAGCACGTCGAATTCCTGCCCGAGTTGCTGCATCAGCGGCAACACCGCCGCCGGCTCCGGGTGAGCCTGCATGGTGCCGGTATCCAGGCGGCTGATTTCCAGCAACGCGGAAATGATGCTTTCGGCGGCACGCAGGGAGCTGTCGATATGCCCCAGCACCTCCCGCTCATAGGGGAAAGCACCCTCGCGCTTGGCCAGCCGCTGCGACAACGACGACGCGAACAACTGCGCCGCATTGAGCGGCTGCATCAGATCATGTCCGGCCGCCGCCAGAAAGCGGGTCTTGCCCTCGTTGGCCTGCTCCAGCCGCGCATTCAGTTCGGAAAGACGCCGCGTGCGCTCCGAGACCATCGCTTCCAGGTTTTCATTGATCTGCCGCAGTGCGATCTCGTCGCGCTTGCGCTCGGTGATGTCCATGTAGGTGCTGACGAAGCCGCCACCCTCCATGGGATTGCCCCGCACCTCCAGAATCACCCCGCTGGGCAACTCCCGCTCGAAGCGGTGAGCACCGCCCTCGCGCAACAGGTGCACCCGTTTGCTCACCTCCGCGTCAAGATCTTCGCCTTCATAGAAGCCACGCTCGGCATTGTGCCGGTAAACGTCCTCGATGGGCCGGCCAAGACGGATCAGCCCCTCCGGATAGCCGAACAGGTTCACGTAGGTCTGATTCCAGGCCACCACCTTCAATTCCTGATCGACCACGCAGATGCCCTGGCTGATGGTTTCGATGGTGGTGCGCAACAACTGATGGTTGAACTGGATCAGCTGCGACGCCTCATCCATGATGCGCACCATGTCCAGCGGCTTGCCACCCTGCTTGCCGAGCAGGGAGCCCATCACGATGCGCGCGGTGGAAGCGCCCATGGCACCGGACAACAACCGCTCCACATAACGCACCAGATGCAGCGGCGCCGGCAATTCCAGATCCGGCGCCAGTTGCCGGCGGCGCAGATAATCGAAGAACAGCGAGCGCGCTCTCGGATGCCCCAGCCCGCGCTCGCAGATCTTCAACAGCTCGCCGGTGGTGATCAGCGGGTGTTCCAGCCCTTCGCGCCACCAGTCGGTGGGCATATCGACAAAACGGGTGGCCTGGGTTTCATCCAGCGGCGAGTGACGCGCGCGCCGGGAAAAATGGATATACGCCAGCGTATTCAGCCCCAGACTCCAGAACACGCCATGCGTCAGCGGCTCCATGCCGGCGATGCCGAACAGCGCATGGGGACGAAGAATGCCAAGCCCGAACAGGCCGTGCTGATCGAGGTAGCTCACCCAGTCCGGCGGCAGCATCAGCGGCAACAAAAGACAGTACAGCCACACCGCGAAGCCCAGCACCAGGCCGATCGCCGCGCCACGCTGATGACCCCGCCGCCAGTACAACCCGCCCAGCAGAGCCGGAGCGAATTGCGCAATGGCCGCGAACGACAGCAGCCCGATACGCGCCAGCCCCTGGAAGTGATCGATCAGCGCATGAAAAACAAAAGCCATGGCCAGAATCACGACGATGCTCAGGCGGCGGAACAGACGCACCTGACTGCTCAGATCGGACAGCTCTTCCTGACCCTGAATGCGATACTGGACCCAGGCCGGCAGCAGCACCTCGTTGGTCAGCATGATCGCCAGCGCCATGGTCGAGACGATCACCATGCCGGTGGACGCGGCGATACCGCCGATGAACGACAGCAACATCAGTGACTGGCTGCCGGAAGCCTTGGGCAACGACAGCAGATACATGTCCGGCTGCAAGGAACCGGGCTGCAACACCATGCCCGCCGCCACGATCGGCAACACGAAAATCGCGAACAACGCCAGATAAACCGGAAACACCCGGCGCGAAGTACGCAGATGACGCAGGTCGTTGTTCTCGACCACACCGGCATGGAACTGACGCGGCAAACAGATGATCGCCACCATCGCCAGCAGCATGGAGGTGACGAAGCTCTGCGAAAACAGCGTCGGCTCGAATACCGTTCGAATCTCCGGGCGCGCCATCGCCTGCCGCCACAGATCGACGGGCCCGTCAAACAGTCCGTACAGACAAAACAAACCGATGATGACGAACACCACCACCTTGATGAACGACTCGAACGCCACCGCCAGCATCAGCCCCGACTGGTGTTCCGCCGCATCGATATGGCGGGTGCCGAACAGCAGCGCGAACATCGCCATCAGCGTGGCCACCACCAGCGCCACGTTGAATGGCGAGACGTCGGCGGCCGGCCCCACCACATATTCGAAAGACTGGGTCAGTGCCTTGAGCTGCAAGGCGATGTACGGCAGCACGCCGATCACCACCACCACAGTGGCCAGCACCGCCAGCCGCCGGGATTTGCCATAGCGGGCAGCGAGAAAGTCGGCGATCGAGGTGATGTGGTGCTGCTTGCCCACCGACACCATCTTGTAAATCAGCTCGCCGCCCAGCACCACGGTGATGATCGGCCCGACATAGATCGGCAGGTACGCCCAGCCATGATGGGTGGCCTCGCCCACCGCGCCGTAAAAAGTCCAGGAGGTGCAGTACACGCCCAGCCCGAGGCTGAAGGTCCAGGCGTTGTTGACGATCACATGGCCACGACGCTCGGCACGATCTCCCCACCAGGCGATCACGAACAAGATGAAAACATAAGTCAGGGCGATGCCGCCCAGTTGCCAAAGTGTCAGCACGCTGTTTTCCCGAAACCCGTTCAGCTACCGGAACTGTAAGCCAGCCACTGCCTGATCACCACAAATTGCGCGGTGCCCTAAACCAAAGTCGTATTGTCGGCCACCACGCCGCACCAGAATACTGCGCTCAGCAATCAGGGCCGAATCCATTCGCCGGCACTGCCCGGCGAGGTTTCATAACAACAAGCTTCAGAACGTGGAGAAACAGCTTATGTCTTCGTTAAAACTTGCCAATCCAGCGCCGCTGGGCCTGATCGGCTTCGCCTCCACCACCTGGCTGCTCAGCATGCACAACGCGGGCTGGTTCGGTGGTGAAGTACTCGGCATGGTACTGGTCATGGCGTTCGCCTACGGCGGCACCGTGCAACTGTTCGCCGGCCTGCTGGAATTCGCCACCGGCAACACTTTCGGTTTCGTCGCCTTTTGCAGTTATGGTGCCTTCTGGTGGACTTTCGCCTTGTTCGTCAAATTCTTTGCCGACGGCGTGCCGGAAAGTTTTGTCGGCTGGTACCTTGCGGTGTGGGGGCTGTTCACCTTCTACATGTGGATCGCCACCCTGAAAAAGAACACCGCCCTGCAACTGATTTTCCTGGCGCTGTGGATCACCTTTTTCCTGCTCGCCATCGGCGCCTGGATCGGCTCCGCCGGCTTCACCCATGCTGGCGGTTACGTCGGTCTGCTGACCGCCCTGTTCGCCGCTTACCTGTCCGCCGCCGAAGTCATCAACGACTCCTTCGGCCGCACGGTGCTGCCGGTCGGCGAAAAAGGCTGATCGCTCCCCTGCCTACCATCACGCCCAAGGGCGTGGTGGTTTCCTTTCCCCTGTAACGCTTTGCACATGACCAGTGCTCATCACTCTGCACAGCCCGTCATCCTGCACAGCCCACCCCGCCATTCCGCACAACCCACCCCGTCATTCCGCATCGCCCACCCCGTCATTCCGCGTAGCCCACCCCCGTCATTCCGCATCGCCCACCCCCCGTCATTCTGCGCGCAGTCGCAGAATCCAGGGTTTGGTGGTATGTGGATTCTGCGATTCCGCTTCGCTCCACGCAGAATGACGTTGGGGTGCAGAGCTGTGCTTTTCCTTCCTTGCAGCCTCACCGGCAGGTGTCATAAATTGACCCTCCAGCAGCGCTGACGTAATGTGGCGCCCGCGATTGACAATCAGGTTCCGGCATCATGGCGAAAAAAGCTCCGCAACTGGAAGAGTCTCTGGACCGACTGGAAAAACTGGTCGAGCGCATGGAGTCCGGAGAAATGACCCTTGAAGAATCCCTGGCGGCTTTCGAGCAGGGCGTCAAGCTGACCCGCGAATGCCAGCAGGCATTGACCCAGGCGGAGCAGAAGGTGCGCATCCTGCTGGAGCAGGACCCGGCGGCCGAACCGGTACCCTTCGAAGACCACGATGAGCAGTGAATCCAGCCTTCTCGGCCCCTACGCAAGCGACATGCGCGAACGTCTCGACGCCGCGCTCGATCATTACCTGCCACAGGCGGCCTCCAGTGACGCCCCGCGCCTGACCGAAGCGATGCGCTATGCGGCGCTGGGCGGCGGCAAGCGCATCCGGCCCTTGCTGGTGTACGGCGCCTGCCGGCTGGCGGGCGGACGCCCCGAGCAGGCCGACGTGCCCGCCACCGCCGTGGAGCTGATCCACGCCTATTCGCTGGTACACGACGACCTGCCGGCCATGGACGACGACGACCTGCGGCGCGGCCAGCCCACCTGCCATCGCGCCTTCGACGAAGCCACCGCCATTCTTGCCGGCGATACCTTGCACACCCTGGCCTTCGAGCTGCTGGGCGGCGCCGGCGATTACCGCGATGCCACCCGGGTGGCCATGGTGCGCGCCCTGTGCCGGGCCGCCGGCGGCACCGGTATGGCCGCCGGGCAAATGCAGGACATGCTCGGCAACGGCCGCATCCAGACCGTCAAGGCGCTGGAGCGCATGCATTATCTGAAGACCGGCCGCCTGATCACCGCCAGCCTGCAACTGGGTTATCTGGCCGCCGAAGTGGATATGCCGGCGCTGGAGAGCGACCTGGTGGCCTACGGCGACGCCATCGGTCTGGCATTCCAGATTCAGGACGACATCCTCGATGTCACCGTCGATACCGAACAGTTGGGCAAACCCAGCGGCTCCGACGAAAAACATGGTAAAAGCACCTTCCCCGCCCTGCTCGGTCTGGCGGCCAGCCGCGAACGCGCTCTGACGCTATGCCGGCAGGCCCGCGACGCCCTCGCCCGCCACGGCGACCAGGCGGCACCGCTGCAACAACTGGCGGATTACATCGTGCAACGCTCGCACTGAGGCCACTGACGCCCCGGCCTCCAGACGGCTATAATGGCGGCCAATTTCGCCAGGATTCCCTTTTCGCCAGGAAACGGAAACCGGCACCGCAATCATGCAGGCCCGATGAATGCCAAAGACGTTTACCGATATTCCACTGACTCGCCCCGACACACCGCTGCTGGACGCCATCGGCAGCCCCGCGGATCTGCGCAAACTGCCGCGCCAACAACTGGCCCTGCTGGCGGATGAGCTGCGCGCCTATCTGCTGTACGCGGTGGGCCGCTCGGGCGGCCACTTCGGCGCCGGCCTGGGGGTGGTGGAGCTGACACTGGCGCTGCACTATCTGTTCGACACGCCCCATGACCGCCTGGTGTGGGACGTGGGCCACCAGAGTTACCCGCACAAGATTCTCACCGGACGCCGCGAAGCATTGCAGACCGTGCGCCAGCACCAGGGGCTGTCCGGCTTTCCCAAGCGCAGTGAATCACCCTACGACACCTTCGGCGTGGGCCATTCGTCCACCTCGATCAGCGCCGCGCTGGGCATGGCCCTGGGCGCACGGATGAGCGGCACCCGCCGGCGCACGGTAGCAATCATCGGTGACGGCGCGATGACCGCCGGCCAGGCCTTCGAGGCACTCACCCATGCCTCGCACACCCGCGCCAACCTGCTGGTGATCCTCAACGACAACACCATGTCGATCGGCCAGAACGTCGGCGGGCTGGCCAATTATTTCGCCCGCATCTGGGCGTCAAAAACCTATATCGCGCTGCGCGAAGGCGGCAAGAAGGTGCTGTCCTCCATGCCGGCGGCCTGGGATTTCGTGCGCCGCACCGAAGAGAGCATGAAGAACATGGTCAGCCCGGACATGCTCTTCGAGGCTATCGGTTTCAACTACATCGGCCCCATCGACGGCCACGATCTG
>CAYMKZ010000049.1:9306-18225 GCA_964391345.1 uncultured Alcanivorax sp.
CACGGACACTCCCGCCAGCCACGCCAGCCCCGGATCATCGACGGACACGATCTGGACGAGCTGACCCGCACCCTGGCCACCATGCGCGACCTGGAAGGGCCGCAGCTTCTGCACCTGTACACCACCAAGGGCAAAGGTTTCGCGCCGGCCGAGGCCGACCCGGTGGGCTACCACGCGATCAACAAGATCGAGCCCAAGGCGAAGATCGAAGTGGCCGCCCCGGCGAAGCCGAAAAGCCCCAAATACCAGCAAGTATTCGGCGACTGGTTGTGCGACATCGCCGCCCAGGATGAGCGTGTGGTGGGCATCACCCCGGCCATGTGCGAAGGCTCCGGCATGGTGGAATTCAGCCGCCGCTTCCCGAACCGTTTCCACGACGTGGCGATCTGCGAGCAGCACTCGGTGACGCTGGCCGGCGGGCTGGCCTGCGAAGGACAGAAACCGGTGCTGGCGATCTACTCCACCTTCCTGCAACGCGGCTACGACCAGTTCATCCACGATATCGCCTTGCAGGACCTGGACGTCACCTTCGCGCTCGACCGCGCCGGCCTGGTCGGCGAGGACGGCGCCACCCACAATGGCGTGTTCGATTTCGCCTATCTGCGCACCGTGCCCAACATCATCGTCGCCGCCCCGTCCGACGAGAACGAGTGCCGCCAGTTGCTCTACACCGCCTGGCGGTACCCCGGCCCCGCCGCCGTGCGCTACCCGCGCGGCACCGGCCCCGGCGCGACCATAGAGAAGCAGATGACCGCCCTGCCCATCGGCGAAAGCCGCACCCGGCGTCAAGGCAAGGGCGAGGTGGCGATTCTGGCGTTCGGCGCGCCGCTCTCCGCAGCGCTGAAAGCCGGCGAGAAACTGGACGCCACAGTGATCGACATGCGCTGGGTGAAACCGCTGGACCGCGACGCCATTCTGCGCGCCGCCAGCCGTCACAGCCTGCTGGTCACGGTGGAAGACCACCAGCGCCTGGCCGGCGCCGGCTCGGCGGTCAGTGAGTTGCTACAGGATGAAGGCGTCAATATTCCCATGCTCAGCCTGGGCCTGCCGGACCAGTTCATCGACCATGGCAAGCGCGAAGAGCTGATCGCGGAACAGGGCCTGGACGCCGCCGGCATCGAGCGCGCCATCCGCGAACGCCTCAAGCATCTGAGCAACGCACTGCCGCACCGGGCCTGACAGCCCCCGCCAACCTCAGAAGTGCCGCCAGCCGCTCGGCGGCGGCACCCGCGAGCGGCCATCCGGGCCGATCACCTGCAAGGCACCCGGCCCGGTGACTTCGCCGATGGCATGGGCACCGTCCGGCAGCGGCTGTCCGGCGGGCCAGGTGAACAGCAGCAGATAATCGTCGCCGCCGCTCAGTTGCAGCGCCAGACAATCGTCGCCGTCCAGTTCCTTCAGTTCGTCATTGACCGGCAAATCGGCAGCATGGATACGGGCCCCCAGCCCTCCGCTGGCGCGGAGAATGTGCTGCAAATCCTGCACCAGACCATCGGAAACATCGATGGCAGCGCCGGCGCTGGCCAGCCGCGCCGGCCAGTCCAGCGCCGGCTCGGGCCGGGCGAAATGGCGCGCCGCCACGCTGTCCCGGCGTCCCTGCTGCCAGTGGCGCAAACCCAGACCGCCCAGGCCGGGAATGCCGGTCACGGCAATGGTCTGCCCCGGCCGAGCGCCGTCCCGCCGCAGCGCCGTGCCCGGCGCCACGCAACCGGTGGCCTGGATCGCCACGCTCAGCGGCCCTCGGCTCATATCGCCGCCCACCAGCGCGATGCCGGCGCGATCCGCCAGCGCAAACAGGCCGGCGGCAAACGCGCCGACCCAGGCGTCGTCGCCGTCCGGCAGGGTCAGGGAAAGCAAAAACCACAGTGGCTCGGCGCCCATGGCGGCAAGATCGGAGAGGTTCACCGCCAGACAGCGATGGCCAATGTCGGCGGCGGGCAGATCATGGGGAAAATGGCGGCCGGCCAGGCTGGTATCCAGCGTCATCACCAGCTCGGTATTGGCTGGCGGCGTCACCAGCGCGCCATCATCGCCGGGGCCAAGCAGCACGCCCGGCCCGGCATCCTGCCCAGGACGCTGGAAGTGCTTTCTGATCAGCTCGAACTCATCCATGGCGCCGCACCCACAGGAAAAAGGGAAGCAGAATCAGTCGTCGTCGGATCGGGCCGGACGGTGGGCGGTTTCGGCACTGCGCAGACGGCGCGCCAGCTTGTCGAGCACGCCATTGACGTACTTGAACGAATCCTCCGCGCCGAAGGTCTTGGCCAGCTCGATGGCTTCGTTGATGACCACCCGGTACGGCACATCGATGCGTTCCTTCAGCTCGAAGGCGCCCATGCGCAGGATCGCCTTCTCCACTTGGGACAGTTCCTCCACCCGCCGGTCCAGAAACGGCCGCAGGGCTTCGTCAAGCCCGCTGACCTGCGCGGGCACGCCGTGCAGCAGCGCATGGAAATAGGCCCGATCGACTTTTTTCATGTCGTTGTCGGCCAGAAACTGCGCCTCGATATCATTCAGCGCCGCACCGGCCAGTTGCCACTGGTAAAGCGCCTGCAACGTATAGCGGCGGGCCTTGCGACGGGCCGCCGGGGTGGAGGGCGAAGACGGAACGGAGGTGTCGCTCATCAAAGTGCCTTGAACAGGGAGACCATCTCCAGCGCCGACAAGGCCGCCTCGGAGCCCTTGTTGCCCGCCTTGGTGCCACTGCGCTCGATGGCCTGCTCGATGCTGTCCACGGTCAGCACGCCGAAGGCCACCGGCACACCGCTGGCGTTCTGCACCGCGGCAATGCCCTTGGCCGCTTCACCGGCCACGTACTCGAAGTGCGCAGTACCCCCACGGATCACCGCCCCGAGGGCCACCACCGCGTCGTAATCGCGCTTTTCCAGCACTTTTTTCACCGCCACCGGCAACTCCCAGGCACCCGGTACGCGGATGATCTCGATGTCGTTACGGGCCACGCCGTGGCGTACCAGGGTATCCACGGCCCCGGCCAGCAGCGCCTCCACCACGAAGCTGTTGAAACGGGCCACCACCAGCGCATAGCGCCCGCCCACGTTGTTCAGAGTGCCTTCAAAGGTCTTGATGTCGTGCATGTTTGCTTCCACATTCCGGTTGGTGTCGGACGTCAGACGCTTTTCAGCCGTCCGCTTCCACGTACTCGATGATTTCCAGGCCGAAGCCGGACAGTGCATTGAATCTCATCGGCGCGCTGAGCAGGCGCATCCGGCGCACACCCAGGGCTTTCAGTATCTGCGAGCCGGTACCGATGTAACGGTAGGCCCGTGACGGCCCGGCCGGCTGGCTGGCGGTGCCGTCGAAGAAAGCTTGCAGGCGGTCCAGGGTCGGCCCGCTGTCGTCATCCTGGCCGAGCAGAATCACCACACCCGCTTCCGCCTGGGACACGGACCTCAGCACCCGGTGCATGTTCCAGCCGGTGCGGCCATTGATCTTGGCGCTCATCAGGTCACGCAAGGGGTCCACCTGATGCACCCGCACCAGCACATCCTGATCGCCGCTGATCTGGCCTTTTACCAGTGCCACGTGGGTATGGCCGTTGACGGTATCGCGAAACGCCACCAACCGGAATTCACCATACCAGGTATCCAGCGGATACTCGGAAACTTGTTCGATGGTCTTCTCGTTGAGCGCACGGTATTGAATCAGATCCGCGATGGTGCCGATCTTCAATTGATGTTCGAGGGCGAACGCTTCGAGATCCTCGCGGCGGGCCATGGAGCCGTCCTCGTTCATCACCTCGCAGATCACCCCGGCCGGAATGCAGCCCGCCATGATCGCCAGATCACAGGACGCCTCGGTATGCCCGGCGCGGCGCAGCACGCCGCCCGGCTCGGCCATCAGTGGGAAAATATGGCCCGGCTGGACGATATCCGAAGGCTGCGCATGGCGGGCCGCGGCGGCCTGTACGGTACGCGCCCGGTCGGCGGCGGAGATGCCCGTGGTGACGCCCTCGCGGGCCTCGATGGAAACGGTGAACTTGGTGCCGAAGCCGCTGCCGTTGTTCTGCACCATCAACGGCAAGTCCAGTTGCTGGCAGCGCTCCCGGGACATCGGCATGCAGATCAGCCCGCGCCCGTAGCGGGCCATGAAATTGATCGCCTCCGGGGTGACGTGCTCGGCGGCCATCACCAGGTCGCCCTCGTTTTCCCGGTCTTCGTCATCCATCAGGATGACCATCTTGCCCTGGCGAATGTCCTCGACCAGTTCTTCAATGCTGTTGAGTTGCATGTCGCTGCCTATGTGCGTCCGACGCCCGGTCAGACGCCTTTGAGAAACCCGTGCTCGGCGAGAAACGCCATGGAAATGCCTTGGGAGCCCGGCTCCGCCGCTCTGTCGCCGAGCAGCAACCGTTCCAGATAACGGGCAATGATATCAACTTCCAGGTTCACTGGCGTCCCCGGCTTCCAGCCTTTGATGGTGGTCACCTGCTGAGTATGGGGAATGATGTTCAGCGAAAACAGCCGGCCGTCCACGCGATTCACGGTCAGGCTGATGCCGTCCACGGTAATCGAGCCCTTGTGGGCGATGTAACGGGCCAGCTCCGCGGGCGCTTCGATATCGATACGCACCGAGCGTGCATCGGCCACCAGCGCCTTGACCAGACCCAGGCCGTCCACGTGGCCGCTGACCAGATGACCACCTAGCCGCGAGGACGGCGTCATGGCCTTTTCCAGATTCACTTCACTGCCGGCCTTGAGCTGCGCCAGGGAGGTCAGCGACAGGGTCTCGCCGGACACGTCCGCGCAGAAGGTATCTTCGCCGCGCAATTCGGTGACCGTCAGACAGACGCCGTTGACCGCGATCGAATCCCCCAGCCGCACATCGGAAAAATCCAGCTCGGCACTGCGCACCACGACGACAACGTCGCCCTTGTTCGGTGTCAACGCCGCCACCTGGCCTTGAGCCTCGATAATGCCTGTAAACATGGACCACCTCACTCTGGCCAATCGACGCTGATAACCGGCAGCGGGACGCCAAAACGGAAAAGGCCTGCATGATAAACGGCCCGGCGCGGAAGGCCAAACCCGGATCAGCGCCCTTCTTCGAATCGTGGCAAGCCGTCGTCGATGGACCACCAGTTGGCCGCGGAGCCGACATAGGCATGCGACTCGGGCCGCACCGTCAATGGCTCATTGAACAGCCCCGCGCGAATGCGCAACACGCCGGGCCGGGCATGCAGGCGGCTGTAAATCGGCGACCCGCAATGCGAGCAGAAAGCCCGGAACTTGCCCGGCGAGGATTCGAACTCGCGGATCAGCTCACGGCCCCGCTCGAACGCCAGATTGCTCTCCTGCACCGGAATATTGGTGGCAAACGGCGTGCCCTGGGCATGGCGGCACTGGCGGCAGTGGCAGATCTGGATCGGTTCGAGCGCGCCCGCCACCCGGAACGTCACGCCGCCGCACAGGCAATTGCCCGTGTACGCCTCCATCGCTCAGCCCGCCGCCAGGTCGGGGAAGCGCGCCGGCCGTTTCTCGACGAAGTGAGCCACCCCTTCCTTGAAGTCCTCGCGCGTGAAGCTCTGCAACATGGCCGCATCGGCGATCGACATGGCCTCCGGGAAGCCCTGCGCCAGCGCCGCGTAGACCTGCGCCTTCATCACCGCCAGCGAGTGCGGTGATACGGTATCCGCCAGCGTGCGGGCGTAATTGTTGACGGCGGCCTCGAATTCCGCGTCGTCGTGGACCTGGTTGACCAGGCCAAGACGCAGCGCCTCGGCAGCGTCGAATTTGCGGCTGGTCATCAGCAGATCGAGCGCATTGGCATGCCCCACCAGACGCGGCAACAGCCAGCTGGAACCATGCTCGGCGATCAGCCCGCGCTGGGAGAAAGAGGTGGTGAAGCGGGCGCTGGCGGCGGCCAGGCGGACATCCGCATACAGCGCCAGCACCAGACCCAGGCCGGCGGCCGGGCCATTGATGGCGGCGACGATCGGCTTCGGGCATTCCAGCAGATAGGTGAAATTGCCCTCGTAAAGCCCCTTCAGGGACGGGCCAAACGGATTGCTGACCTGCGGAGGCTCGGCCACCACGGCGGCTTCGTCCTTGCTGTCGCCACCGGAACTGATATCCGACAGCAGATTCATGTCCGCCCCGGCGCAGAAACCGCGCCCGGCGCCGGTCAGCACGATGACCCGCACCTCGGGGTCGGCGGCGGCTTTGGCCACCTTCTCGCGCAGCTCGATCTGCATGGCGCGGGTGATGGCATTGAGTTTGTCCGGGCGATTGAAAACGATCTTCGCAATACGGTCACGAACTTCATAGATGATTTCGGCGGCGCCGGTCATGTGCGGTCTCCTGACTTCGCGGTAATGGGATCTGACCCCCGAGCATACCGGAGCGGCGCCAGCAGTGCAGCCGCCGGCGGGTACCCCGCAAGCCGGCGCCTGTCTGGCAAACAGGCCGGCCCTCGCGGTACTCTACGGCACATTCGACAATGGGAGAGCAGGGTTCATGAAGCTGAGCGAGAAGCAGTTCGTAGAGACTTCACGCGGGCGTTTTCACGTCCGCACCACCGCCGGCGACGGCTTCCCGGTAGTGATGCTGCATGGCTGGCCGGAAAGTTCCTACTGCTGGACGCCGATCGCCGAACGCCTGGAGGGACCTTTCCGCGTCATCGCCCCGGACCTGCGCGGCCTCGGCGACAGCGTGCGCACCGCCGAACGCGACGACTACCGCAAACAGGCGCTGGCCGAGGACGTACTGGCGGTGCTCGATGCCATGGGCGTCGAGCAATTCCATCTGGTCGGCCACGACTGGGGCGGCGCCGTCGCCCAGGAAGTGGCGCTGGCCGCGCCGCAGCGGGTGCAGCGCCTGTGCCTGATGAACATCGTCGTCATCAACAACCTCAGAGGCACCCGCGAGGCACTGGAAAAGGCGTGCAGCCGCGGCAACTTCCACGCCTGGTACCAGCACTTCCAGCAGTCACCGAATCTGGCCGAGGCGATGATTCCCGGCAACGAAGAAGCCTGGTTGAGCTACTTCCTGCGCAACTGGTCCGGCGAGCCGTTCCCCGCCGATGCGCTGGCGGAATACGTGCGCTATTACCGCCTGCCCGGCACCCCCGCCGCCGGCGCCAGCTACTACCGCGCCATGCGCGATGACAGCAAACGCTGGGCCACGCTGGCCGGCCGCAAATTCCCCATGCCGTCGCTGTACATCTACGGCAACAAGGACCCGGTGATCATTCCCGAATACCTGAACCACCTGGAAGACGCCTTCGAAAACGTCAGAGTGGAACAGATCGAAGCCGGCCATTTCGTCCAGGAAGAACAGCCCGATGCCGTGGCCCGTCATCTCAATGCTTTCCTGAACCAACCGGAAAAATCGTAAGCGGAGTACCCCGCTTCATCGCGCAAGGTCGCGCCCTCGTCATCCTGCGCGTGCCCGTCATCCTGCGCGAAGTCGCAGGATCCATCGCGTCTCTACGGTCTGGATTCTGCGTACTGCGACTTCGCAGATCCTGCGACTTCGCGCAGGATGACGCGAAGAATGGCGCGTGTTGAAGATCACGCCGGAGGCGAATACACCTGCGACTTCGCGCAGGATGACACGAAGAATGGCGCATGTTGGAGATCACGCTGGAGGCGAATACACTTGCGACTTCGCGCAGGATGACATGAGGGAATGGCCCCGCTTCAGGGTCCAGGACCCGGCAAATACCATGAAAAAGGGATTCCCCGACACGCCCAAAGCATTTAGGTTCTTGCCTTTCGGGTGGCAAACAACAATGCGACAACGCCCGCAAAGCCACTGGGCGAGAGGGGTTCGATGGAAACCATACAACAAATTCTTTCTGCCGCCAGTAGTTTTATCTGGGGGCCGTTTCTGCTGATTCCGCTATTGCTCGGGGTCGGCCTCTATCTCACCATCCGTCTCGGCGGAATGCAGTTTTTCAAGCTGGGCGCGGCGCTGCGGCTGGGCCTGATCCAGCGCAAGGACGATGATTCCGAAGGTGATATCTCCCAGTTTCAGGCGCTGACCACCGCCACCGCCGCCACCGTCGGTACCGGCAACATCGTCGGCGTGGCGCTCGCCATCGGCATCGGCGGACCCGGTGCGCTGTTCTGGATGTGGATGACCGGCCTGGTCGGCATGGCCACCAAATACGCCGAGGCCTTTCTGGCGGTGCGCTTCCGCGGCACTGACGACGCCGGCGAAAAGTCCGGCGGCCCGCAGAACTACCTGCAACGGGGCATCAAAGGCCCGCTGGGCAAGATACTGGGACTGTCCTTCAGCGTCTTCGCCACCATCGCCTGTTTCGGCATCGGCAACATGACGCAAGGCAATGCCATCGCCGCCAACGTGGCCGCCAGCTGGTCGATTCCGGTGTGGGTGACCGGGGCGGTGCTGACTGTTCTGGCGCTGGCCGTGCTGGTCGGCGGCATCAAGTCCATCGGCCGGGTTACCGCCGGGCTGGTGCCGTTCATGATCCTCTTCTACATTCTCTTCGGGCTTTACATTCTGATCGTCAATGTCGGCGACCTGCCCGCCGCGCTGGAACTGATCTTCACACAAGCCTTCACCGGCACCTCGGCGGTGGGCGGATTTGCCGGCTCCGCGGCGATCATCGCCATTCAGTTCGGGGTCGCGCGCGGTCTGTTCTCCAACGAGTCCGGGCTGGGTTCGGCGCCCATCGCCGCCGCCGCCGCGCAGACCTCCCACCCGGTGCGCCAGGGCCTGGTGTCCATGACGCAGACCTTCATCGACACGCTCATCGTCGTGTCCTTCACCGGCCTGGTCATCATCACCACCGGCACGTGGGAGGAGGGTTCCGACGACGCCGTCGCCATGACCGCCCACGCCTTCCAGGCCGGCCTGCCCGGCGAGTGGGGCGCCGCCGTGGTGGCCCTGTCCATCGTGTTCTGCGCGTTCTCCACCATGCTCGGCTGGTCCTCCT
>CAYMKZ010000050.1:0-18093 GCA_964391345.1 uncultured Alcanivorax sp.
AGAAGATTCTGTGGGCGCCGGACAAGCATCTGGGCAGCTATGTGCAGGCCAAAACCGGCGCCGACATGCTGTGCTGGGACGGCGCCTGCATCGTGCACGAGGAATTCAAGGTCAAGGGGGTGGAAGACCTCAAGGCGGTCTATCCGGATGCCGCGGTGCTGGTGCACCCGGAGTCGCCGGCGGCGGTGGTGGCCATCGCCGATGTGGTGGGCTCCACGTCGCAGCTGATCAAGGCGGCCATGGAGATGGACCGCAAGACGTTCATTGTCGCCACCGACAAGGGCATCTTCTACAAGATGCAGCAAATGGCCCCCGGCAAGACGTTCGTGGAAGCGCCCACGGCGGGTAACGGCGCGAGCTGCCAGAGTTGCGCCCATTGTCCGTGGATGGCGATGAACGTGCTGGGCAACACGCTGGCGGTGCTCGAAGATGAACACGGGCTCGGCCAGGAGATCCATATTGATCCGGCGGTGGCGGCGCAGGCCATGAAACCGCTGGACCGGATGCTGGAATTCGGCGCCAGCCTGAAGCGCTGAGCCGGCTAGCAGGCTGCTGAAAAACGTATTCGAGGCAGCCAGTACAAGGCGACCGACCAGCGGGAGGAACAGCCAAAGGCTGGCCCGAAGGGCGAGCGCCAGCGCGAGTAATATCGGCGAGCAAGCGGAGTTTATGTATAATAAATGAGCATTGCGAGCCGATTTTCAACGCCGTAATGGCAACGCAGATAGTTTTTCAGCGGCCTGCTAGAACTCCTCTTCCGACAAGGCCTTCATGCGGTCCAGGCGCGCCCTGAACTGGGCGTGCAGGGCAAATTCGTCGCGCGTGCCTTGCAGCGCGTATTCCATCTGCTTGAAGGCCTTCTCGTTGTGTCCGGTAAGGAACAGCGTTTCAGCGCGTGCGCGGTGAGCACGCGCGTTGTCGCCGCTGGTGCCTCTGGCATCGGCCTCCATCGACCACAGTGATGGATCGTACGGGCGCTGCAACAGCAAGGGTTCCAGCAAGGGCAGGGCCTTGTCCGGCTGCTTGCTGCGCAGGCAGGCGCGCACGGTGAAAATGGTCGCGGCGTAATCTCCGGGGCTGATGCGCAACAGCTCCTGTCCTTTGGCGATGGCCTGGGGGTAATGGCCGTCCGCCAGGTCGATCTGCATCAGACCCATCTGATACCAGAGTTGGTTGGGATATTGGCTGGCCAGCGAGGCCATCTGCTGCCGTGCTTTGTCGTAATGGTTGTCGCGCAGTTCGGTAAGCGCCAAACCGTAACGGGCGGCTTGTCGTTGTATGCGGCTGCCTTGCTCAAGGCGCTTGGTGAAATAGTCACGGGCGCGGGCGGTGGTGTCGAAGTAGCGCACCTGTACCCGGGCGCGGACCAGCTCGAAGTGCAGGGTCGGGTGGGTGACCGGATGGGGCAGGGTGCGGGCCCGGGCGCGGGTGTCGGCGATGCGCGATTCAGTGACCGGGTGGGTCAGCAGGAACTCCGGCGGCTGGCCGTTGAAGCGCTGGCGCTCGAGCATTTTTTCGAAGAATCTCGGCATCGCCATGGGGTTCATGCCGGCCCGTGCCAGCGTCTGCATGCCGATACGGTCGGCCTCGCGTTCGTAGCTGCGCGAATAGGCCAGTTGCGACTGGATGGCGCCAGCCTGGGTGGCGGCGATGCCGGCCATGCCGGCTTGGCCTGCGCCGGTGATGGCCAGCACGATACTGGCCAGCATGGCGGCCAGTACGGTCTTGCTCATCTTCTTCGATTCCATGTAGCGGCGCGCGAAGTGGTGCTGGCTGACGTGGCCCAGTTCGTGGGCGATCACCGCCGCTACTTCGTCGTCGCTGCTGGCGTTCAGGAACAGACCGGCATTCAGGCCGATGACGCCGCCGGGCACGGCGAACGCATTGATCTCCGGGGTGTCTATCACCACGATGGCGAGATCCGGTTCCTGAAGATCGCTGAAGGAAGCCAGCCGGTAAACCAGACTCTCGGCGTATTCCTGGATCAGCGGATCTTCCAGAATCGGAGTCTGGGAACGTAGACTGCGCAGGAACGAGCGCCCCAGACGATGAGCTTCGGCGGGTGACATCAAGCCCAGGTTCGGGTCACCCAGCTGGGGCAGATCGTTGTCTGAGCCTGACGGCTGGGCGTACGCTGGTGCGGCGGCGGCCAGCAGCATCGCGCCAAGCAGAAACAGGGCGCGTAAAAACGCAATCACAATGAGCTCCTTTCCGAGAATCCCTATAATGACGGCTCCGAGCGATGGATGACACCATGAATACCGATTCCGGTTCCGCCGGCGGGAATACCGATTCCGGCTCCGCCGATGCGGACCAGCACCTGGATGCCCGCGGCCTGAATTGTCCACTACCTCTACTCAAGACCCGCCAGGCGCTGCGCCACCTGGCGCCGGGACAAACACTGGAAGTGGTGGCCAGTGACGCCGGATCGGTGCGGGATATTCCCGAGTACATTCGACAATCCTCTCATCAGCTGGTTCGCCAGGGGGCGGCGGAAGTTGCCAACGGCATCACGGAATATCATTTCCTGATTCGCTGCGGCGAAGGCGGGGCGCGCTGATGCTGGAAGTCCTGAAAGGATGGATGCGTGCCTGGCTGTCCGACGAGGAAGCCGTCTATCTGCTGTTTCTGCTGTTGGCCGGGTTCGCCGTGGTGCTGCTGTTCGGCCATATGCTGGCGCCGGTGCTGACCGCCATTGTGCTGGCGTATCTGATGCAGGGGCTGGTGTCGGCGTTGAGGCGCCGTGGCTTGCCTGAACTGCCGGCGGTGTGTCTGGTGTTCGCCCTGTTTCTGGCCGCGCTGATCGTTACCCTGGTGGTGCTGTTGCCGATGATCTGGCGGCAGACGGCGCTGCTGGTGCGCGATCAGATGCCGCCCATGCTGCAGGCCACCGAGGCGTGGCTGCGCGGCCTGCCGCAGCGCTACCCGGAGGTGATTTCCATGGGCCAGGTGGAGACCCTGGTGGACGCCGTGCAGCATCAGCTTGGCCAGGTCGGGCAGTCCATGCTGACGCTGTCGTTGTCGTCTATTCCCAGCCTGGTGGAGATCGCCGTGTTCCTGGTGGTGGTGCCGCTGCTGGTGTTTTTCCTCCTCAAGGACCGTGCGCAGATACTGGCCTGGATCGGGCGCTTCCTGCCGGCGCGCCGCCGTGTGCTGGACCGCGTGTGGGCGGAAATGGACGACCAGATGGCCAACTACGTGCGCGGCAAGGCGGTGGAGATTCTGCTGGTAGGCGCCACGGCGTTCATCAGTTACCTGATCATGGGGCTTCACTACACGGCGCTGCTGTCGGTGCTGATCGGCTTGTCGGTGGTGGTGCCGTACATCGGCGCCACGGTGGTGACGCTGCCGGTGCTGGCCGTGGCCTACGTGCAATTTGGCTGGAGCGGTGATCTGGCGCTGGTGATGCTGGTGTACGGCGCCATCCATTTTGTCGATGGCAATATCGTCGTGCCGCTGCTGTTCTCCGAGGCGGTGAACCTCCATCCGGTAGCCATCATCACCGCCATTCTGTTTTTCGGTGGCCTGTGGGGGCTGTGGGGCGTGTTTTTCGCCATCCCGTTGGCGACGTTGCTCAATGCGGTGATCAATGCCTGGCCGCGCAGTGATGAAATCGGCGCCACGGGAGGAAGCCAGCCGCGCGGCTAGAGCGCCTTCACCGCCTCCAGCACTTCCGCGGCGTGCCCCTTGGGTTTCACCTTGCGCCATTGCCGGCGCAAGACGCCTTGCTCGTCGAGCAGGAAGGTGCTGCGCTCGATGCCCATATACTCTTTTCCGTACAGTTTCTTCAGCTTGATGACATCGAACAGCCGGCACAGGGTTTCGTCCTCGTCGCTGATCAACTCGAAAGGAAAACCCTGTTTGGCCTTGAAATTCTCGTGGCGGCGCAGCGAATCCCTGGAGACGCCGAAGACTTCGCAGCCGGCCTGCTGGAATTGCGCATGCAGATCGCGGAACTGCTGGCCTTCGAGAGTGCAGCCGGGCGTGCTGTCCTTGGGGTAGAAATAGAGCACGGCTTTCCTGCCGCGCAGGGTCGCCAGGCTGACTCTGGTGTTGCTGGTGGCGGGGGCACTGAAATCCGCTACGCGGCGGCCTTCTTCGGTGGTCATGGGAAGGGTTCCTGTGGCTGTCATCGGGGGCGGGCATGGCCCCGCCGGTTGTGCGATAGTAAGGGCAGCGAACCCGCTCCGCAAAAGACCGGCTTGTTCTTGTCCGGGTGCGGGGTGAGGTTTACCATAGCGCCCTTTGCATGAAGAGAGAAAACGGCATGATTCGCGGCAGTATTGTGGCTATTGTGACGCCCATGCGGGAAGACGGGTCGGTGGACTGGGAACGTCTGCGCAACCTGGTCAACTGGCATGTCGAGCAGGGCACCCACGGTATCGTGGCGGTGGGCACCACCGGAGAATCCGCTACCCTGGGTTTCGAGGAACACGACAGTGTGGTCCGCGAGATCGTCGCGGTGGCGGACAAACGGGTTCCCGTGATTGCCGGCACCGGCGGCAACAACACCGAAGAGGCCATCCGCCTGACCCGCGATGCCAAACGCGATGGCGCCGACGCCTGCCTGCTGGTGACGCCCTACTACAACAAGCCGCCGCAAGAAGGCTTGTACCAGCACTTCCTGGCGGTGGCGCGTGCCGTGGACATCCCGCAGATTCTCTACAACGTGCCCAGCCGTACCGCCTGCGACATGTTGCCGGAGACCGTCGAGCGGCTTTCCAAAGTGCCGAACATCATCGGCATCAAGGAAGCTACCGGCAGCCTGGAACGGGCTCTCGAGATCCGCGAGCGCTGCGGCGCTGATTTTCTGGTCTATTCCGGCGACGACGCCACCGCCCTGGAGATCATGCTGGCCGGCGGCGACGGCGATATTTCAGTGACCGCCAACGTGGCGCCGGCAAAAATGGCGGCCATGTGCAAAGCCGCCGTCAACGGCGAGGCGGAAAAGGCGCGTGCGCTCAACGCCGAGCTGGAACCTTTGCACCGGGATCTGTTCTTAGAAGCAAATCCGATCCCGGTGAAATGGGCTCTTCATCAGATGGGCCTGATCGACAGCGGCATCCGCCTGCCGCTGGTACCGTTATCGGAGGCCGCTCAACCGCGTCTGCGCGATACGTTGCGCCGCTGCGGACTCCTGGAGGGATAATGCTTCGACAATTTGCCGCGATTGCCGCTGCCAGCCTGGGGCTGGCAGCCTGTTCACTATTGCCCAACCACAGTCTGGATTACCGCCAGGCGGAAGTGTTGCCGCCGATGACCATGCCGGATGGCATGGTCTTTCTGGGTGCGCAGGCTCTCTATGTGGTGCCGGACCAGCAGGACCGTCTGACCGGTCCGCGCAAGGGTGAGGAGGGCTTCGAGGCGCCCCAACCACCGCAACTGCTGGCGCTGTCCGCCGCGGAGAACGGCACGGCGGGGAATGAAGCCGCACCGCCACCGCCAGGCAAGGACACCACCCCGATACTGGGCAAGGATGGCAGCGGCTATCCGATCATCATGATGCCGGTCAGCTATGCGTGGGCCTGGGAGCGGGTCACGCAGGCGCTGACGCAAACGGATCTGCGCGTCACCGACCGCAACCGCGACCAGGGGCTGTTCTATCTGACCGTGCCGGAGCATTACCGGCTGTCGCCCCCGCAAGCCAAGCTGAAACTGAGCCACACCACCAATGGTGTCCAGGTGACGGTGCTCAAAGGGGAAGGGGCGGAACTGGCCGCCAAGGATTCCAGCCTGGCCATTCTCGAACAGATACACGACAAGCTGTTGGCCAATGCCCGGCGGCTGGCGCCGGCCGGACAGTAACCGCGGCCGCGAGTGATCGACTGAGGAGAAACGTGGGTGTTGCAGGTGGCCTCGCTGGGCAGTGGCAGCAAGGGTAACGGGACGCTGGTATGTGCGGACGACGTGGTGATCCTGGTGGACTGCGGCTTCACCCTCAAGGAAACCGAACGGCGGCTACGGATTCACGGCCTCGACCCCGAACACCTGACGGCATTGCTGATCACCCACGAGCATGGCGACCACGTGCGCGGTGCCGGGGCGCTGGCGCGCAAGTACAAGATCCCTCTGTACAGCTCGTTCGGCACGGCGCGGGCGGTCAGCGGCCGGGCCGCCGGATTCCAGAACGCGGACTGGCGGGAAGTGCGGCCGGGGCGGATGTTTCGTATCGGCGAGGTGGCGGTGACGCCGGTAACCGTGCCTCACGACGCGCTTGAACCCTGCCAGTACCGTTTCGGGTACGGCGGGCGGGAGCTGGGCGTGCTGACCGACCTGGGTTCACTGACGCCCCATGTGGTCGAAGCCTATCAGGAATGCGACGCCTTGCTGCTGGAGTGCAACCACGAACCGGAACTGCTGGCCCAGGGCCCTTATCCGGCGTCGCTGAAACGCCGGGTGGGCGGCAATCTGGGACATCTGAGCAACCAGCAGGCGGCGACGCTGCTGCAACATTGCAACGTGGACCGCCTGCAACATCTCGTACTTTCGCATCTGAGCGAGCAAAATAACACGCCGGAACATGCCCTCGGCCGCATTCACCAGGTGGTGGAGCAGGGTCGCGAGCGGGTCCGGGTGGCGAGCCAGGAACAGGGCTATCACTGGCTGAATATTGATTGATACATCACAACGCAGGTCATTTCATGGAAAAGCGCGACGAACTCTACACAGGCAAAGCCAAGTCCGTATTTGCCACCGACGATCCGGACAAGCTGGTCATCCTGTTCCGCGACGATACTTCCGCCTTCAACGGCGTGAAGAAAGAGGCGCTGGCCCGCAAAGGCGCGGTGAACAATCAGTTCAACGCTTTCATCATGGAGAAGCTGCAGGCGGCGGGGATTGCCACCCACTTCGAGCGACGCTTGTCTCTCAACGAATCGCTGGTCAAGAAACTGACCATGATTCCGGTGGAGTGCGTGGTGCGCAACATCGCCGCCGGCTCCATCGTGCGCCGGCTTGGCGTGGAAGAGGGCCTGGAGCTGACGCCGCCCACCTTCGAGATGTTCCTCAAGAGCGACGAACTCGGCGACCCGATGATCAATGAATACCACGCGCGCAGTTTCGGCTGGGCCAATGACGAGCAGATCGCCACCATGAAAGAGCTGACCTTCAAGGTCAACGAGGTGCTCAAGCAGTTGTTCCTGGATGGCGACATGCTGCTGGTGGATTACAAGCTGGAATTCGGCATGTTCCAGGGCCAGGTGGTGCTGGGTGACGAGTTCAGCCCGGACGGCTGCCGGCTGTGGGACAGGCACACCCGCGAGAAAATGGACAAGGACCGTTTCCGTCAGGACCTGGGCAACGTCATCGAAGCCTATGAGGAAGTGGGCCATCGACTGGGCATGCAGTTCGAAGCCTGATCCGTCCCCCGGTGGGGACCGAAAAACACCACGCCATGCCCGTTTGCCACGGGCGTGGCGTGGACGGACAGAGCGCGAATGTCCACAGCCTTGGTGGGTGGATAAAAAGGTAGCCGCTGTTTCCCCATTCTTTTGCACAGCACCGATATCGTCGTGAACTGACTGTCAAGGAAAGTCCGCAAGTTCTTGATTTTTCATATTTTTCACTGCTAAGTGCCTGATTTATCGGCGCCTCCGCGAAGCGGACACTTTTTCGTCATTTTGTGGAGGTGCCGCTGATGACGGGCCTTTGCCTCGGTTTCCGACAGATTGCTCACAGAGTTATCCACAGATTCTGTGAGTAACTTGAGGCGTGTTTCGGGAGGACTCTCGACCCCGCTCAGGCTGTCTACCCTAACCCGCTCAGGCTGTCTCCAAACCAATGGCGTTCATCAGCAGGCGCATGGCCAGGGCGGCGGCGCTCAGGGCCAGTACGCTGGCGCTCCAGATCAGCAGCAGCCAGCCGAGACGCTTCAGCAGGGAAGGTTTGCGGGGTCTGCCCGGGTGGTTGTTGGGGCGGGGGTCAGTGGTAGCCATCATCGCCATGTCGCACCTTGCCACGGAAGACGTAATAGGAAAACGCCGAGTACATCAGGATCACCGGGATGATCAACAGCGCGCCGACCAGGGTGAAGCCCATGCTTTGCGGCGGCGCGGCGGCCTCCCAGATGGAGATGTCCGGCGGCAGAATGTTCGGCCAGCCGCTGATGGCCAGGCCGGTGTAGCCAAGAAATATCAGTGCCAGCGTGCACAGGAACGGCGCCGCCATGCCGCCCCGGTTCAGCGCCCGTTGCATCCAGGCCATGGCCAGCAGCACCAGAATGGGTACCGGTGAGAACCAGAGCAGGTTGGGGAAGCTGAACCAGCGCTCGGCGATATGTGGATTGTGCAATGGTGTCCACAGGCTGATGACGGCGATCGCCGCCAGCAGCACCCACGACAGGCGCCGGGTAATGTGGAACATGCGCGATTGCAGCTCGCCCTCGGTTTTCATGATCAGCCAGGTGCTGCCCAGCAAGGCGTAGGCGAACACCAGGCCGATGCCGGTGAACAGTGAAAAGGGCGTGATCCAGTCCAGCGGGCCGCCGGCGTACTGATTGCCCGTCACCGGGAGCCCGCGAATGAATGCCCCGAGCACCACCCCCTGAAAGAAGGTGGCGGTCAGGGAGCCGCCGATGAACGCCTTGTCCCAGATATGCCGCTTGCTGGCCTTGGCCTTGAAGCGGAACTCGAAGGCGATGCCGCGGAAGATCAGCCCCAGCAGCATGAACAGCAGAGGCAGGTACAGCGCGGTGAGCACCACCGAGTAGACCATCGGGAAGGCGGCGAACAGGCCGGCGCCGCCCAGCACCAGCCAGGTTTCGTTGCCGTCCCAGATCGGCGCCACGGTATTCATCGCCACGTCCCGGTCATGGGTGTCCGGGATCAGCGGGTAGAGAATGCCGATGCCGAGATCGAAGCCGTCGGTGACCACGTACATCATCACACCAAAGCCGATGATCAAGGCCCAGATCAGAGGAAGATCGATACCCATGGCTCAGCTCCTGTACGGGTTGTCGGTGGTGTTGTCTTCGACGGGGTCGTTGTCGTCGTCCATTTGCTCTTCCACCGCGGACAGTGGCCGCATGGCATGGCGATCCTGGCCGGGTCCGCCGAGTGCGGATTCCAGTGCGCCTTCATCGCGGCGCGGTCCTTTGCGCACCAGGCGCAGCATGTAGGAGACGCCGACACCGAATACCGCGAAGTAGATCACCACGAACAGGCCCAGTGATAGGGCCATGGTGGCCACGTCATGGGGAGAAACCGCGTCGGCGGTGCGCATGACGCCGTAGACGATCCACGGCTGGCGGCCGATTTCGGTGGTGAACCAGCCGGCCAGCAGCGCGACCAGGCCACTGGGGCCCATCACCAGCGCGAAGCGCAGCAACCAGGGTGAGTCGTACAGTCCGCCGCGCCAGCGTTTCCAGAGCGCCAGCACGCCGAGCAGCACCATCAGCAGGCCGAGGGCCACCATCACGCGAAACGACCAGAATACCCAGGCGGCGTTGGGGCGATCCTCCCTGGGGAAATCCCTTAGGCCGGGGACGGTACCTTCCCAGGTGTGCGTCAGGATCAGACTGCCCAGATGCGGTATGCCAACGGCATAGCGAGTGGTCTCGGCGTCCATGTCCGGCCAGCCGAACAACAGCAGGGGCACGCCGTCGGCACCTTCCCGGTTTTCCCAGTGCCCTTCCATGGCGGCCACTTTGGCCGGCTGGTGTTCCAGCGTATTCAAACCGTGCAGGTCGCCGACGAAAATCTGTATCGGCGCCACGATCACCAGCATCCACATGGCCATGGAAAACATGGTACGCACCGCGCTGGTGTTGCGTTTGCGCAGCAGGTGCCAGGCGGCGGAGGCGCCGACGAACAGCGCGGTGGACAGGAACGCGGCAATGCTCATGTGCACCAGGCGGTAAGGGAAGGAAGGGTTGAAAATCACTTGCAGCCAGTCCACCGGCACCACGCGCCCGTCGATGATTTCGTATCCCTGCGGGGTTTGCATCCAGCTGTTGGAGGCGAGAATCCAGAAGGTGGAAAGCAGGGTGCCGGTGGCGACCATCAGCGTGGAGAAGAAGTGCAGGCCGTTGCCGACCCGGTTCCAGCCGAACAGCATCACGCCCAGAAAGCCGGCCTCCAGGAAGAAGGCGGTGAGTACCTCGTAAGCCAGCAACGGGCCGGTGATACTGCCGGCGAAGGTGGAGAAACCGCCCCAGTTGGTGCCGAACTGGTACGCCATGACCAGGCCGGAAACCACGCCCATGGCGAAGTTGACCGCGAAGATCTTCGACCAGAAATGGTAGAGATCCCGGTAGACGGTTTGCTTGCAATACAGCCACAGCCCTTCGAGCACGGCCAGATAGCAGGCCAGGCCGATGGTGATGGCGGGAAAAATGATGTGAACCGAGATGGTGAAGGCGAACTGCACGCGGGCCAAATCAAGGGCAAGGGTGTCGACCATGGAACCGCCTCCCAGCGGAGAATCCGACTCGTGCAGGGACTCTATCGATGTCGGGGGAGGGAGTGAACAGGACATAATGTCCGTGACGTTTTGCCCCAGGTGCGGCGGCTTGCTTTTGCTGTCGGTTTCTGCTTGGCGAGGTGTAAATCAGAACTTCAACATCGGCAACGGCCGCCAGGGGCGGGTCGCGATATGGCGCAGGACACGCCCGGCGAGCATGGCGTGGAAACCGGCATTGGGGAACCGGTGATCGATTTCACGTAACCGTTCGGGGGCCACGTCGAAGCGCAGCAGGCCCAGCGTAAGGTCGATCCAGGAGGCGCGGCGGAAGGCTTCGGTGAGGGTGTTGGGCGACGGGCCGGTGGCGGTGAGCTTGTGATGGTTGATGATCATCTGGCGGATTTCTTCGCTCCAGTTCTGTAATTGTTGCTGCTCCAGATAGTAGCAGGCCAGCCTTACCGAAGGGCCGAGGTAGTCGAGGGTGCCGGCCAGCCAGACGCCCGCATCATGGAAGAAGCCGGCGATCTGCAGCTTGCGAAGGTCGTCCCCGGCGAGAGGGTGCAGCGTGTTCACCAGGTTGATGACCCGATATACGTGGTTGCGGTAGCCGGTCTGGTCCCTGCCGAACCGCTCCGCGTAATGATCGAAGAGGGCGTCCAGCTCCCCCAGATCCGTGATCAGCCTGTTCATCGTCCTCGTCGCCGTTCACAACAAGACATTTGCTGCCGTTCCATGCCGACAATTAACCAGAGGCGGAGCCGCTTGTCATCGGCCATTTGACGCTTTTTTCCAGTACCATGGTTCTGTGGCCGTGGCGCGGGGAAAGCCGGCCCGGCTGCGCTTGGTGCGCTCGGGCAATTGTTTTATAGTCGGACAATCCGTTTTGTTGCTGCATTTTTGTCCACTGTTTTTGTTCATCACGGGGCCGCTCCGGGCGTGCCGGTACTGCCATGACGTTCATAGCCAAAGGCAACCTTTCCGAGCAGATCGCCAGCTATCTGGCCGGGCAGATCGTGCGCGGCGAGATGCTCGCCGGGGATCGCATCCAGGAGCTGCGCGTGGCCGGCGAGCTGGAAGTCAGCCGTGGCTCGGTACGCGAGGCGCTGTTGCTGCTCGAACGCCGGCATCTGATCGATATTCTGCCGCGCCGGGGGGCGGTGGTGCGGGATCTCTCCGAATCCCAGGTGCGCGGCCTGTACGAACTGGTGCAGGTGCTGCTGGGGCTGGTGATGCGCAAGGTCATCAGGAGCGTGCGCGACGATGATCTGGAAGTGTTCATCGAGATCATCCACGGGCTGCAGGTGGCGGCGGCGGACCACGATGTGGAGCGCTTCTTCCGGCTCAGCTTCGATTTCTTCGATGCCGCTTATCCGCTGGCCCGCAATACCTTCGTCGAAGAGGTGCTGCGCGATCTCCACGGCGCGTTGCAGCGTACCTATTTCATGGCCCTGCATCTGGGCGACGACGAAATGAAGGAGTGCCTGTCCTTCTTCAAGGCGCTGATCGAGACCGTTTTCCGCCGCGACGTGCGTTCGGCGCTGGAGATCATCCGTGAATTCGCCGAGCGCCAGTCCGATCTGGTGCAGGAATCGATCGTTCGCGCCCGCCAGATCGAGGCGGCCTGGGGCGGGCGGCGGCGCTA
Organism: uncultured Alcanivorax sp.; assembly: GCA_964391345.1. GTDB lineage: Bacteria > Pseudomonadota > Gammaproteobacteria > Pseudomonadales > Alcanivoracaceae > Alloalcanivorax. The sequence continues at coordinate 12,041 of CAYMKZ010000050.1, forward strand.
GCCGGGAAATTGCCCGAATATTGCCCCGCACGGCGCGATAGGGCTTGCCAGCGCCGCCACAGCTCCCTAGAATCACGCCCTTCTGCAGGCACGTAGCTCAGTTGGTTAGAGCACCACCTTGACATGGTGGGGGTCGTTGGTTCGAATCCAATCGTGCCTACCAGTTTCGCTCCGTTCTTCCGCCAGCTCCCGAGATGCCCTGTTCGCCGGGTTTACGGCTCCGGGCATGGGTCTTACAATGACCGGCTAGCCTGAGGACGGCTGGGGCAGAAAGGCTTGCCCTGCTTCGATCAATCAGTTGGAGGTTCAGGATATTAAGCGTGGAGGCAAGGGCCGCGAGCAGCGTGCCAATATCAATCAGCAAATCCAGGCGGCCGAAGTTCGGCTGATCGATGTAGATGGTGAGCAGATCGGCATCGTTTCCCGTGAGGAAGCGCTTGAGAAGGCCACCTCCCAGCAACTGGATTTGGTGGAAATCTCCCCTGATGCCGAACCGCCTGTCTGCCGGATCATGGATTACGGCAAGCATCTGTTCGAGCAGAAGCAGAAGTCCAGAGAGTCGCGCAAGAAGCAGCGCCAGACGCAGCTGAAGGAGATCAAGTTTCGCCCTGGCACCGATATCGGTGACTACGATGTGAAACTGCGTAATCTCAAGCGTTTTCTGGAAGCGGGCGACAAGACCAAGGTTACCGTCCGGTTCCGTGGACGCGAAATGGCTCACCAGGAGCTGGGACGCGAACTGCTGGCCCGGATAGAAGCGGATTTGGCGGAGTATGGCTCCGTCGAACAGTACCCGAACATGGAAGGGCGCCAGATGATCATGGTGCTCAGCCCGGGTAAGAAGAAGAAATGACCGGCGTGCCGGTTGTTTTTGGTTCAACTCACACACGAACTTGAGATAGGTACCATGCCCAAGATCAAGACAAACCGCGGGGCCGCAAAGCGTTTCAAGAAAACCGCCTCCGGTTTCAAGCGCAAGCAGGCATTCAAAAACCACATCTTGACGAAGAAAAGCGCCAAGACCATCCGTCATCTGCGTCCCAAGACCGCCGTGCACGAATCCGATGTGCCGCTGGTCAAGCGCATGATGCCCTATAGCTGAATTCTGGTTTCTGGAGGTCTGAACAATGGCTCGAGTCAAGCGTGGTGTGCAGGCGCGTCGCCGGCACAAGAAAATTCTCAAGCAGGCAAAAGGCTACTACGGCGCCCGCAGCCGCGTATATCGCGTGGCGGTACAGGCGGTCATCAAGGCCGGTCAGTACGCGTACCGTGACCGCAAGGTCCGCAAGCGTCAGTTCCGCCGTCTGTGGATCGTGCGTATCAACGCCGGCGCCCGGTTGCACGGCCTGTCCTACAGCCGTCTGATCAATGGCCTGAAAAAAGCGTCCATCGAGATTGACCGTAAAGTGCTGGCGGATCTGGCGATCCGTGACCAGGTGGCTTTTGGTGCTTTGGCGGAAAAAGCCAAAGCGAGTCTTGCCGCCTGAGCACACTGAGGTGCTGGAGTACTGACGCCTTGCCAGCGCTGTCCCGTGGCCCCGTCATTCTGCGCGCAGTCGCAGAATCCATGTACGGTACCCCGGTTACTGACGTTACAGCGCCGAAGTAGTCTGGCAGCACTCGACAGGGGAAGAGCTCGCGCTCTTCCCCTGTTTTGGTTTGGGCGGGCTTCCGCCACCGCCGGACGCCTCTGGCGAAAACGGGTTTTGGAACGACTGATGGGTAACGGTTTATGATCGAGAACCTCGAATCCCTGGTGAGCGACGCCCTTGGTGAGGTGGCCGGGGCCGCCGACGCGCGCGCGCTGGATGATGTGCGTGTCCGCTATCTCGGCAAGAAAGGAACGCTCAGTGCGCTGCTGAAAGGGCTGGGTGGCCTCAGCAGCGAGGAACGTCCCGCCGCTGGCGCGCGCATCAACGAAGGCAAGCAGCGGGTACAGGCCGCCATCGACGAGCGCCGCCGCACGCTGGAGGACGCCGCCCTGGACGAGAAACTGGTGGCCGAGGCGCTGGACGTCACGCTGCCGGGCCGCGGCGAACAGCCCGGCGCCCTGCATCCGGTGACGCGCATGCGCCGCCGCATGGAGGATTTCTTCCTGCGGCTGGGCTTCGACATCGCCGAGGGGCCGGAAGTGGAAGACGACTTCCACAATTTCGAGGCGCTCAACATTCCGCCGCACCATCCTGCCCGCGCCATGCACGACACCTTCTATTTCGGCGATGGTCGGCTGCTGCGTACCCACACCTCGCCGGTGCAGGTGCGCGTGATGGAAGGCGGCCAGCCGCCGTTCCGGATCATCGCCCCTGGCCGCGTGTACCGCTGTGATTCCGATCTCACCCACACGCCCATGTTCCATCAGGTGGAAGGGCTGCTGGTGGATGAGAACATTACCTTTGCGGACCTCAAGGGCACTGTCGCCGCCTTTCTCGAATTCATCTTTGAAGTGGACGATCTGCCGGTGCGTTTCCGTCCCAGCTATTTCCCGTTCACCGAGCCCAGCGCGGAAGTGGACGTGGGCTGCGTGAGCTGTGGCGGTGCCGGCTGTCGGGTGTGTTCGCACAGCGGCTGGTTGGAGATCATGGGCTGCGGGATGGTGCACCCGAAGGTGCTGGAGCACGGTGGGGTGGACCCGCAGCGCTACAGCGGTTTTGCCTTCGGCATGGGCATCGAGCGTCTGGCGATGTTGCGCTATGGCGTCAATGATCTGCGATTGTTCTTCGAGAACGACGTCCGCTTCCTGACCCAGTTCGCCTGATCGGGCACGTTTCCGGCGATAACAACGGATGGCGGAAACAGACGACGAAACAGATAAAGAAACGGAATCCGAGGATTAGCCAACATGCGTTTCAACGAAGCCTGGCTGCGGGAGTGGGTTGACCCCGACATCAATACCGATGCCCTGGTGCATCAGATCACCATGGCCGGCCTGGAAGTGGACGCCGTGGAGCCGGCGGTGCCGCCGTTCAGTGGCGTGGTGGTGGCCGAAATCAAACAGTGTCAACCGCATCCGGACGCTGACAAGCTGCGCCTGTGCGAAGTGGACGACGGCAGCCAGGTGTTTCCCGTGGTGTGTGGTGCGCCCAATGCGCGGCAGGGGCTGCGCGTGCCGTTCGCCCGGGTCGGCGCCCTGTTGCCCGGCGATCTGAAGATCAAGAAGGCGAAGCTGCGCGGCCAGCCGTCGGAAGGCATGCTGTGCGGCGCCTCCGAACTGGGTCTGGAAGACCTCATCGACGGCCTTCTCGAACTGCCGGCGGAGGCGCCGCTGGGCGCGGACATCCGCGATTATCTGCGGCTCGATGACAGCATCATCGATGTGGACCTGACCCCCAACCGGGCCGACTGCCTGAGCCTGCGCGGCATCGCCCGGGAAGTGGCGGTGCTCAACCGCGTGCCGTTTTCCGCGCCGGAGGTCGAGCCGGTAGCCGCCACCCTGGATGACACTTTTCCCATCACCCTGGAGGACAGCCAGGCTTGTCCGCGCTATCAGGGCCGGGTGATTCGTGATGTCAACGTCGCCGCGCCCACGCCGTTGTGGATGGTGGAGCGCCTGCGCCGTGCCGGATTGCGCTCCATCGACCCGATCGTCGATGTCACCAACTACGTGCTGCTGGAGCTGGGCCAACCCCTGCACGCCTTCGACCTGGACAAGTTGAGCGGCGGCATCCGCGTGCGCCAGGCGCAGCCCGGCGAAACACTGACTACGCTCGACGACCAGAATCTGCAACTGAAAGAAGACACCCTGGTGATCGCCGATGACAGCGGCCCGCTGGCGCTGGCCGGCATCATGGGCGGGCGCGCCAGTGCGGTTTCCCGTGATACCCGTCATCTGTTCCTCGAGTGCGCCTTCTTCAGCCCGCTGAGCGTGGCCGGCCGTGCCCGCGGCTACGGCCTGCACACCGATGCCTCGCACCGTTACGAGCGTGGCGTCGATCCGCAACTGCAACGGCAGGCCATGGAGCGTGCCACGGCGCTGATTCTGGAAATCACCGGCGGTCAGGCCGGGCCGATTCACGAGGCCGTTGATCAGGCGCAACTGCCGGCTCCGGTCACCATCGAGCTGGACGCGGCGCGTATCCGCCGCCGCCTCGGAGTCGCGCTGGACAACGCCGACGTCAGCGACATTCTCCAGCGTCTCGGCATGGCCGTCAGCGAAACCGGGGAAGGGCGCTGGTCGGTTACCGCGCCGAGCTGGCGTTTCGACATGGCGATTGCCGAAGACCTGATCGAAGAACTGGCCCGCGTGCACGGTTACGATCGACTGCCCAGCCGCGTGCCGGCCGGCAGCCCGGCGGGCAACAGCAGCCGGGAGGCGACGCTGCCGCTGCGCCGCCTGAGCGACGCTCTGCGTGACCGGGGCTATCTGGAAGCCATCACCTACAGCTTCGTCGCCCCTGAACTGCTCGCCAGGCTGGACCCGGAGAGCAAACCGCTGGCCCTGCTCAACCCGATCTCCGCGGATCTGGGCGTCATGCGTACCACTTTGCTGGCCGGCCTGCTGAACGCCGCCGGGCGCAACCTGAACCGCCAGGCAAGCCGCCTGCGGCTGTTTGAAACCGGGCTGCGCTTCGTGCCGGCGCAGGACCACACGCTCACCCAGGAGCCGATGATCGCCGGTCTGCTGTACGGCAGCGCCCAGCCCGCTCACTGGAGCAGCGGCAAGAAAGACCGCACGGTGGATTTCTACGATCTCAAAGGTGACGTGGAAGCACTGCTGGCGCTGGCCGGCGAGCGGGCTTTCAGCTTCCGCGCCGGCACCCATCCGGCCCTGCATCCGGGGCAATGCGCGCAGGTCGAGAGCAACGGCGAAACGATCGGCTACCTGGGGCGCCTGCATCCCCGCCTGGCCACTGAGCTGGATCTGCCGGAAAATCTGTATCTGTTCGAACTGGCGCTGGCACCGCTGCGCGACGGGCTGCTGCCGCACTTCACGCCGGTGCCCGACCAGCCCAGCGTACAGCGTGACCTGGCCTTCGTGGTCGACGCCTCGGTGCCCGCCGGTGCTCTGGTGGCGGCGGCCCGCGCCGCCTGCGATGCACGCTTGCGACGGGTTCACATTTTCGACTTGTACCAGGGCGAACATATCGCCGCCGGCAGCAAAAGTCTGGGGCTGACCTTGACCTTCCAGGACGCTTCCCGCACTCTTAGGGACGATCAGGTCAATGATCTGGTCGAAGCAGTGGTATCTCAGTTAAATCAACAATTTAACGCCACCCTCAGAGAATAATATCAGGGGTGGTTCGAGGTGTTCTGATGGGCACGTTGACGAAAGCGGGTATGGCCGGCCGGCTGTCTGACGAGATGGGTCTGAACAAGCGCGAAGCCCGGGAAGTCGTGGAGCTGTTCTTCGAGGAAATCCGCGTGGCGCTGGAAAGCGGCGAGCCGGTGAAACTCTACGACTTCGGCAATTTCGAACTGCGTGACAAGAGCGAACGGCCCGGCCGCAACCCGCAAACCGGCGAGGAAATTCCCATTCCCGCACGCCGCGTGGTGGTGTTCCGGGCTGGCAGGAAGCTCAAGCAACGAGTGGATGATTATGCTCGAACCCAGCCACAACAATGAGCTGCCGCCGATTCCCGGCAAACGCTACTTCACCATCGGTGAAGTGGGCGACCTCTGCGATGTGAAACCGCATGTGCTGCGCTACTGGGAGCAGGAATTTCCGCAACTGAAGCCCGTCAAGCGGCGCGGCAACCGGCGCTATTACCAGCGCCAGGACGTGCTCACCATTCGCCAGATCCGCAGCCTGCTCTACGAACAGGGCTTCACCATCGGCGGCGCCCGGCAGCAGCTTTCCGGCGAAGCCAATGCCGAACACGACACCCGCTACCATCAGATGGTGCGCCAGATGATCATCGAACTGGAAGAAGTGCTCGACGCCCTCGACTGATCGCCGTGAACTGGTCACAAGCTGAGCAACCGCACCGCCGATTGCCGTTTGCTGGTTCCATCGTTGTCGCTTATCCGCTATCATTGCCGCCGCTTCCAAAGAGCAACCAAACGGGGCGTAGCGCAGCCTGGTAGCGCACCTGCATGGGGTGCAGGTGGTCGCAGGT
>CAYMKZ010000051.1:0-5624 GCA_964391345.1 uncultured Alcanivorax sp.
GTGGTGGATCCTGCGACTTCGCGCAGGATGACGAAGGGTTTCGCGCAGGATGACGAAGGGTTTCGCGCAGGATGACGGAGGGTTTCGCGCAGGATGACGGAGGGTTTCGCGCAGGATGACGGAGGGTTCCGTGCAGGATGACGGAGGGTTTCGTGCAGGATGACGGAGGGTTCCGTGCAGGATGACACGGAAGCTCCACCCAGGATGACAGACGGAAGAGGGCCATGCGCGAGCGGAAGGCTCCGCGCAGACCGACGACAAAGAGGCTCCGCGCAGGATGACGGACGGTCAGGGGGCGGGATAACCCAGCCAGGCGCGAATGTCCCCGGCGTGGCGTTCCACCAGCCGGTAGCCTTCGTCGATGGCTTCGCCGGCACGGTGAAAATCCATCAGCGCGAAGTCTTCCAGCAATGGAATCAGCGTCACTTCCGGCGGGTCGCCGGCCATGCGCGAACGGGTGATGCGGTCCTGCATGATGTTGACGCTGGAGGCCACCACATCGAAGAACCCCGGGCTGTCGTTGCCGCCGGAGGAGAAATAATCGGTCATTTTCTGCCACAGGCTGCGGTCTTCGGCGTTGCCGCCCTCATGGTCTTCCGGTGGCCGCTGACGGCTGAGGTGCGCGCCCACCAGTTGCGCATTGAGGTTGATGGCGATCACCACATCGGCGCCGAACGCCCGCGCCGCGGACACCGGCACCGGATTCACCAGGCCGCCGTCGAGCATCCAGCGGCCACGGTGCTGGAACGGCGAAAACAGCCCCGGCAGTGCGCAGGAAGCGCGCGCCGCATCCAGCACCGGCCCTTTGCTGATCCACACTTCGCGGCCACTTTTCATGTCCGTGGCCACGGTCACGAAACGTTGCTGCAAATCCTCGATGTTCGGGTTGCTGTGCATGCGGCCGAAATAGCCGAACAGCTTTTCCCCCTTGACCACACCGCCGGAAAAGGTGAAATCCATCAGGCTGAACACATCGCGGGTGGTGAGCGTCCTGACCCATTCGCCGAAGCTCTTCAACTCGCCGCTCACATAAGCGCCGCCCACCAGGGCGCCGATCGAGGTACCGGCCACCACGTCCGGGCGCACACCCATGTCCTCCAGCGCCTGAATCACGCCGATATGCGCCCAGCCGCGCGCCGAGCCGCTGCCCAGCGCGAGGCCGACCTTCGGTACCGGTGTCGTGGTGGCGGCCGAGGCCGGCCCGTTGGCGTCGTTCATGCCGCGCTGTCTCCGCCGCCGGCTGGCGAGCCTTCATCCAGCACCTGCTCGTCCAGCAGGCAGGCCACCACCTCACCGGACATGCGCCGCTGGCTGCGGCTCAGCACTTCGCGCTGGTGATCGGCGCTGAGCCGGCCCCAGTAGCTGATTTCCATGCCGGTGCGGAAACAACCGACACAGACGTCATTGGCATCCAGCGCGCAGATGGAGGCGCAGGGCGAAGCCGGCGCGCTACTCAAAGCGATCGTCCACTTGCAGGTGCTCGGCGAAATGCCGGGCATGGGCCACATAATGCTGGCTGCCCATGGCGATCATCGTCTTGTGCACCTCGGACGCCTGCTTGACCACCTTGGCCGGCGCGCCCATGACCACGGAATCGTCCGGGATCTCCATGCCTTCCGGCACCAGAGCATGAGCACCGACGATGCAGTTCCTGCCCACCCTGGCGCCATTGAGCACCACCGCGTTCATGCCGATCAGCGTATTGTCGCCGATGCTGCAACCGTGCAGCATCACCTTGTGACCCACCGTCACACCCTGGCCGATATGGATCGGTTTGCCGGGGTCCACATGCAACACCGAGTTTTCCTGGATGTTGCTGTCGTCGCCGATCTCGATGACATCGTTATCACCGCGAATCACCACGCCAAACCAGACGCTGGCGTTGTTGCCCAGCACCACGGAGCCGATCACCGCCGCGTTGGGGGCGATCCACTGGCCTTCGCCGCGCAGCTCCAGTTGGCGATCTCCGAGTTTGTAAATCATCCGCTTGCTTCTCCCGTCAGGTCGTAATGCACTCGCGCATCATAAACATGGTTGAGCAGATCAAGGATCATGAAGGCGGTCAGCCCCCAGATACGCTTGTCTTCAAACTGGTAGCTGGGCATGCGCATGCGCCGGCCATAGACCTCCATCGGCGCCGACAGCTCGGGGCGCTCATCGAGGAAAAAACTCACCGGCACACGAAAAATGGTCGCCGTCTCGCCCGGCTCGGCCACCAGTTCCACCCCTTTCGGCACCACCCCCACGAAGGGCGTCACCTTCATGCCGAAACGCGAAGGCAGCGGCGACAACTGGCCGATCACCTCCACCTGGTCCGGGGCCAGCCCCACTTCCTCACGGCTTTCGCGCAACGCCGTGTGCAGCAGATCGGCATCCAGCGGGTCGCGCTTGCCACCGGGGAAGGCCACTTCACCGGCATGGGTGGGCATGAATTGCGAACGCACGGTGAGAATCAGTTCCGGGTCCGGTTGGTCGATAAACGGCATCAGCACGGCGGCTTCGGGCAGGCTGCCGGTGACCACATCCACCGGCTGGTATTCCACCATGCGCTCACGCAAACGCTGCAAAATAGTCACAGGCGCGTCCTCCCGCGCCCAGGGCAACAGGCCACGGCGGGCGCCGGGCCGGATAACCGTCTCAAGGGCATCTCCATTTACTTGCTCTTCAGTCAGGGCTTCAGTTTGACCAGCGCCGCACCACCTAGCAAGACCCACGAACCATTCGGCCCACTTTCCGCCACGCTTTCAATTGCGGGGAGCCTCACGACCCATTAGGCTGCAAACGGCAACGCTTTTCTCAAAGGCAACGCTTGTCCCATAGAACGCTTGTCCCACAGAGAGTATCGATGAAATATTGCAGTCATTGTGGCGCCGAGGTCCTGTTTTCCGTTCCCGAAGGCGATAACCGACCCCGTTACTGGTGCCGCAACTGCGGTGTGGTGCACTATCAGAACCCGAAAATCGTGGTCGGTTCGGTACCCGTCTGGGAGGGCCGCATTCTGCTCTGCAAGCGCGCCATCGAGCCCCGCCTGGGCTACTGGACGCTGCCCGCCGGCTTCATGGAAAACGGCGAGACACTGCAGGAAGGCGCCGCCAGGGAAACCTGGGAGGAAGCCTGCGCCACGGTGGCGATCGGCGATCTTTACACCGTCTTCAACCTGCCGCACATCAACCAGGTGTACCTGTTCTTTCTCGGCGACATGGTCAACGGCGACTACGGCGTCGGCGATGAAAGCTCGGACGCCGCGCTGTTCGACGGCGACGACATTCCCTGGGAGCAACTGGCTTTCCCGGTCATCGGCCGCACCCTGAAGTTCTACCTTCAGGACCGGGAGAGCGGCGAATTTCCCACCCGCACTCGTGACATTGCGCCGCTCGGCCTGCGCCGCCCCCGAACCTGACGCCGCGGGGAGCGGAGTGCCGGTAGTCCCCGTCATCCGCGCTGGCCCGATTCTGCGCTGATCCCGTCATCCTGCGCGGAACCCCGTCATCCTGCGCGTAGCGAAGCGAAGTCGCAGGATCCACCTCTCAAACACTGGATTCTGCGACTGCGCGCACAATGACGGGCCAGCGCAGGATGACGGGCCAGCGCAGGATGACGGGCCAGCGTGGGGTGACGGGGCCAGCACGGCTTCGAGGTGCGCGCCGGCGCAGACCATTTCCACACGAAACTCGTCTACCACCTCGACATGCTCCAGCGGCACATAAAAACACAGTTTGTAGACGTCCATGGCGGCCAGGCCGCTCAGCCCACCCAGCGGCGGGCGTTGGCGAACATGCGGAACCAGGGGCCGTTCTCGAAACGGCGCCAGTCGTCCGGAATCCAGCTGTTCTGCAACACCCGGAACACCCTTTCCGGGTGCGGCATCATGATGGTGACGCGGCCATCCTCGGTGGTGAAGCCGGTGGCGCCGAGCGGCGAGCCGTTCGGGTTGGCCGGATAACGCTCGGTCGGCTCACCCCGGTTGTCCACGTAGCGCAGCGCCAGCAGTTGCCGTTGCTGGCTGCGGGCCAGAGCGTCGGCGGCCATCTCCACCCGCCCTTCGCCATGAGCCACGGCGATCGGCAGACGGCTGCCAGCCATGCCCTGCAGCAGCACGGACGGTGAATCCTGGATCTCCACCAATGAAGTGCGCGCCTCGAACTGCTCGCTGAGGTTGCGCACGAAACGCGGCCAGTGCCCGGCGCCGGGAATCAGGTCGCGGAGATGGGAAAACATCTGGCAGCCATTGCAAACCCCCAGCCCGAAAGTATCCTGGCGATCGAAGAAGCCGCTGAAGGCATCCCGCAGGCGCTGGTGATGGAGGATGGTCTTGGCCCAACCGCCGCCGGCGCCCAGCACGTCCCCGTAGGAGAAGCCACCACAGGTTACTAGGCCCTTCATGTCGTCCCGATTCACCTGGCCGGCGAGCAGGTCGCGCATGTGCACGTCCACCGCCTGGAAGCCGGCGCGATCGAAGGCGGCGGCCAGTTCCACCTGACCATTGACGCCCTGCTCGCGGAGGATCGCCACGCGGGGGCGAACGCCGCTGTTCACATGGGGGGGGCCGTCGCGGAAAGGCGGGTTGTCCTCACTCATATCGAACGTCAGACGGGTATTCAGCCCCGGATCGACAACTTTGGTAATGGCGTCGAATTCCTGGCGCGCGCAATCCGGGTTGTCCCGCAGCGCCTGGATGTAGTAACTGGTTTCCGCCCACAGCGCCTGTACCGCACGGCGCCGGTGCTCCAGCACCACGGCGCCGCCCAGGCGCAACCGCAGCAGGTCCTCGTCGTTGAGCACCGCCACACTGTGCACACAGCCCTTCAGCCCGGCGGCTTCATAGCGGCGGCGCACCTCGTCCACATCCGCGGCACGCACTTGCAATACCGCCCCGGCTTCCTCGGCAAACAGCGCCGCCAGCACTTCCTGCTCGTCACCGGCAACGTGATCGAGAGTGACATCCAGGCCGACACGGCCAGCGAAGGCCATTTCCACCAGCGTGGTGAACAGGCCGCCGTCGGAACGATCGTGATAGGCCAGCAGGCGCCGTTCGGCGAGCAGTTGCTGGGTGACGTTGAAAAAGGCGATCAGATCGTCGGCGCTCTCCAGATCCGGCGCTTCATCACCCACGGCGCCGTACACCTGGGCCAGCGCGGAGCCGCCGAGGCGGTCCCGGCCATGCCCCAGATCCACCAGCAACAGCTCGGTTTCACCCTGATCCACGCGCAGTTGCGGGGTCACGGTGAGATCGATGTCGGTGACCGTGGCAAAGCCGGTGACGATCAACGACAGCGGCGCGGTGACGCTCTTGTCCAGGCCGCGCTCCCGCCATACCGTGCGCATGGACAGGGAATCCTTGCCCACCGGAATGGCGATGCCCAGCGCCGGGCACAGTTCCATGCCCACCGCCTTGACGGTATCGAACAGCGCCTGGTCCTCGCCCGGATGCCCGGCGGCGGCCATCCAGTTGGCGGACAGGCGGATGTTGCCCAGCGCGCCGATGTGCGCACCGGCCAGGTTGGTCAACGTCTCGGCCACCGCCATGCGCCCGGAAGCGGCGGCATCCACCAGCGCCAGCGGCGTGGGGGGGGGCCGGGGCCGGGCCCCCCCCGGGCGCGGGGTGGGGCCGGGGGGGGGGGGCG
>CAYMKZ010000051.1:5634-10955 GCA_964391345.1 uncultured Alcanivorax sp.
GGCCTCGCCGGTACGCTGGTTGAAGCCGGTGGCGGTGACCGCGCAATCGGCCACCGGCACCTGCCAGGGGCCGACCATCTGATCGCGGTGCACCAGCCCGGTCACCGAGCGGTCGCCGATGGTGATGAGGAAGCTCTTGGAGGCCACCGCCGGCAGCCGCAGCACCCGCTCCGCTGCCTCGCGCAGGGTGATGGCGCTGGTGTCGAAGGGCTGCCGTTGAAAATCGCTGCGCTCGAACTGGCGCTGCATCTTCGGCGGCTTGCCGAACAGCAGGTCCATCGGCAGATCCACCGGGGCGTTGCCGAAATGCGCGTCACTGACCGTCAGGTGCTCCTCTCCGGTGGCCTCGCCGAGCACCGCGAAGGGCGCGCGCTCGCGGCGGCACAGCGCCTCGAAGCGCGGCAGGTCCTCGGGCATCACCGCCAGCACGTAACGTTCCTGGGCTTCGTTGCACCAGATTTCCAGCGGGCTCATGCCCGGCTCGTCGCTGGGCACCTGGCGCAATTCCAGACGCGCCCCGCGATCGTGATCGTGCACCAGCTCCGGCAGCGCGTTGGACAGGCCGCCGGCGCCAACATCGTGAATGGAGACGATCGGGTTGCGCTCGCCTAGCGCCCAGCAGCGGTCGATCACTTCCTGGGCGCGACGTTCGATCTCCGGGTTGCCGCGCTGTACCGAAGCGAAATCCAGCGCTTCATCGGATTCACCGCTGGCCATGGAGCTGGCCGCGCCGCCGCCCAGGCCGATGAGCAGCGCCGGGCCGCCCAGCACGATGATCTTCGCGCCAGCGGGAATCGCATTCTTCTCCACATGGCCGTCACGGATGTTGCCAAGACCACCGGCAATCATGATCGGCTTGTGATAGCCGCGACGCTCGTCGCCATTGATGCCCGGCGCCTGGAGTTCCAGGGTGCGGAAGTAGCCGCCCAGATTGGGACGGCCGAATTCGTTGTTGAACGCCGCGCCGCCCAGCGGCCCTTCGATCATGATGTCGAGCGGCGCCGCCATGCGGCCGGGACGGCCATAGTCGTCTTCCCAGGGCTGTTCGAAGCCGGGAATGCGCAGGTTGGACACCGAAAACCCGGTCAGGCCAGCCTTCGGCTTGGCGCCACGCCCGGTGGCGCCTTCGTCACGAATCTCGCCACCGGCGCCGGTGGCGGCGCCGGGATGCGGGGCGATGGCGGTGGGATGGTTGTGCGTCTCCACCTTCATCAGCAGGTGTACCGGCTCGTTGCTGTAGCCGTACCGCCCTTCCTCATCCGGAAAGAAGCGATCCGCCAGCGGCCCGGCCACCACCGCCGCATTGTCCTTGTAGGCGCTGAGCACCCCCTCCGGCGCTTGTTTGTGGGTATTGCGGATCATCGCGAACAGGCTGTGGTCCTGCGGCTGGCCGTCGATCAGCCACTCGGCGTTGAAGATCTTGTGCCGGCAGTGCTCCGAATTGGCCTGGGCGAACATCATCAATTCCGCATCGGCGGGATTGCGGCCCAGCGCCGTGAACCGCTCCACCAGGTAATCCACCTCGTCATCGGCCAGTGCCAGCCCCAGCTCGCGGTTGGCCTGGACCAGCGCCGCACGCCCGCCGTTCAGCACATCCACGGTGCTCAGCGGGCGCGGCTCATGCCGGGTGAACAGGATTTGCGCCTCCTGCAGATCGCCGAGTACCGCCTCCACCATGCGATCGTGCAACACCCCCGCCAGCGCCTTGCGCTCCGCCGGTGCGCCTTTGCTCAGTTGCAGGCGGTACTCGATGCCCCGCTCGACCCGCACGATCTTGTCGAGGCCGGCGCTATGGCAAATATCGGTGGCCTTGGACGACCAGGGCGAGATGGTCCCCGGCCGCGGCACCACCACGAAACATTCGCCGTCCACCACCTCTTCCTGGCGGCGCGGGCCGTAGTCCAGCAGCGTTTCCAACTGCTGGCTCTGGGGCGCATCCAGCGTCCCGGACAGCGCGACGAAATGGACATAGCGGGCGGACAGCGCCTGGACGCCGGGCAACGCCCGCAGCAACTTTTCCTTGCGGAATGCGGATAGGGCCGGACTACCGGTCAGGATCAGCATAGGGTCGGCTTTTCCTTTGAAACGAGGAGGGAATGGCGGAGCGCCAATGATAAGCGATGGCCAGACTAATTTCCTCATTCCCTACATGACACCGCAGTTCTATATGCAAATAAATACGAAAATCGGCCGAAAAGGCCAAAAAACATGGATTTTGCCCGGCCGGCAATGATAGATTCCGGCCCGCATAACGAATTTTCATCACGGCAGGGTGCAAGGGACGCAACCCTCCGCGGGCGGCATGGGCCGTACCGACCTGTTCGGAGTACCCGACAGAGGCACCCTGGAACATGAGGCAACTGCTACGTCAAAGCCGCCGCTTGCTGACGCCGGTGACCCTGCTGTGTGTTATTGGCCTGGTCATGGCCATGCGCCCCGCTCCTTCCGCTCTGGAGCGCGTGCAAACGCGTGGTGAACTGGTGGTGGCCACCCGTCCCTCCCTGACCACCGTGTACAACGCCCCCGATGGCCCCACCGGCATGGAATACCAGCTGGCCAAGGGTTTCGCCGATCGCCTTGGCGTGAAACTGCGCCTGCTGCCGCTGGACAGCCTCGCCGCCGTCAAATACGCGGTGCGCCATGGCCAGGCGGATTTCGCCGCCGCCGGCCTGATGGCCATAGCGCCGTCTTCAGAGCCGTCGCTGGAAGAGCCCCTGCGCTTCACCACGCCCTACCAGAAGGTGGATACGCTGGTGCTGTATCGCCTGGGCACCCGGCAACCGCAGGGCATCGACGACCTGATCGGCAGAAAAGTGGTGGTGCGCGCCGGCAGCCGCCACGAGCAAATGCTGATCCAGGCGCAACTGGCCCAGCCGCAACTGCGCTTCACACCCATCGTGCATGGCTCCGCCGAGGCAATGCTCAACCTGGTGGATCAGGGCAAGGCGGATTACGCGCTGATCAACTCCAACGCCTATGCCATTCATCGCGGCCTGTTCCCGAACGTGGCCGCCGCCTTCGCGCTGAGCAAGCAACAGGGGCTGGCCTGGGCCTTCGCGCCGCAGCAGGATCGCAGCCTGTACCTGGCCGCCCAGCGTTACCTGCTGCGCGCCAAGGCCTCGGGCCAGACCGCGCGGCTGGCGGAACGCTTCTATGGCCACCAGGACAACTTCGACCTGTACGCCGCACGCAGCTTCGTCAGCCACCTGCAAGACCGGCTGCCGCAGTATCGTGACGACTTCCATACCGCTGCCGCCGCATCCGGTTTCGACTGGCGGCTGCTGGCCGCCGTCGCCTACCAGGAAAGCCTGTGGAACGCCGATGCGGTGTCGCCCACCGGAGTCGAAGGCCTGATGATGCTCACCGCCAGCACCGCCCAGGCCATGGGCATCAGCGACCGCACCGACCCGGCGCAAAGCATCGAAGCCGGCGCCGCCTATCTGCGCCGGCTGCATGATCGTCTGCCGCAGCGTATCGCCGAGCCGGACCGCACCTGGATGGCGCTGGCGGCCTACAACGTCGGCCTCGGCCATCTGGAAGACGCCCGGGTGCTGACGCAGAGCCAGGGCGCCGATCCGGACAGCTGGGCGGCGGTGCAGCAACGCCTGCCGCTGCTCAGCGACGCCCGCTACGCCACCAGCCTGCGCCACGGCCCGGCGCCGGGCGGGCAGGCCAGCGTCTACGTGAGCAACATTCAGCGTTACTACGATCTGCTGATCTGGGCGGACAACGCCCGCCACCACGGCCAAACGCTGCTCGCCGCCGCCGAGTGATCGCCTGCTCCCGGGTAACGCCGATCCGGCGGATGTGCCTGCGAAGCCGTCATTCTGCGTGGAGCTTTCACCTCCGTCATCCTGCGTGGAGCTTTCACCTCCGTCATCCTGCGTGGGGCTTTCACCTCCGTCATCCTGCGTGGGGCTTTCACCTCCGTCATCCTGCGTGGAGCGCAGCGGAATCGCAGGATCCATTTCACCGCCCTGGATTCTGCGACTGCGCGCAGAATGACGGATACTTCACTCCGTGCGGGGGACGGGTACTTCACTCCATGCGGGGGACGGGTACTTCACTCCGTGCAGGGGCAGGTATTTCACTCCACGCAGAGGAAACGCTGAGGGCTACGTCCCGCATAGAATGATGGGCGGACGCAGCACACCCATCGGCTTCATCAGGTAGCATCAACTCCGGCGCTGACGAAAAAAGCGTCTCAGCAGGTCGCCGGCCGCCTCCGCTTCAACCCCTTCCAGCACCTCGATCCGATGGTTGTAAAAGCCGGCTTCATGCAACGACAGACTGCTCCCACATACCCCCGCGCGCGGTTCGCGGGCGCCGTACACCAGCCGTGCGATACGGGCGTGGATCATGGCGCCGAAACACATGGTGCAGGGTTCCAGGGTGACATAAAGCGTGGCGCCGGGCAGACGATAGTTGCCGACCCGGCCGGCCGCATCACGCAGGGCATTGATCTCCGCGTGCGCGCTAGGGTCCTGGGCGCTGATCGGTCGGTTGCAGCCCTGCCCCAGCACCACCTCATCGCGCACCACCAGGGCGCCGACCGGCACCTCTCCCGCGCGGGCAGCCTGTTCGGCAAGCCGCAGCGCTTGTTGCATCCAGTGGTCATGGTTCACGAATCGGGTCCATCAGTGGTTTGGCCCGCCATGGTACGGGCTGCGCCCGGCCGTGGGAACCAGCCTGTTGGCCGTATATTGTGGAGATGAAAGGCAGAAGGAGTTTTCGCTACAATCGGGCTCTTCCGTCACAGGCCATCAAAGGACGATCAACGTGATGCTCAATAACGATACGCACAGCAAGGCAGTGGGCTACATTCTGTGGATATTCGGTTTCATGGGCGCCCACCGCTTCTACTACGGCCGGCAACTGACCGGCACACTGTGGTTTTTCACCCTGGGTCTGCTGTTCATCGGCTGGATCATCGACCTGTTTCTGATCCCCGCCATGGATCGGGACGCCGATCTACGCTACCGGGCCGGGCCGACCGATTACAGCATCGCCTGGCTGCTGCTGACCTTCCTGGGCATCTTCGGCCTGCACCGGTTTTACATGGGCAAGTGGATCACCGGTCTGATTTATCTGTGCACGGCGGGGATTTTCGGGCTGGGATTGCTTTATGACTTCTGGACGCTGAATGGTCAGATCAGTGCGGAGAACATGCTGAAAGGGTCGTTGTAGCGGGGTGGCATGGTGGATGCGCTGCGCTTATCCACCCTACAAAACCCCATGATCTTGTCGCTCCGACTGGAGCGCGGCGGTACGTCATCCTGCGTGGAGCGCAGCGGCACGTCATCCTGCGTGGAGCGCAGCGG
>CAYMKZ010000051.1:11055-17832 GCA_964391345.1 uncultured Alcanivorax sp.
GTACGTCATCCTGCGTGGAGCGCAGCGGCACGTCATCCTGCGTGGAGCGCAGCGGAATCGCAGGATCCATCGCACCATTCTGGATTCTGCGACTGCGCGCAGAATGACGGGAACGTACTATACCTGCATGGAGCGCAGCCCCGTCATCCTGCGTGGGGCGCGGCGGTACGTCATCCTGCGTGGGGCGCGGCGGTACGTCATCCTGCGTGGGGCGCGGCGGTACGTCATCCTGCGCGTAGTCGCAGGATCCATGGCTGCGGGATCCTGCGACTACGCGCGGGATGACGGCTTCGTGGGTGGATAAGCGCAGCGCATCCACCGGCTTCTGACTCTAGTCTTTCACGGCGTACTTGCCGGCGCCAGTGAAGAACAGCGCCAGCGCGGTGAACAGGTAGAACGCCTGCAATTCCAGCGCCCAGCCGCCGGAGCCGGCGAGCTTGAACAGGTCGCCACTGGGGATGTGCACCAGCAGCACAGCCACCACCATGTTGATGACGATGATGCCGGCGCCGATACGGCTGTAATAGCCGATCAACACCATCAGCGGCGCCAGCACCTCGCCGATCAGCACACCATAGGCGAGGAATCCCGGCAGATGGTGGGCCACCAGCATGCCTTCAATGCCGCCGATGCCGTATTGCAGTTTGTGGATGCCATGGAACAACAACAGCAAGCCAAGGCACAGACGAAGAATCAGTTTTCCCAGGTCGGCGTTCTGCATCCTTTCCTCCGTTATTATGGTGAATGCGGAAACCCAAGCCGCATCCGCGTATTGAACGGCTTTCCCGCATCCACCGCAACTGTCGCTGGAAGAAACGATCAGAACACCGAATAGCCACCATCAATGACGAATTGCTGGCCATTGGTGTAGGTGCTGCCCGGCCCCACCAGATACACCGCCGCCGCGGCGAAATCTTCCGGCGTACCCCAGCGGCGGAACGGCACCCGCTTGATGACCTTCTCGGTGAACACCTCGTTGCCCACCGCCTTGCTGGTCATGTCGGTGGCGATCCAGCCGGGCAGGATGGCGTTGCAGCGAATACCGTGGCGGCCATACTCCGTGGCCACGCCGCGCATGATCGCCAGCACCGCCCCCTTGGTGGCCCCGTAAGGAAGGTTGCCGCCGGCGCCTTCGATGCCTGCCAGCGAGGACACCGCCACCAGCGAGCCGCCCTTGCCCTGCTTGAGCATCTGCTTGATCGCCGCCTGGAAGCTCAGCACCACACCATCCACGTTGACCGCCGCTACCTTGCGGAAATCCTCGATGGGAATGTCGTGGAACGGCGCCTTGGTGCCGCTGATGCCGGCATTGGCGATAAGACCATTGAGGTGTCCGAACTTCGCCAGCGTACCGGCCATGGCTTCGTCCACCTGTCGCGGGTCGGATACGTCGCAGGTGAAGGCCGCCACTTCGCTCAGCTTGCCAAGCTCTTCCACCGCCTGCTGGTTGCGTTCGGCATTGCGCCCCCAGATGGCCAGCGAAGCGCCGGCCTGCGCCAGGCCGCGGGCCATGCCCAAACCAATCCCATTGTTGCCGCCGGTGACGACTACCGTCTGGCCGCTCAGATCAAGAAAATTCGTCATGTTGCTTTGCTCCTCTGATTGATTCGTCAGGCCGTGGAATGCGCCGTTGCCGATTCGTTTCACGGCGCCAGATTTCACGACGAAAGATAACGGGGATTCCAGATCTGCAATCTGGCTTGCACGCCCGCGCAAACCGCCGCGCGGACCTTGTCGTTCAGTTGTCCAGGGTGTCGGCGAATCCATTCCACCAGTTGCTGTTCATCATCCACGCCCGCGTCGCGCAGACGCTGGTTCACCTGCGCACGGAGGCTGGGGCCCAGGCTGATTTCCCGGTAGATGTTGTCGACCACCCGGCCCGCCACCTTGTCTTCGTAATCGCCACGGCGATCGAGCGCACCACGCAGGGCGGTCAGCAGCGTCAGCGCATCCGGCAGCCCGAGCAGGCCGTCCGGCTCGCTCGCTTCGGGGTGAATATCCTCATCGCCAGCCGATGAAACATAGCCCATTTCCACCAGCAGGTCGTGTTCGTTTTCCGCGAACCGGCGACCGATGGCCGCCAGTTCCAAGGCATTGTTGCGCCCCGACAGGTGGCGCGCCGCCTGCCGCCGGCAGATGGTGCCCCAGCGAAAAATGCCGAAAACGATCCACCAGTGTATTTCTTCCGGCGTCGGCGCCCAGCCGCTGACCTGCCGGTAGCCGTCGATCAGTTCGCTAATTTCACCGACCCCGGCCACCGGCAGCGGCGCACCGAAACGCCAGGCGGTGACGCAGGCCCAGCCCAGGTCGGATATGGGGTCGCCAAGGTGGGCCAGCTCCCAGTCCAGCACACCAACCACATCCTCCGGCCCCAGCATCAGGTTGCCGAGGCGAAAATCACCGTGCACCAGCACCGGCGTCCGGGGCGGCGGACGATGGGCTTCGAGCCACTGTAGCGCCAGTTCGAAGGTCGGTGACGGTGGCCCATAGCGTTGATATTCCTCCAGCCAGAACGCCATCTGGTCACTGCGATCGAGAGTCGGCGCGGTGTCGGGCGGAATACGATGAATACGGGCGGCGATCTCGCCCAGCCGGCGCGCCAGAACGGCGCGCACCCCGGCCCACTGCGGGTCACGGAGAATCTTGCGCGGGATGGTCTCGCCGCTCAGGCATTCCATGATCAGATAAGGCGAGCCGATGCCGTCCGCACCGTCCCCCTGGGCCAGCACTTCGGGAACCGGAACGTCCACCTGCCGGGCGGCTTGCAGCAGCGCCGCCTCGCAGGCCATGCGTTGCGGATGCGGGTCCGCCGGCGGGTCGCGGCGCAACACCAGCGAGCGGGTGGCGCCTTGCGGCGTGGCCGCCACGAAGGAACAGATCTCCTTGCTGGCGCCCATCGACAGCGAGCGCAATTCGCGCACCGTCACGGCGGCGCCAAGCACCGGGGTGAGCGCCCGTTGCAGCGCCTCGATCAGCGCTGGGTCCTTGTCCATCATCGGCTCTCCTCGCAGCCCAGCAACTGCCGGGACAGATTCTGGTAATGCCGTACCAGGTGCTCGACGTCGATCTCACCCCGTGGCCGGTACCAGATCGCCACGGCGGTACAGGCGGTCACCACGTAGCGGGCGGCGATGCGCGTATCGGCCACCCGGAAACAACCCTGGGAGACCCCTTCCGCGACCACCCGATCGAACAACCGCTGTTGTTCATCCCGCTTGCCGATCACCTGCCGCAAATAGTCGGGCTCCAAACTGCGCAGCTCCGAATTGCCGATCAGGCTTTCACGGCCGGAAACCGCATGTACACGCACATGGGCGTCGATCAGCGCATCCAGCCGCGCGGCCGGCTCCGGCGCCGCCGCCTGCAATGCCTGCTGGCTGGCTTCGATAAGTATATCCATGGCACGGCACATGAGCGTGGCCAGCAGCGCCTGCTTGGAGCCGAAGTAGTTGTACAGCGTGCCCGGACTGACACCGGCGGCCACCGCGATGTCGCGCACCGAGGTACCGTGATAGCCGCGCGCGCTGATGGTCGCCACCGCCGCGTTCAGCACCGCCCTGGCCACCGCATTGTCGGCGGGCTGAATCAGCACCGTGCTGTCGTCGAGGGCGGGTGGCGTGGCGGTCATGCTGATGGCGTGCTCCGTATTCCGTGCCGGGAGGCGGGCTTGTCAATCTGCCTGACTGGCGACTATAGTCACCGTTGAACGATCGTTCAAGGTACTGGAGGTCCCATGTCGGAAAACGCTAAGCCGGACAACCCTATCGCACCCCCGAATTCACTGGCTCCCGAGATGGTGGAGCTGCTCGACCGCATCGACACCTTCATCGCTGAACAAATCGAACCCCTGCAGGCCGCCGACGACAATCAGCGCTTTTTCGATTACCGCAGAGAGTGGGCGCGCACCGATTTCGAAAACGACGGCCTGCCGCGCCCGGAATGGGAACAGCTGATCGCGGAAATGAAACGGCGCGCGGACCAGGCCGGGCTGTTCCGCTACGACATGCCGGCGGCGCTGGGCGGCGGCGACGCCAGCAACCTGGAAATGGCGATCATCCGCGAGCACCTGGCCCGTCGCGGCCTGGGGCTGCACAACGACCTGCAAGACGAATCCTCGATCGTCGGCAACCTGCCGACGGTGAAACTGCTGTGGACTTTCGGTACGCCGCAGCAGCAACAGGCATTCTGCGAGGCCGTCATCACCGGCAAGAGGAGAATCGGGTTCGGGCTCTCCGAGCCGGACCACGGCAGCGACGCCACCTGGATGGAAACCACCGGCAAGCGCCAGGGCGACCAGTGGATACTCAACGGCCGCAAGCGCTGGAACACCGGACTGCACACCGCCACTCACGATCTGATCTTCGCCCGCACCTCGGGCAAGGACGGCGCCGCCCAGGGCATCACCGCCTTTCTGGTACCGGTCGATTCACCCGGTTTCAGCGTCGACAAGTTCCGCTGGACCTTCAACATGCCTACCGACCACGCGGACGTCTCCCTGCACGACGTATCGGTGCCCGACTCCGCCATTCTTGGCGAGGAAGGCCAGGGATTGATGGTGGCGCAGCATTTCGTGCACCAGAACCGCATCCGCCAGGCGGCCAGCAGCCTGGGCGCCGGCCAGCACTGCATCGACCTGTCGGTGGCCTACGCCAAAAGCCGCGTCACTTTCGGCCAGCCGCTGGCGCAGCGGCAGGCGATCCAGTGGCCGCTGGTGGAACTGGCCACCGAGGCGGAAATGCTGCGTGCGCTGATCCGCAACACCGCCGCCCAGCTCGATCACCAGAATCATCTGGAAATCAGCGACAAGGTGGCGATGTGCAACTACCGCGCCAACCGCTTTTGCTGCGAGGCGGCGGATCGCGCCATGCAGGTGCACGGCGGCATGGGCTACACCCGCGACCTGCCCTTCGAGCATATTTTCCGCCACCACCGGCGCTATCGCATCACCGAAGGCGCCGAGGAAATCCAGATGCGCAAGGTGGCCGGCAAGCTGTTCGGCTTTATCGGCAAGAGGTAATGGCCATGGCGGCGACGATTTCAGCAGCGCGCAGCATGGCGCACGGCATGCAGTTGGCCCGTCACGCCCACCAGATTCCCGACCGGGAGGCGCTGGTCTGCGATGGCGTGCGGCTCACCTACGGGCAGCTTCATCGCCGCGTCAATCGTCTTGCTCATGCCCTGCAAGCTCAGGGTGTGACGCACGGCGACCGCGTGGCCACGCTGATGAGCAACCGCCAGGAAGTGATCGAAACTTATTTCGCCGTGCTCACGCTCGGCGCCATCGTGGTGCCGATCAACTTTCGTCTGACCGCGCCGGAAGTGAACTTCATCCTCGCCGACAGTGCGCCGAAAGTGCTGGTGACCGATGCCGGCCTTGCCGGAATCGCCAGCGACGCCTGCGCGGCGCTGGCCGAACCGCCCCAGCGGGTGGTGGTCGGCGAGCACGCATTGCAACCCGGAGAGACCGCCTACGAGGCGTTCCTGTCCACCGACGACAGCGAACCGACCATCGACGTGGACGAACACGACGACGCTTTCATCATGTACACCTCGGGCACCACCGGCCGGCCCAAAGGCGCGGTGCTGACCCATTTCAATCTGGTGATGAACACCTTCAACTGCATTCTGGTGCAGGAGATCAAGAGTCAGGGCGAGATATGGCTGTCCGGCCTGCCGCTGTTTCACATCGGCGGCCTCAACGGCATTCTGTTTTACCTGATGGTCGGCGGCACCACCATCCTGCTGCCGTCCGGCGATTTCAACGCCGCCGAAGTGGTGGACGTCATCGAGCGCGAACGGATCACCTCCTGCTATTTCGTTCCCACCCAGTGGCGCGACATCTGCGCGGTGCCCGACGTCACCCAACGCACGCGCTCGCTGCGGCGCATTTCCTGGGGCGCTTCCATCGCCCCGCCTTCCACCTTGCAGGCCATGGCCGAAGCGTTCCCCGGCGTACCCAATTTCAACATGTTCGGGCAGACCGAAATGAGCTCGGTGACCTGCGTGCTGCGCGGCGAGGATGCGGTGCGCAAAATGGGCTCGGTGGGCACCCCGGCGCCGAACGTGGAAGTGAAAATCGTCGATTCGGAAGGGGCGGAATGCGCGGTGGGACAGGTCGGCGAGATCGTCTACCGCGGCGCCACCGTGATGAAGGAATACTGGCACAATCCGCAAGCCACGGAAGACGCCTTCCGTGGCGGCTGGTTCCATTCCGGCGATCTGTGCGTGATGGACGAGGACGGCTTCATCAGCGTGGTGGACCGGGCCAAGGACATGATCATTTCCGGCGGCGAAAACATTTACTGCGCCGAAGTGGAAGCCGCCATCGACGCTCATCCCCAGGTCCGCGAAGTGGCGGTGGTCGGCCGGCCGCATCCCAAGTGGGTGGAAACGCCGGTGGCCGTGATCGTCCCGGTGGACGCCGCCAATCCGCCCTCGGAACAGGAGATCATCGATTTCTGCAAGGAGCGTATCGCCTCCTACAAGAAACCCAGCGCCGTGATCGTGGTGGACCGGTTGCCGCGCAACGCCGTCGGCAAGGTGCAGAAATTCAGGCTCCGCGAGCAGTTGGTGGTGCTGTAGATATTTGGGATTCTGGTGGGTGCGTTGTATTGGTGGATGCGCTGCGCTTATCCACCCTACGATGAACCGCGTCATCCTGCGTGGAGCTCAAGTCGCCAGCGTCATCCTGCATGGAGCGGAGCCACCAGCGTCATCCTGCGTGGAGCGGAGCCACCAGCGTCATCCTGCGTGGAGCGGAGCCACCAGCGTCATCCT
>CAYMKZ010000051.1:17932-18029 GCA_964391345.1 uncultured Alcanivorax sp.
GCGTGGAGCGGAGCGGAATCGCAGGATCCACAGCACTGGATACTGCGACTTCGCAGATGCTGCGACTTCGCGCAGCATGACGGGGGGAGAGGCACAC
>CAYMKZ010000052.1:0-14572 GCA_964391345.1 uncultured Alcanivorax sp.
AGGGCATGCGCACCGTGCACGAAAAGGCTCATTTCAACGAGGCGCTGGCCGCCGCGCGGCGCGAAGCGAAAGGCGCGTTCGGCGATGACCGCGTGCTGCTGGAACGCTACCTGCCCACCGCCCGCCACGTGGAAGTGCAGGTTTTCGCCGATCAGAACGGCCATGCCGTGCATCTGTTCGAGCGCGACTGCTCGGTACAGCGCCGCCACCAGAAGATCATCGAGGAAGCACCGGCGCCGGGACTCAGCGAAGAGCAGCGCCACGCCATCGGCGAGGCCGGCGTGCGCGCCGCCCAGGCGATCAACTACCGTGGCGCCGGCACGGTGGAGTTTCTGTTTTCGCCGCAGGGCGAGTTCTTTTTCATGGAAATGAACACGCGCCTGCAAGTGGAGCACCCGGTCACCGAAATGATCACCGGCGAAGATCTGGTGGCCTGGCAAATCGCCGTGGCGGAAGGCCGCGACCTGCCCAAGCGCCAGGAGCAGATCCAGTGCCGTGGCGCCGCCATGGAAGTACGGCTCTATGCGGAAAACCCCTATCAGCAGTTCCTGCCCTCCTCCGGCCGGCTGCATCTGGCCCACTGGCCCGAAGGCATTCGCGTGGATGCCGGTTTCGAGCAGGGTGATCTGGTGTCCGATCATTACGACCCGATGCTGGCCAAGCTGATCAGTTACGGCGAGGACCGCGACCAGGCGCGGCGCCGGCTGATCATGGCGCTGGATCAATTGGCGCTGGCCGGCGTGCATCACAACGGCGCCTTCCTGCGCCGCGTGCTGGATGACGACACCTTCGCCAACGCCGAACTCAGCACCCGGCTGCTGGAATACCGCCATTACCTGCTTGAAGCCGACCCGGCCGATCCGGAACTGCTGGCGGTGGCCACCGCGGCGCTGATTCAGTCGCAACCGGCCAACAGCGACCATAGCCCATGGAGCACGCTGAACGGCTGGCGGCCGTTCGGCAGCCGCCGCAGCCTGTTGCCGTTGCGTATCAACGAACAGCTTTATACGGTAACGCTGGAAGACGGTCAGGCGCTGCTGGCCGACCAGCAAGCCCCTTACCGGCTGCACCGCAACGGGCAATGCTTCGAGCTGCGCTGGGGCGACCGGCATCTGTCGGGGCTGGCGCTGACCGGCGCGGCCAATGACCCGACCCTGTTCGTGCGCGGCCAGCCCTACCCGGTGGAAAGCCACCCGCCGCACCTCAGCGAACGGGCCGGCGGCGCGGGCGATTTCAGCGCGCCGATGAGCGGCACCATCGTCGCCTGCCATGTGGCTGAAGGTGCCCAGGTCGAGCCCGGTGAAGCGGTGATCACCCTGGAAGCGATGAAAATGGAACACACCCTGCGTGCCAGTGTGCCGGGCACCGTGCAACGCTTTCTGGTCAAGGCTGGCGACAGCGTTGCCGAGGGGACTATGCTGGTCGAGTTCTTGTCTGAAGACTCTTCATCTGAATCGGAAAAAACGGAGACGAAGTGATCATGAGCGCCCATTCCACCCCGCTCTGGCAACCCGATCGGCAACGGCTGGAGCACAGCCAGTTGACGGCATTCTGGAAACGCGCCGAACAACAAAGCGGCCAGACCTTCGCCGATTACCGCGCCCTGCACCACTGGTCGGTGAGCGAACCGGAAGCGTTCTGGAGTCTGGTGTGGGATTTCTGCCAGTTGCGCGGTGAGAAGGGTGGAACCGTGATGGAGGCGGACAGGGTATTTCGCCACACGCGCTGGTTTCCCCAGGCACGGCTGAATCTGGCGGAGAACCTGTTGGCCCGCGACGACGATCACCCCGCCCTGATCAGTGTCGATGAAGGCGGCGAACGCCGGGTGCTCAGCTACCGGCAACTGCGCGTCGCCGCCGGCAAGGTGGCCGCGCAGTTGCGCGCCGCCGGTGTACAACAGGGCGACCGGGTGGCCGGCTACCTGCCCAACCGCATCGAAACCGTGGTGGCGGCGCTGGGCACCGCCTGGATCGGCGCGATCTGGTCGTCCTGTTCGCCGGATTTCGGCATCCAGGGCGTCATGGACCGTTTCGGCCAGATCGAACCCAAAGTGCTGGTGGCCTGCGACGGCTACCAGTACAACGGTAAATGGATCGACCTGAGCGAGCGCCTGCGCACCTTGCAAAAACAGCTCGCTCCGCAATTGCTGGTGGTGGTGCCCGGCAAGGGTGAACACACCGCCATGAGCGAAGGACAGGACTGGGGAGTCTGGCTGGACAATGCCGCCGTGGCGCCGCCATTCGAGCGCGTGCCGTTCAATCACCCGCTTTACATTCTCTACTCCTCTGGCACCACCGGCGCGCCCAAGTGCATCGTGCACGGCACCGGCGGCACTCTCATCCAGCACGTCAAGGAGCACCACCTGCACGGTGACCTGAGCCGTGACGACGTGCTGTTCTACTTCACCACCTGCGGCTGGATGATGTGGAACTGGCTGGCCGGCGGTCTGCAAACCGGCGCCACCCTGGTGCTCTACGACGGCAACCCGGCCTGGCCCGACGCTTCCCGGCTGTTCGATCTGATCGACGCCGAAGGCATCACTCACTTCGGCACCAGCGCCAAGTTCGTGCAGGCGGTGGAGAAATCCGGCCTGATTCCGCGCCACAGCCATCGCCTCGACAGCCTGCGCACGCTGTTCTCCACCGGCTCGCCGCTGCTGCACGAGAGCTATGATTTTCTCTATGAGAAAGTGAAACCGGATCTGCTGGTCAGTTCCATCTCCGGCGGCACCGACATCATTTCCTGCTTCGCGCTCGGCAACCCGCTGCTACCGGTCTACCGGGGCGAACTGCAATGTCTGGGGTTGGGGCTGGATGTGGCGGTGTTCAATGACGACGGCGAGCCGGTGAGCGGCGAAAAGGGCGAACTGGTGTGCCGCTCGCCCTTCCCCGCCTGCCCGGTGGCGTTCTGGAACGACCCGGACGAGCAACGTTTCCAGAGCGCCTATTTCGAGCGCTTCGGCAACCTGCCCGACGGCAAACAGGTCTGGGCGCATGGCGACTACGCCGAGATCGTGCCCCATGAGGGCCACGACGGTCTGATCATCCACGGCCGTTCCGATGCCGTGCTCAATCCCGGCGGCGTGCGCATCGGCACCGCCGAGATCTACCGCCAGGTGGAAACCCTCGACGAGATCCGCGAGGCCATCGTCATCGGCCAACCCTGGCAGGGCGACGTGCGCGTGGTGCTGTTCGTGGTACTGGCCGACGGCGCGCAGCTTACCGATGAGCTGCAACAGAAAATCCGCGCCACCATCCGCGCCGGCGCCAGCCCCCGCCATGTGCCGGCGGTGATTCTCACGGTGCCGGAAATTCCACGCACGGTGAGCGGCAAGATCGTCGAACTGGCGGTACGCGACGTGGTACAGGGGCGCGAGGTGCGCAATCGCAACGCGCTCGCCAACCCGGATGCCCTTCAGTACTTCGCCGATCGGCCGGAACTGGCGCGATAACGCCTCGCCCGTGCGGCCCACGCCGCTGCACGGGCACGCTCTCGCGGCGGCCGTAAGGCCATGTATACTTGAGCCACCTAAGCTCAGGGGATTGTCGTAGTGCGCCACTCGAAGGCTTTTTCCGTACTGTTGCTGCCCGCGGCGCTATTGGCCGCGGCACTGCTGGCCGGGTGCGTCACGCTGCCCTCCTCGTCTTACCAGCCGCCGGCCAACCCGGACGCCAGTGATCTGTGGCGTTACCGATTGGCCATCACGCCACCGCTGCCCGCCGATCAGGTGCGCGTGGACGTGCTCTACGAAGCGGCCAGACCCACCTGCCCGGTGTCCCAGGTCGGGCTGCGCATCAATCCGCAACAACTCCATCCGCAACAACAGGGCCAGGCACTGACCTTCGATGTGCTGATGGATCAGTTCAAGGACCCACGTTGTGACTGGCATGCCAACCAGATATGGATCGCGCTGGGCAAACAGGACGGTTATCGTGCTCGCTTCAGCCTCCCCGTCGGCAGCGTTCCCCAGACCCGCTGGTGCCGGCTCAACCCTCAGCACGGCACCTGCCTGGCGCAAGAAGAAGATGTGCGCGCCTTCAAGGTGCCCGGCACCGTCTACCAGGTGACGATTCTGCGCGGAGAGTGAGCGGGGAACAAAAATAAAAAGAAAGACAGTCGTAAAAAATCCACAAAGCCGTCCGTGTTGTGCCGTACCTCCACTTTTGCCGTTGACACGCGGGTGTAGGGTGAAACCGGCTGCAGACACTTGCCTGTAATGGACCTGCCTGTAACGGATTTTTCACAATACGGAGCAACCTGCCATGAGCACCGCTGCATTCGACGAGCGCGGCACGGACCTGTTGGCGCGTTTAAACCGTATCCCAGCCTGGGCCCTGCCCAGAAGCTATCTGGTCATCATCGGACTGGGTTACTTTTTTACCTTCTACGATATCAGCAATATCGGCTTCGCCATGCCGGCGATCAACGAGCAATTCCATCTGTCCCATTCCACCAATCTGTTTCTGGCACTGGCGGTGGGCCTGGTCGGCTACGTCATCGGCTCTTTTGCCATCGGCGCTCTGGCCGATCATTACGGCCGCTACCGGATGCTGATTTTCACCATCATCCTGACCGCCGTCGGTTCTTTCGGCGACGCGCTGGCTCCTGGCGTGGCCACACTGATCGTGTTTCGCTTCATCACCGGTATCGGCGTGGGCGCCGACCTCAACCTGGTTTCCACCTATCTCAGCGAACTGGCGCCGCCGAAAAGGCGCGGCCGGATCGCGCTCTACACTTTCTTCGTCGGCATTCTGGGCCAGGCGATTACGCCCTTCGTGGCGCTGGCGCTGGTGCCGAATTTCGAAATCGGCTGGCGGCTGCTGTTCGCCATTGGCGGGCTGATCGCCGTGGCGGGGCTGTTGCTGCGTTTGCGTCTGCCCGAATCGCCGCGCTGGGCGGTGGGCCACGGACAATACGATGACGCCGAAGCCACCATCAAACTGATGGAAGAAAATTGCCGGGCGCGCAACATCAACTTGCCGGAACCGCGCCCTTCCCAGGTGGATCGCAGCGGCGACTTCCCGTTGCGTTACCTTTTTCAGGCCCCCTACCTGCGCCGCATGGCCGTGTTCATTCCGATGTGGTTTCTCTGGTATATCGGCAACTATGGTTTTCTCGGCGACGCCGCCGAGCTGATTTCCAGCCATGGCGCCGAGGTCGGCGACTCCATTCTCTATCTGGCCATTGGCGCCATCGGCTACCCCATAGGGACGCTAGCGACACTGAAGATCGTCGACGTCATCGAGCGCAAGCTGCTGATCCTGATTTCCACCGTCGTCTGGCTGATCGGCATGTTGCTGATCGCCAGCTATGCCAGCACCACGCTGATCTACATCGGCGCTTTCTGCGCCTCGCTGGCGCTGGGCGCTTATCTGCAAGTGGCCTACACCTATACGGCGGAAGCATTCCCGACGCGGGCACGGGCCACCGGCTTCGCCCTGTCCGACGGGCTTGGCCATATCGGCGGCGCGGTGGGCGCGCTGGTCCTGCCAGCGATCGTCACCGGCGTCTCCTTCTTTGCCGGTTTCACCTTCATCGGCCTGACCGGGCTTGCCGCCGGCCTGATTGCCCTGGCGGGCCCCAAGGCCACTGGACGCGATCTGGAGAACGTCTCCCGCTGAAAAAAATCATCCCCTCCCGCCGGGCTTGATAGGCCCTTCTTCATTCGCCGCCGGTACGAAAAAACAAGCCTTTCCGGCGGCGGATGAAGCCCTCCATACCATAAATTGGGGACTGGTCACGCAGAAAAAATTGTGACACGGTTCATACCAACCAAGCGCACAGGGCGAAGGCCTTGCCGGCCCTGATATCAAAACCAACAACAACCATTATGAATAAACAGCGATACTTTTTAACCGCGTCGGTGCTGCTGTTGCTGATGGCAACCGGGGCGCAGGCGTCCTCGCAGGGGACCGGCGTGACCACCACCAGTGATCGCGCCGTGCCTTATCAGTACGAGACCACACGGCGGTTGGTGGATCTGGTCAATGATGCCGCCGCGCTGACCCACAAAGAGGGCAAGAAGGCCTTCGCCCGGTTCTCGAAACCCGGCTCGCG
The DNA here is from genome assembly GCA_964391345.1 of uncultured Alcanivorax sp. GTDB lineage: Bacteria > Pseudomonadota > Gammaproteobacteria > Pseudomonadales > Alcanivoracaceae > Alloalcanivorax. Next base: position 6,058 of record CAYMKZ010000052.1, read on the forward strand.
CTGGTTTCACGATGGCACCTATCTCTTCATCTACAACACCAAGGGCGAGTGTGTTTTCGAGCCGGTGCCGCCCTGCGAGCCCGGTAAAAGCTATCTTGATCTGCGCGATTTCGATGGCAAGCCGATGGTCAAGCGGATGGTCGATCTGATCCAGCAAGGCCCCGGCGCCACGAGCTGGTTTTTCTATCTGTGGAAAGACGGCATGCAGTTCAACCCGATCTGGAAGAGCGTTTACGCGCGCACCGTGGTTACGCCCTCCGGGGACCAGTGGGTGGTCGGGTCCGGTCTGTACAATCTGCGCATCGAGCGCGAATTTCTTCGTCAGCAGGTCGATCTGGCCGCGACACGCATCGAACAACAGGGCTGGGAGGTGGCGTTCCAGCAATTCCGGGATCCTTCCTCGCCGTTCGTCTTTCTCGGTTCCTATATCTTCGTACTGAACATGCATGGCCAGATGATCGTCGATCCGGTCAGCCCCGGAGAAACCGGCCGCAGCCTGCTGGGCTTCAAGGACGCCATGGACAAGCCGGTGGTCAAGGCCATTCTCGGCAAGCTGCAAAACGCCGATGCCGCCTGGGTGCAATACAAATGGCCGGAACCGGGAACGCGCGTGCTGGGCCGCAAGGTGGTGTACGTGCGCAAAGTCCAAACGCCCCAGGGAATCGTGATCGTGGGCGCGGATGCCTTCCTGGCTTCACCGATCTGGATGAAGGGATAAAACATGGCCGAGAAACCGGAATCCTTGTTGTACGGCGTCGCCGATCGCCCACCGCTGGGCATGGTCATCAGGGTCGCCATTCAGCACAACTTTCTGCAAGCGGCCTCGCTGGCTTTTCCCATCGCTCTGATGTCACAGATCGGCGACGGCCAGAGTGCGGTGTTGCATCTGGTGGCACTGTCGATGCTGGCCATCGGCATCGGCACGATTCTGCAATCCCTGCCACGCATCGGCTCCGGGTATGTGTGCCCCAACCTGGTCGGCCCCAATTTCTTCTCGGTCGCTTCGCAAGCCGCCTGGGTCGGCGGTATGCCGCTGGTACGCGGCATGACGCTGGTGGCGGCACTGGTGGAGATGTTGCTGGCGCCGATCTGGCGTCATGTGAAATTCCTGTTTCCCGCCGAAATCACCGGCCTGGTGGTATTCATGGTGGGCGCCTCCATCGTGCAACTGGGCTCCTCGCAGTTTCTCGGCATCAGCTACAGCGGCGACCCTATTGATCCGCACGCCCTGTTCATCGGCGTGGTGACGTTTCTGGTGATGGCCGGGCTCAACGTATGGGGCAGCAAGACACTGAAAACCTGGGCGGTGCTGCTCGGCCTGCTGGTGGGCTACGGTCTGTCGGCGGTCTTCGGCATACTCAGCATCGCCGACTTGCGCACATTGCATGCCTCTCCCTGGCTGGCACAGCCTTTCGATAGCAGCTTTCTGCACATCAGCTTCGACTGGTCGCTGGTGCTGCCCTTTGCCATCCTCTCGATCTGCGGTTCTCTGAAAACCACGGGTAACATCATCACCTCGCAGAGAATCAACGACGACGACTGGAAAGAACCGGACATGAAAAACGTGTCCAAGGGGATTTTCGCCGACTCCCTGAGCGTGCTCAGCGCCGGACTGCTGGGCGGCCTGCCCACCGATACCTCGGCCAGCAACGTGGGTCTGACCCAGGCCACCGGCGTTTCCAGCCGCGTGGTGGGGATCGCGGCTGGGCTTCTGTTCATGCTTTATGCCTTCTCACCGAAAATCGCCATGCTGCTGGCGCTGATGCCGATGCCGGTGATGGGCGCGATCCTCGCCTTTACCGCCTGCTTCATGATGATGTCCGGATTGCAGATTCTGCTCTCCACGGCACTGGATCAACGCATGATTCTGGTCATTGGCACGGCGCTGTTTTTCGGCCTGAGCCTGGATATTCTGCCGGAGCTGTACCTGTCGGTGCCGGCGATGCTGAAGCCGATTTTCCAATCGCCGCTGACGCTGAGTACACTGATAGCCGTGATTCTCAACCAGCTGTTGCGCCCGCGCCCGGAGGGAGGCTGGCGGCTGCCATTCAGCCGATAGCCCTGGCGGCCGGTTCGGGTCGGCACGTTCTCAGGCTGTTTGCACCGGGAGCTGTTCATGAACGAGAACTTCGATCATCAGACCATGCTTGATGTAGCCATCGCGGAAGCCCATCTCGGCTTGGCCGAGGGCGGCATTCCCATCGGCGCGGCCCTGTTCGACCAAACCGGAAAGCTGCTTGGGCGCGGACATAACCGTCGCGTCCAGGACAACGACCCCTCCGCACACGGTGAAACGGACGCCTTTCGCAACGCCGGCCGCCAGCGCCGCTACGCCGACACCATCATGGTGACGACGCTGGCGCCCTGCTGGTATTGCAGCGGGCTGATCGTGCAATTCCGCATCGGCACCGTGGTGGTCGGTGAGTCACGCACGTTCCGCGGCGGCATCGACTGGCTGCGGGAACGGGGCGTCCAGGTCATCGATCTGGATTCGAGCCGCTGCGCCAACCTGCTGGGCACGTACATCGAGGCGCACCCCGAGATCTGGAACGAAGACATCGGCGAGTGCGCAACAAAGCGGTGAACAACCCACGCAAAGGCTATAGTAGCAGCCTCACTGATGACAAAACGGGCTGTCCTCCATGAGCACGAAAAAAGAATTCGACCTGGTTGTCTACGGCGCCAGCGGTTTCACTGGCCGTCTGGTCGCCGAGTACGTCAACGAACGGTACGGTAAAACCCTGCAATGGGCCCTCGCCGGACGCAACGAAAGCAAAACCAAAGCGGTGCGCCAGGAACTGGGCATCGCCGATACGGTACCGGTGATCGTCGCCGACGCCGATGCTCCCGAAACACTGCAAGCCCTGGCGGCACGCACGCGGGTGGTGATCACCACCGTGGGGCCGTTTCAGCAGTATGGCGAGCCGCTGGTGGCGGCCTGCGCCGGGACAGGAACCGATTACGTGGATCTGTGCGGTGAACCGGCCTGGATGCGGCGCATGATCGACAGCTATGGTGAGAGCGCCGCCAACAGCGGAGCGCGCATCGTTTTCTCCTGCGGTTTCGATTCCATTCCTTTCGATCTCGGCGTGTATTTTCTGCAGGAAAAGGCCCGTCAGGAACTCGGTGCTTGCGTACCCAGGGTGAAAGGCCGGGTACGGCGCATGAAAGGCACCTTCTCCGGTGGTACCGCCGCCAGCCTGAAAGCGACTCTGGCGGCGGCCAAGGCCGACCCCCAGGTACGCGCCCTGCTACTGAATCCGTTTGCGCTGACGCCCGGTTTCACCGGCCCGGAACAACCGCCGGCCGATACCCCTTTGTACGACGAAGCGCTGGCAAGCTGGCAGGCGCCGTTCATCATGGCATCGATCAACACTCGCAACGTGCATCGTTCCAACCTGCTGTTCGGGCACCGCTACGGCGAGGATTTTCGCTACGACGAGATGCTGCTCACCGGCCCCGGCGAGCAAGGCCGGGCGGCGGCCGAGGCCGTCACCAGGGACCGCTCCCTGGCCAGCGACAAGGCGCCGAAACCCGGCGAAGGGCCCAGCAAGGAAGAACGCGAAAACGGCTTCTTCGACGTGCTGTTCATTGGCGAGGCTTCGGACGGTCGGGTGGTCAAAGTCAGCGTTACCGGCGACCGTGATCCCGGCTATGGCTCCACCTCACGAATGATCACGGAAAGCGCCCTGTGCCTGCTGGAAGACGCCACCGACACGCCGGGAGGCATCTGGACCACCGCCCCCGCGCTCGGCGACAGACTGATCCAGCGACTCACCCGCCATGCCGGTTTGACCTTCCAGGCGGAGAGCTGAGTACACCTCAGTGGGCCGGTGGCAGCACCTGCCACTCCGGCTCCTCATATTCGCCGATGACGGAAATCTCGCAGGTGCGGGCGTGCTTTTCGAGAATCTTCCGCACTGTTTCGCTGCGACGGTCATCCTTGGCGTCGCGCAGTGCCTTGGATTGCCAGTGGGCGATGGCCAGCAGGGTATCGGGCTCGCCGATCTTGCGATGCAGATAAGTACCGAGCGCGCCCGGAGCCTGCTGGATGATGCGGCTGGCCTCGACCCAGGCTGCGGCGTACTCTTCCACTGTATAACCTTTTTTCATGCGTACTTCGAACACAAACTTCATGTCGATTCTCGCTCAGGATTCCCACCAGCGGTCGCTGGTTTCCAGCAGGCCGGCGTGGCGCAAGGCACGGCGCGCCTGCTCACGGCCCACGCCGTTGAGGAAGCTGCCCACCGGCAACCGGGTATGGTCATCCTGCAGGCTCAGTTTGAGCAGATCAAATTCATTGGCGGGCTTGCTGACGTGCAGGCGCGTGGCCGGCCGGGCCAGCACCCACTCCCGTTGCGGGTAGCGAACACCCTGATGGATGACGACCTGCCCCGGCCCGATGTCGATACGCTGATAGAGCCAGGAAAGACGGAAACAGACGCGATACATGAACCAGAACACCAGAGCGAATTCCAGCACCGCCAGCAGCATCACCGGCCAGGCGCCGGCCTCCAGGCAGATCGACGCCACCAGGAACACGGCCACGCCCTGGCACAGCAGAAACCGTTTGGTTCCCAGCCAGTTCGCGGAAAGATGGGGGGTCAGCGTCACCACCGTGTGACCCGCCCCGGATTCGGTCACCACCATGTCGGTCACCTCGGCCCGCCGGCCTGACCCGCGGGCCTTCCACTCTATCAGGGAGCTGTCATTATAACCGGGGTCGGCAGGCCCGCGTGAAGACCCGGCCCTCTTTCACAACAACTTACACGGCGACAAGACAAAAGGAGCCTGAATGAACGAGCCAATGCGGATGGAGTCTGTCGTCATCGGCGCCGGCGTGGTGGGCCTGGCCGTGGCCCGGGCGCTGGCCCTGCGCGGCCGGGATGTGGCCATTCTGGAAGCCGAGGACCACATCGGCGAGCATCTTTCCTCACGCAACAGCGAGGTCATCCATGGCGGCCTCTACTATCCACCGGGCTCTCTGAAAGCACGGACCTGCCTGCGCGGCAATGCCCTGCTCTACGAGTACTGTGCGGCGCGCGGCATCGCCCACCGGCGCTGCGGCAAGCTGGTGGTGGCGCAGGAAGATCAGCTCGAGGCGCTGGCCCGGCTGCACGACAACGCTCTGAGCTGCGGCGCCAGCGGACTGCAACGCCTCAGCCACCGGCAACTGACCCGCGAAGAACCCTGGCTACGAGCCGGCGAGGCGCTGCACTCGGCACACAGCGGCATCATCGACAGTCACGGGCTGATGGCTTCTCTGGCGCGCGATGCGGAAGACCACGGGGCACTGCTGTGCCTGCACCACCGGGTACAGCGCGTGCACTGCGCACCCGGCCGGTTCGATATCGAAGTGGCCGCCGGGGACGCGCATTTCACCTTGCGAGCGGAACAACTGATCAATGCCGCCGGATTGGGCGCGGTGCCGCTGGTGCAACGCATGGAGGGCTTTCCGCAGGCACAACGGCCGGAGCAGCACTACGCCAAGGGCAATTACTTCAGCCTGCGTGGTGCCAGCCCGGCCCGGCGGCTGATCTACCCGCTGCCGGAGGCGCACGGTCTGGGCGTGCATCTGACCATCGACCTGAACGGCCGCGCCCGTTTCGGCCCCGACGTGGAATGGATCGAGCAGCCGGAATACCGGGTCGATGAAAGCCGCCAGGACGCCTTCCAGCAAGCCATTCGCCGCTACTGGCCGGCGTTGCCCGACGGCGCCTTGCAGCCGGATTACGCCGGCGTGCGCCCCAAGCTGCGCATGCACAACCAGCCCTGCAACGACTTCCTCATTCAGGATGCCGCCGATCACGGCCTGGACGGGCTGGTCAATCTGCTGGGTATCGAATCACCGGGCCTCACCGCCGCGCTTGCCCTGGCGGAAACCGTGGCCCAATAAGCAGAAAACCCGGCAGTATGCCGGGTTTCCCTGTACCTGGACCTTTCAGCCCGAAGCGACGATCAGAGCTTGCTGTCGAGCTCCGGTACCGCTTCGAACAGATCCGCCACCAGGCCGTAATCCGCCACCTGGAAAATCGGCGCTTCTTCGTCCTTGTTGATGGCAACGATCACTTTCGAGTCCTTCATGCCCGCCAAGTGCTGGATGGCGCCGGAGATGCCCACGGCGATATACAGCTGCGGCGCAACGATCTTGCCGGTCTGGCCGACCTGCATGTCGTTGGGCACGAAACCGGCATCCACGGCGGCGCGGGAGGCGCCCACGGCGGCGCCCAGCTTGTCGGCAACCTTGTAGAGAATCTCGAAGTTGTCGCCGTTACCCATGCCACGGCCACCGGAAATGACGATGTCGGCGCTGGTCAGCTCGGGACGGTCGGATTTGGCCAGTTCTTCACCGACGAAGGAGGAGACGCCCTCGTCCTTGGCCACGTCCAGGTTCTCCACACTGGCGGAACCGCCTTCCGCGGCCACGCCGTCGAAGGAAGTGCCACGCACGGTCAGCACTTTCTTGGCGTCGGCGCATTTCACGGTGGCGATGGCGTTGCCGGCGTAGATCGGGCGCTTGAAGGTATCCGCGTCCACCACGTCGGAGATTTCGGAAATCTGTGCAACGTCCAGCAAAGCGGCGACACGTGGCGCGAAGTTCTTGCCGACGGTAGTGGCCGGCGCCAGGATGTGGCTGTAATCCCCGCTGACTTCCACCACCAGCGCGGCGATGTTTTCCGCCAACTGATGCTCATAGGCGTCGTTGTCCGCGCACAGCACCTTGCTGACGCCTTCGGCCTTGGCGGCTTCTTCCGCTACCGCGCCACAGCCCTTGCCGGCCACCAGCACGGTGATGTCGCCACCGATGGCCTTGGCGGCGGCGATGACGCTCAGGGTGACCGGGTTGAGCTTGGCGTTGTCGTGTTCGGCGTAAACTAAAACACTCATCAGATCACCTTCGCTTCGTTCTTCAGTTTGTCGACCAGCTCGTCCACGGAGCCCACGATGACACCAGCCTGACGCGCGGGCGGGTTCTCCACTTTCTCGATGGTGACCCGCGGGGTCAGATCAACGCCCAGATCACCGGGCGTTTTCACGTCCAGCGGCTTTTTCTTGGCTTTCATGATGTTCGGCAGAGACGCGTAACGAGGCTCGTTGAGACGCAGGTCGGCGGTGACCACGGCCGGCAGCGTCAGTTCGATGGTTTGCAGACCACCGTCGATTTCACGGGTGACCTTGGCTTTGCCGTCTTCCAGGTTCAGCACGGAGGCAAAGGTGCCTTGCGGCAAACCGGCCAGCGCGGCGAACATCTGGCCGGTCTGGTTGTTGTCGTCGTCGATGGCCTGCTTGCCGAAGATCACCAGTTCCGGCTTCTCTTCGTCGAAGATCGCCTTCAGCGCCTTGGCGATACCCAGCGGCTGGACGACTTCATCGGTTTCAACCAGAATCGAGCGATCGGCGCCCAGCGCCATGGCGGTGCGCAGTTGCTCCTGGGCGGCTTTCGGGCCAACCGAAACGGCCACGATTTCAGAAACCACGCCCTTCTCCTTCAGGCGAACCGCTTCTTCCACAGCGATTTCACAGAAGGGATTCATGGCCATTTTCACATTGGCGAGATCAACACCGGAGTTGTCCGCCTTCACGCGAACCTTAACGTTGTAGTCAATGACTCGCTTGATGGGTACAAGAACCTTCATAGGATCCTCGGAATCTTCCACTTGATGACTTGAGTCGCTTCCATCCGGAGCGGCGGATATCCACCCGCCACACGGCCGAGCCCATGGCACATCGCCCACTATCGCACACTCTCGCAGTGTCGCTCGGTGGAACGGAAACGATGAAAGAGGCGAGACGACGCCAAACGCCGGGGCCCGCGCGAGAGCCGGTATCTTGAACGCTGACCACTGGAAAATCAATAGAACAGGGGTATCTCCAGCGCCACGAATGGGCGTTTGTACTGCAAACGGAACCCGCCGCAGCGCGGCACCAAGCGTGACTTTCCGGTCGTTCACGGGCCTGTCAATCAGGCGCTGGGCGTCGCATAATCCAAACAGTTGTTTGAATGTATATGAAATCCGATTTCGGAAATGGTCCAATCAGTGGTGCAATATAGAGGATGCCTTTATACTCCGCGCCACCCCGGGGACCGCAAGCAACCCCTGCGAGTAGGCGGAATGCTCAGGTTCCCCCCGACCGGCCCGGCAGCGGGCCGCAATACCACCGATAGCTAGGAGACAGGCTGTGGAACGCGAATCAATGGAAGTCGACGTCGTCATCGTCGGCGCCGGTCCGTCCGGTCTGGCAACCGCTTGCCGCCTGGGACAGATCGCCCAGGAAAGCGGCCAGGAACTCAGCGTCGTCGTCGTGGAGAAAGGCTCCGAGGTGGGCGCTCATATTCTCTCCGGTGCGGTACTGGAGCCGCGTGCGCTGAATGAACTGTTCCCCAACTGGAAAGAGCTCGGCGCGCCGCTGAACGCCCCGGTGCAAGGCGATGAAGTGTACTACTTCACCGGCGCCGACAAGGGTATCATGGTGCCTGGCCCGTTCGTGCCGACGACCATGCACAACGAAGGCA
>CAYMKZ010000052.1:14582-17827 GCA_964391345.1 uncultured Alcanivorax sp.
ACGTCATTTCGCTGGGCAACCTGTGCCGCTGGCTGGCCGAGCAGGCCGAAGGGCTGGGTATCGAAATCTTCCCCGGCTTCGCGGCCACCGAGGTGCTGTTCAATGAAGACGGTTCGGTAAAAGGCATCGCCACCGGCGATTCCGGCATCGACCACAACGGCGAGCACAAGCCCAGCTACACCCCCGGCATGGAGCTGCACGCCAAATACACGGTCTTTTCCGAAGGCTGCCGCGGCCACCTCGGCAAGCAGCTGATGGCACGGTTCAACCTCAACGACGGCGTTGACCCTCAGCATTATGGTATCGGCGTCAAGGAGCTGTGGGACATCGATCCGGCCCTGCACAAGCCCGGCTTGGTAATCCACAGCGCCGGCTGGCCGCTGACCGAATCCGGTTCGCCGGGCGGCGGCTTCTTGTATCACCTGGAAAACAACCAGGTGGCGCTGGGCCTGATCACCGACCTCGCCTACTCCAACCCGCACGTCTCGCCGTTCGACGAGATGCAGCGCTGGAAGACCCATCCGCAAATCAGGAAGTACCTGGAAGGCGGCAAGCGCGTCAGCTACGGTGCCCGCGCCATCACCAAGGGCGGTTTGCAGTCACTGGCCAAGATGACCTTCCCCGGCGGCCTGCTGGTGGGCTGCAACGCCGGCACCCTGAACTTCGCCAAGATCAAGGGCAACCACACCGCCATGAAATCCGGCATGATGGCCGCCGAAGTCATGGCCGAGGCCATCAAGGCCGGGCGCGCCAACGACGAGCTGAGCGAATACAAGAAAGTGTTCGAGGAAAGCTGGGTTTATCAGGACCTGCATCAGCAGCGCAATTTCGGCCCGGCGCAGCACAAGTTCGGCAACCTGCTGGGCTCCGCTTTCGCCTTCATCGATCTCAACCTCTTCAACGGCAAACTGCCGCTGACCATGCACGACACCACCCCGGACCACGAAACCCTGAAGCCGGCGGATCAGTGCAAGAAGATCGACTACCCGAAACCGGACGGCAAGATCACCTTCGCCAAGCTGGACTCGGTATTCCTCTCCAACACCAACCATGAAGAGGATCAACCCTGCCACCTGCAACTGAAGGACCCGAGTATTCCCATCGAATACAACCTGCCGCGCTACAACGAACCGGCACAGCGTTACTGCCCGGCCGGCGTCTATGAAGTGGTAACCGATGAGACCACCGGCGCGCAGCGCTTCCAGATCAACGCGCAGAACTGCGTGCACTGCAAGACCTGCGACATCAAGGATCCGACCCAGAACATCACCTGGGTGGCTCCGGAAGGCACCGGTGGCCCGAACTACCCGAACATGTAGTTCACCCCACCACTGAAAAAGGCGCCGCAATGGCGCCTTTTTTTCAGGCCGCCGGAGGAAAGGGAATCAGCCAGCAGCAATGGCGGTTGTGCAGCGCGTCCTGACTGCTGGGATACAACGCTACGCCGTCCGGGCGCACAAACAGCGCGGCCCCCGAGCGCAGACCGATGAAACCCGAGGTTTGCCCGGCAAGATAGCCCTCCGGCTGCCGAAATTCGCTGCGCAGCTCCGCTGGAATCGGCTGGTAGCCGATCAGGCCGTTGGCCAGCGGATCGTCCACCGCCTGGCGGTCGCGGTACAGCGCCACCGCATCCGCGCCAATCAACAGCACCATGCCCTGGTGAAAGTGCAACAGATTGACGGCGCCGCGCGGCGGCGTGTCTCGCGTTTCGCAATGGGCGAAGAGGTTGTCCATGGTTTTCCGCTCTGTACGCTGAAGAATTCCCGGCGCCGGATTGTACCGCCTTCCGGGCCGCCATTTCTTCACCTTCCCGATTCCGCTAAACTGCCTGCCCTCGACACCAGAAACGGCAGGCCGACTTCGACACCATGAGCCAGAAACAGGTAGACGATCTCAATATCGAATCACAGACAGTGCTGACCACTCCCCGGGCACTGAAGGAACAACTGCCCCTCACGGCCGCGGCGCGCGCCACCGTGGTGCAGGGCCGTCAAGTGATTCGCGACATTCTCGACCACAAGGATCCGCGTCTGTTCGTGGTCATCGGTCCCTGCTCCATCCATGACCCCAAAGCGGCCATGGAATACGCCGCACGGCTGAAGAAACTGGCCGCCCAGGTGGAGGATTCTCTCTATCTGGTATTGCGCGTCTACTTCGAGAAACCCCGTACCACGGTGGGCTGGAAGGGGCTGATCAACGACCCCTACATGAACGATTCCTTCAAGGTGGAGGACGGCCTGCACATCGCCCGCCGGCTGCTTCTCGACGTGGCCGAACTGGGGTTGCCCGCTGCCACCGAGGCGCTCGACCCGACCACCCCGCAGTACTTGCAGGATCTGATTGCCTGGTCGGCGATTGGCGCACGCACCACCGAATCCCAGACACACCGGGAAATGTCCTCCGGCCTGTCCAGCCCGGTGGGCTTCAAGAACGGTACCGACGGCAGCCTGGACGTGGCGGTCAACGCCATGCTCAGCGTCCGCCATCCGCACCATTTCCTGGGCATCGACCCGGATGGCAGGGTGGCGCTCACCACCACGCGCGGCAACGCCTATGGCCATGTGGTGCTGCGTGGCGGCGGCGGCAAGCCGAACTATGATTCGGTGTCCGTGGCGCTGGCGGAAAATGCCCTGGAGAAAGCCGGCGTGTCCACCAACATCATGGTCGATTGCTCGCACGCCAATTCCAACAAGGACCCCAATCTGCAACCCCTGGTGATGGAGAACATCGGCAATCAGATACTGGAAGGCAACACCTCGATCGTCGGTCTGATGGTGGAGTCGAACCTGGGCGCCGGCAATCAGAAAATCCCCGGCAACCTGGACGACCTTCAGTACGGCGTGTCCGTCACCGACGGCTGCATCGACTGGGATACCACGGAAAAAGCCATCCTCGGGCTCGCCGACAAGGTACGCGACACGCTGCCGAGGCGCTTCGCGTAACCCTGCCAGTCTGACTCGTCAGGTAGGCGGCTCGATTACGCCATTCTGCATGCAGCCCGTCATTCTGCGCGCAGCCTGTCATTCTCGCGCAGCCTGTCATTCTGCGCGCAGTCGCAGAATCCAGAGGCGGTGGAGTGTGGATCCTGCGATTCCGCTACGCTCCACGCAGGATGACGGGGTGTGGGTTACGCTCCACGCAGGGTGATGACAGGGTGTAGGTTACGCTCCACGCAGGATGACAGGGTGTGGGTTACGCTCCACGCAGGATGACAGGGTGTGGGTTACGCTCCACGCAGGATGACA
>CAYMKZ010000052.1:17927-17992 GCA_964391345.1 uncultured Alcanivorax sp.
GGGTGTGGGTTACGCTCCACGCAGGATGACGGGGTGCGGGTTACGCTCCACGCAGGATGACGGGG
>CAYMKZ010000053.1:0-17910 GCA_964391345.1 uncultured Alcanivorax sp.
GATCCGGATGCAAGATAGAGGTGACGCAAAACCGATTTCTCCAGCGACGGGTACGAGATGAACACTACAGTAGCAGATTGTCGTGGCGAACCGCCGCAACCCACCGCCCGTTCATCAACAGCGGCGGCACGGGCAAGGCACCGTCAGCGCACCAGAAAGCGGTGCTGGGACCAGCGCAGCACGGCGCACACCGGCCGCCAGAGCACCGCGCTGGTGGCGGCGGGATAGAGGATGGTATAGGCCGGATATAGCGTGTGCCCCACGGATTGCTGCACCAGAAAGGCAAGCAGATTGGCGGAACCGACCAGCAGGAATACCACCGCGCTTTGCTGCCACGATGAAAATACCCGCATCCGCTTGTGGGCCGCCAGCATGAAGTAGGTACCTACCGCGTAGGCCAGAGCCCACTGCCCCAGCGTGGTGCCGACCAGCACATCGTGGTACAGCCCGAGTGCGAACCCCCACAGCACACCGATGCGGTGTGGCAGCACCAGCACCCAGTACAGCAGGACCATCAGTATCCAGTCCGGACGCACCCAGTTCAGGGTGGTACCCATGGGCACCACTTCCAGCAACGCGGCGACCAGCAGCGTAACCAGAATGACACCGGTACCGGCCGGGCGTTCGCTATCGATCATGGCGCGCCTCCGTGGAGCGGGGCTGGTCCGCGGCAGCCTGTCCGGCATCACCGCCGCCGGCATCGCTATCGGCGGCATGGGCATCCTGCTGCGGGTTGACGGGCTGCATGGATTGCACCAGCAGCACATGGGTGACGCGATCCAGATGGGAGGTGGGTTGTGCCTGGATTTCGGCGAAGGCGGCGCCGGATCGATGCTCGACGCTGGTCACCTTGGCCACCGGGTAACCACGGGGATAGACGCGCCCGAGACCGGTACTGACCAGCAGATCACCCTGGCGAACATCCGCCGTATCCGGCACATACAGCAGCCGCAGACGATTGCCCTGGCCAGTGCCGGCGAGAATCGCCCGCACCCCATTGCGGTTGACCTGCACGCTGAGGGCATGGCTGGCGTCGGTGATCAGCAGCACACGGGAGGACAGCGGACCCACATCCACCACCTGGCCGATCAGCCCGCGGGAATCCAGCACCGCCTGCCCTTCGCTGACGTGGTCGTGCGCCCCTTTGTTGATGATCACTTCCTGGCGGTTGGGGTCCGGGTCGATGCCGATGATCTCGGCCACCAGCACCGAGGCGTCCAGGCTGGCGGAGGAATTGAGCAGTTCGCGTAAACGCACGTTTTCCGCTTCCAGCACCGCCAGACGCTGCACTTTCTGCTCCAGGATCAGCACTCGCCGTTGCAGTTCTTCCTTGTCGTCCAGCAGTTGGGAGCGGCTTTCGCTGACACGCACCACGAAGTCCACCATATCCACCGGCATGTGCGCCAGGTAGTGCACCGGCGCCGCCAGATAATCCAGCGTATAACGCAGCGGGCGCGTTACCTGGCTGCGCTGGTCCAGCGTCATGAGCACCACGGCCAGAACCATGGCGATCAGCAGTCGATAAGTCGGGTTGGTGGAAACCATGGGGCGCGTTGAGGCAGTAGCGCCGTCAACCCAGCGCCAGCATGTCCGGGCCCTGGGTGTCCATCAGTTCCAGCGCCTTGCCGCCGCCGCGCGCCACACAGGTGAGCGGATCATCGGCGATGATCACCGGCAAGCCGGTTTCCTCGGACAGCAGACGGTCGATGTCGCGCAGCAAAGCGCCGCCACCGGTGAGCACCAGGCCACGCTCGGCGATGTCGCTGGCCAGCTCCGGGGGCGAGGCTTCCAGGGCATTGCGCACCGCATTGACGATCACCGACAGCGGATCCTTGAGGGCTTCCAGAATCTCTTCGGAATTGAGGGTGAACTGGCGCGGAACCCCTTCTGCCAGATTGCGGCCGCGCACATCGATTTCCAGAATGTCGCTGCTCGGATAGGCGGTGCCGATTTCGTGCTTGATGCGCTCGGCAGTGGATTCACCGATCAGCGAGCCGTATTCCTTGCGCACGAATGCCACGATGGCCTCATCGAAACGATCACCACCGGTGCGCACGGATTCCGAATAGACCACGCCATTCAGGGAAATCAGCGCGATCTCGGTGGTGCCGCCGCCGATATCCACCACCATCGAGCCGCGCGCCTCTTCCACCGGCAAACCGGCGCCAATGGCCGCCGCCACCGGCTCTTCGATGAGGAACACATCGCGGGCGCCAGCGCCGTAGGCGGAATCCTGAATCGCCCGCCGCTCCACTTGCGTGGATTTGCAAGGCACGCACACCAGCACCCGGGGCGCCGGCGGGAAAAAGCCGGTATCATGCACCTTCTTGATGAAATACTGCAGCATCTTCTCGGTGACGTCGAAATCGGCGATCACCCCGTCCTTCATTGGGCGAATGGCGGTAATATTGCCCGGTGTCCGTCCCAGCATGCGTTTGGCGTCGGCACCGACAGCCGCCACACTTTTTTGTGCACCATGATGACGAATGGCCACCACGGACGGCTCATCCAGCACGATGCCACGTCCGCGGACGTAAATAAGAGTGTTGGCGGTGCCGAGGTCGATGGAAAGATCGGTGGAGAACATCCCCCGAATGCGCTTAATCACGGACATCGTGGCCTATTTCCTGAGGGTTCATGGAGGTAAAAAGGCGTTGGCGACGAAACGGCGCGCGCCGGCAACAGAATGGCGCAACTCTAGCAATGGTGGGGGGATTCGGCAAGGTGACAATGCCTGTCGTGGCTGCTGGAGCGAGCGAAACGTCCGTCCCTCATCGCCGCTCCCGCCGCTGGCGGCACCACTCGGCGGCGAGGCGGTTTGTCCGCGCCTCCGGATGTGTTAATTTTGCGCCCTTTCCCGGGATTGTTGGAGAACCCCCATGGCCATTGACAACCAGGTGATGGCACGCGTGGCCCATCTGGCCCGCCTGCAGATCGACGACCGTGACAGCGAGGAGCTGTCCCGGCGCCTCAACGACATCCTCGGCATGGTCGATCAATTGCAGCAGGCCGACGTCGACACGGTGGAGCCGCTGTCCCATCCGCTGGATGTCAGCCAGCCCCTGCGCGACGACCGCGTCGAGGAGCAGGATCTGCGCGAGCGGGTTCTGCAACTGGCGCCGGCCAGTGAAGACGGGTGTTTCCTGGTACCACGGGTAATCGAGTAAACCATGCACGACAAGACGCTCACTGAATTGAAAGCCGGCCTGCTGGCCGGGGATTTCTCCGCCCGCGAACTGGCCGAACACTTTCTCGCCCGCATCGAGGCGCGGGACGGCGCTCTGAACAGCTTCATCACCGTCACCGCCGAACAGGCGCTGCAACAGGCGGATGCCGCGGATCGCGCCATTGCCGCCGGCGAGCAGCGTCTGCTTACCGGGCTGCCCATCGCCCACAAGGACATTTTCTGCACCGAGGGTGTGCGCACCAGCTGCGGCTCGCGGATGCTGGACAATTTCGTCGCCCCCTACACCGCCACCGTGGTGGAAAAAATGGCCGCCGAAGGCGCCGTGATGCTGGGCAAGACCAACATGGACGAATTCGCCATGGGCTCGTCCAACGAAACCAGCTACTACGGCCCGGTGAAAAACCCCTGGGACACCAGCCGGGTGCCGGGCGGCTCCTCCGGCGGCGCCGCGGCCTGCCTGGCCGCGCGTCTGGCCGGTGGCAGTACCGGTACCGATACCGGTGGCTCGATCCGCCAGCCAGCGGCGCTGAACAATCTGACCGGCCTCAAACCCACCTATGGGCGCGTTTCCCGCTGGGGCATGATCGCCTTCGCCTCCAGCCTCGACCAGGCCGGCCCGCTAGGGCTGAGCGCCGCTGACTGCGCGCTGATGCTGCAAGCCATGGCCGGCCATGACAGCAAGGACTCCACCTGCCTCGACCAGCCGGTGGACGATTACCTGGCGGCGCTGGATCAGAACATCGACGGTCTGCGCATCGGCGTGCCCGAGGAATTCTTTCCGGAGAATCTCGACGGCGCCATCGCCGCAAGCAGCCGCGAAGCCCTGCGTGAACTGGAAAAACAGGGCGCCAGACTGGTGAAGATATCGCTGCCCAGCGTCACGCTCTCGGTGCCGGCCTATTACGTCATCGCACCGGCGGAGGCCAGCTCCAACCTGTCGCGCTACGACGGTGTGCGTTTCGGCTATCGCTGCGAAAACCCGCGCGACCTGGAAGACCTGTACAAACGCTCCCGCTCCGAGGGCTTCGGCGAGGAAGTGAAACGGCGCATTCTGGTCGGCACCTACGCCCTTTCCGCCGGCTACTACGACGCCTACTACAAGCGCGCCCAGAAGGTGCGCCGGCTGATCCGCGACGAATTCGTGCAGGCTTTCAAGGAGGTGGACGTGATCATGGGCCCCACCACGCCGGAAACCGCCTTCCCGCTGGGCGCCAAGGCCGACGACCCCATCAACATGTACATGGCCGACGTTTTCACCATCGCCGTCAATCTGGCCGGGCTGCCCGCCCTCTCCATGCCCAGCGGCTTCATCGACGGCCTGCCCGCCGGTACCCAGGTAATCGGCAACTATTTCCAGGAAGGACGGATTCTCAACGTGGCGCACCGCTACCAGCAGGCCACCGACTGGCACAAACGGATTCCGGGAGCATTCCAATGAGCGCGTGGGAAACCGTCATCGGTCTGGAAGTACACGTACAGCTGGCCACCGCATCGAAGATATTTTCCAGCAGCAGCACCCACACCGGCGATGACGCCAACCGCCATGCCAGCCTGATCGATCTGGGCATGCCGGGCACCTTGCCGGTGCTCAACCGGGAAGCGCTTCGCAACGCCATCCGCTTCGGGCTGGCCATTGATGCGGACATCAACCGGCGTTCCGTTTTCGAGCGCAAGAATTATTTTTATCCGGACCTGCCGAAAGGCTACCAGACCACCCAATTGGCCGAGCCCATCGTCGGCGCCGGCGTGGTGGAAATCCAGCTCGCGGATGGCCGCAAGAAAACCGTACGCATCCACCACGCGCACCTGGAAGAAGACGCCGGCAAATCGATCCACGACGCCTTTTCCGGCGATCTGGGCCAGGGACAAACCGGTATCGATCTCAACCGGGCCGGCACACCGCTGATCGAGATCGTCTCCGAACCGGACATGAGCAACGCCGAAGAGGCCGTGGCCTACGCACGCAAGCTGCACGCCATCGTCACCTCACTGGGTATCTGCGACGGTGACATGTCGCAGGGCAACCTGCGCTTCGACGTCAACGTTTCCGTGCGCCGCCCCGGCGAACCGCTGGGCACCCGCACCGAAACCAAGAACCTCAACTCGTTCCGCTTCATGGAAAAGGCCATCAGGCTGGAGGTGGAGCGGCAGATCGACGTGCTCGAAGACGGCGGCAAGATCGTGCAGGAAACCCGTCTGTACAATGGTGATACCAATACAGCCCGCTCCATGCGCAGCAAGGAAGACGCCAACGATTACCGCTATTTCCCTTGCCCGGACCTGCTCCCGGTGGTGGTCAGCGAAGAGGAACTCGAAGCGCTGCGCGCCAGCCTCCCGGAGCTGCCCGACGCCCGCAAGGCCCGTTACATGGAGACCTACCAACTCTCCGATTACGACGCGGACCTGCTTTCCGGATCACCAGCCACCGCCCGCTATTTCGAAACCGCCACGGAACAGGGCGGCGACGCCAAACTGGCCGCCAACTGGATCATGGGCGAACTGGCCGCCAGGCTGAACAGCGAAGAGCTGGGCATCGAAAACGCCCCGGTCACCGCCACGCAGCTGGGCCAGCTGATACAACGACTGAAAGACGGCACCATCAGCTCGAAAATCGCCAAGCAGGTGTTCGATGCTTGCTGGGCTGGAGAAGGCGACCCGGATTCGATCATCGAAGCCAGGGGGCTCAAGCAGATGAGCGACAGCGGCGAACTGGAAAAGATCGTCGATCAGATCATCGCCGACAGCCCGGCGCAGGTGGAGGATTACCGCAACTCCGATGAGGCCAAACGCAAGAAAAAGCTTGGCTACTTCGTCGGCCAGGTAATGAAAGCCACCCAGGGCAAGGCCAACCCGCAACAGGTGAATGAGCTGCTGCACAAAAAACTGTAGCGGTAGCCCAGGGAGCAAGAAATACGGCCACGATACGGCCACGATACGGCACGATACGGCACGATACGGCCAAAATCTGCAATAATGGCCGTATCCATTGAAACATGGCCGTATTTTCTTTATGATTGGCCGTATCTTTCTGCTAACGGCCATTCAACATGCCTGTCAACGACGCGCGCCACGACAAGACAGACACCATTGCCCAGGTGCTGAATACCTTGGCATCGCTGCCACAGCCCGCCAGCCTGCCGGATATTCTGGCTCACTTGCCGGAGGGCTTCGCGGAGCGCTCGGTACGCCGCTGGCTGGCGCAATTGAGCGAACAGGGACAGGTGCTCAAAACCGGGCGCAAGCGCGGCACCCGTTATCAATTGGTTTCCCCGCCGTCCTTTCCCCTGGAAATTCGCGAGCCGCCACCGGAGCCTGGCCTGTTCAGCAACGGCGCCCGCCAGATCCTGGCACGGGTGCGCCAGCCTCTGTTCCATCGCCACCCGGTAAGCTACAACGGCGACTGGCTGGACGCCTACCAGCCCAACCGCAGCCGCTACTTCAGCCCCGCCGACATCGATGCGCTGACCCGCCACGGCCGCCGCACCGATGGCCCGGAGCCGGCCGGCACCTACGCCCGCCGCATCTACAACCGGCTGCTGATCGACCTTTCCTACCACTCCTCACGGCTGGAGGGAAACACCTACTCCCTGGTCGAAACCCAGCGCCTGCTCGTGGAAGGCACCAGCGCCACCGGAAAGCTTGATGAGGAAGCGGTGATGATCCTCAACCACAAGGAAGCCATTCGCTATCTGGTGGAGCGGGCTGGACACTTGCAACCCGCTTACGAGGAAATCTGCACGCTGCATTATCTGCTGTCCGATGGATTGGTGCCGCCGCACTGCTCCGGCAAAGTCCGCGATCATGGCGTGCGCGTGGGCGCCTCCAGCTATATTCCCCTGGAAGGCCCGGCCGAGTTGGAGCGGCGGCTGCAAACCATCGCCGCAAAAGCCACGGCCATCCAGGAACCCTACGAGCAAAGCCTGTTCCTGCTGCTGCACGTGGCCTACCTGCAAGCCTTCGCCGACGTCAACAAACGCACCTCACGCCTGGCCGCCAACATCCCGCTGATCACCGCCAACCGGGTGCCGCTGTCGTTCAACGCCATCGACAAGGACGATTACGCCTCGGCCATGCTCGCCGTCTATGAGCTGAACGACCCGCAACCGTTGATCGAGCTGTATCGCGCTTCCTACCTGCGCGGCTGCCAGGAGTACAACGCCACCGCCGAAGCCATGGGCGTGGATGCCGTGCGGGTGCGCTACCGCGCGCAACGCCGGGAAGTGTTGCGCAACATCATCCTGGAACGCCTCTCCGGCAACGCCCTGACCGCCCGGCTGCAAGACGCCGCCGACGCCATCGCCGCGCCCGACCGGGCCGCCTATTTGCAGGATTTGCAGGAGGATGTCCGCGAACTGTCACCATCCCGGCTCGCCGGGCTGGGCGTGACCCGCGAGGATTATCAGCACTGGCGACGGGAACAGGACGGCAACACATTCTGATCGCAAGCACACCGTCGCGTGCCGCTTTAAAAGCGCCGATTGGTGTGTTGTTCTTTCCCGCATACCGGACAGGCCGGGTCCTTGTGAAAACGTACTTCACGCCAGGCGGCGGTGCGTCCGTCGAAAAGTCTCAATACCGGGGCCACTGGCCGGCCGGTGACGAGATGAATGGCAAGTAATGCCTGCAAAGTGCCGATGGTTCCCACCACCGGGCCGAGGATGCCGGCCTCGCTACAGGCCAGATCACCATCGACGCCATCACCGTAAACGCAGGCGTAGCAGGCGCTGTTCTCATCGCGCAGGTCGAACACGGCGAGCTGGCCGTCGAGACGCACGGCCGCGCCGCTGACCAGCGGCTTGCGATGGCGAACGCAAGCCGCGTTGATCGCCTGGCGAGTGGCGAAGTTGTCGCAGCAATCGAGCACCAGGGTCGCTGCCGGCACCTGCCGGTCCAGCCAGGCGGCGTCAGCCCGCGCCCGAACCGGCTCCACCACCACCTCCGGATTCAGTTCGCGCAACCGGGCCGCCAGCGCCTGTACCTTGTCATCGCCAACCTGCTCGCCACGAAAGGCGATCTGGCGGTGCAGATTGCTGAGGTCCACGTGATCATCATCCACCACCACCAGCCGGCCAATACCGGCGCCGGCCAGATAAAGTGCCGCCGGGCTGGCCAACCCTCCGGCGCCGATCATCAGCACCGTTGCATCGCGCAATTTTTCCTGGCCGTCCAGTCCAACATCCTCGAGCAACAACTGCCGGCTGTAGCGCAGCAGTTGCTCGTCGCTGAAGAGTTCAGACATGGCCCATGGTCACCCGGTCGTTGCCGGCCAGATCCTGATAGCCATACACGTCCATGTAACCCAGCGATTTCAACAGTTCAGCGACCTCCTCGCCCTGGTTATAGCCGTGTTCGAGCACCAGCCAGGCACAGGAGTTGAGATGATCCCGCGCCTGCTCGGCGATGATGCGCAGATCCGCCAGACCACGCTCACCGGAAGCCAGGGCGCCGCGCGGCTCGAAGCGCAAATCCCCCTGCTGGAGGTGAGGATCTTCCTCATCGATGTAGGGGGGGTTGCAGACAATGGTGTCGAACCGTCCGCGAACCTGCTCGAACCAGGAAGATTGCAGGAACGACACCCGCATCGCGCCCATCCGCCGGGCGTTTTCACGAGCAACCGCCAGCGCCCCCTTGTCGCGCTCCACCAGTACTATATCCCAGGCCGGACGCTCCATTGCCAATGTCAGGCCGATGGTGCCGCAACCAGCGCCAAGGTCGGCGATCTTCAGGGCGCGTGATGGCAGCGTGTCCAGCACCCCTTCTATCAGCATTTCGGTATCGGGCCGCGGGATCATGGTATCCGGAGTGACTTGGAAACTGCGGCCAAAGAACTCCCGTTCACCCGTGATGTAAGCGACGGGCTCGCCCTGTTCGCGGCGCGCCGCCAATTCGAGAAAGGCGTTGCGGTGCTCGATTTCCAGAACCTTGTCCGACCAGGTATGCAGCCAGGCCCGCGTGCACCCCAGGATGTGCATCAGCAACAGTTCGGCATCCAGCGCCGCAGTGGGAGATTCCACGAACCGTTCACGTCCTCTCTGTATCGCGTCGGCAATGCGCATTCGTCAGTATTCCTCCGCCAGTGAAGCCAATTGTTCCGCCTGGTGCTCCGCCAGCAGAGCACTCAGCACCTCGTCCATATCTCCGTCGATCACATCACCAAGCCGGTACAACGTCAGGTTGATGCGATGATCCGTCAACCTGCCCTGTGGGAAGTTGTAGGTGCGGATCCGTTCGGAGCGGTCGCCAGAGCCTACCAGAGATTTACGCTCCGCGGCTTGCTCTGCGTGCGCGGTGCGCTCACGGGCGTCCAGCAACCTGGCTCTGAGCAGCGCCATGGCCTTGGCACGGTTCTTGTGCTGGCTGCGTTCATCCTGGCATTCCACCACCACCCCGGTGGGCAGGTGCGTGATGCGCACGGCGGAATCGGTGGTGTTGACGTGCTGGCCGCCGGCGCCGGAAGAGCGGTAGGTATCGATACGCAGATCTTCATTGCGGATTTCCAGATCGCCGGTCTCTTCCGCCTCGGCGAGAATCGCCACTGTGCAGGCCGAGGTGTGGATACGCCCCTGGGATTCGGTGGCGGGCACCCGCTGCACGCGATGTGCGCCCGATTCGAATTTGAGCCGCGAATACACGCCGTTGCCGATGATGCGAGCGATCACTTCCTTGTATCCCCCGTGCTCACCTTCGCTGGCGCTGATCAACTCCACCTTCCAGCCCATGCGATCGGCGTAACGGGAATACATGCGGAACAGATCACCGGCGAACAGCGCCGCTTCATCGCCGCCGGTGCCCGCCCGCACCTCGAGATAGACGTTGGCGCCGTCACGCGGGTCACGGGGCAGCATCAACCGTTGCAGGTCGTCTTCCAGTTGCGCCAGACGCTGCTCCGCGGCGCGGGCCTCTTCGGCGCCCATTTCCCGTATTTCCGGGTCTTCGTCACTCTGCAGCACACGGGCCGCATCACGATCATCACGGGTATCGCGGTAAAGTTTGTAGGTGCTCACCACCGCTTCCAGCTCCGCATACTCTCGGGACAGATCCCGGAAACGGTTCTGGTCGCCAATCACCGCCGGATCAGAGAGCAGCCCACTCAGTTCCTCGAAGCGGTCCATGAGTTTTTCCAGTTTGGCGTTCAGCGACGCTTGCATCAGCAACCTCGGTACGGTCTGAGGGGAAATTCCGGCTTTTCGTATACAGGATGGGCGGCGCTAACGGGACTCATCCGCCGCATCGCCGCTATGGTCCAGCAGCAGTTCACGAGCCACGGCCAGGTCATTGACCCGCCCTTCCGCGGCCAGGCGGCGCAATACCACGCTGGGCTGGTGCAGCCATTTGTTGGTCAGGCTGTGCTTGAAACGGCGCAGCACCTCCTGCGGATCAGCGCCGTTATCGAGCTGCGCCAGGGCCCGTTGCAGTTCCTGCTCCGCCAGATCCAGGCGCTGCTGACGATAATCGCGCAACACCCCGACGGCTCTTTGCTCACGGCGGTTGCGGTGGTGGTCACGAACGGCCTCGGCGATCAGATTCGCCGCCTGCTCCGCGGCCTCCTTGCGCGCTTGCACGTTTTCCTGGATCGCTTCCTGGAGATGATCCACGGTATACAGATAAACGTCGTCCAGGTCGCCCACCTCCGGTTCAATATCCCGCGGCACCGCCATGTCCACCATGAACATGGGCTTGCGGCGGCGGCGCTTCAAGGCGCTTTCCACGGTGCCCTTGCCCAGCAGCGGCAAGGGCGAGGCGGTACAGGTGATCAGGATATCCGCCTGCTCCAGCGCCACGGGCAGCCCATCGAGCCCCATGGCGCGGCCCTGCACCGACGCGGCCACCGTCTGCGCCCGTGACAGCGTGCGATTGGCAATGACGATTTCCTTGACCTGCTGCTCCTTGAGATGACGGGCCACCAGCTGGATCATTTCACCGGCGCCCAGCAGCAAGGCCTGGCTTTGCTTCAGATCGGCGAAAATGTGTCTGGCGAAGGAAACGGCAGCGTAGGCCACCGACACCGGATTGGCGCCGATGCCGGTTTCCGTGCGAATGCGTTTGGCCACCGAAAACACATCCTGGAACACTCGGGTAAGGCGGCCGTCGATCAGCCCGGCCTCGCGGGCGCGGCTATAGGCATCGTGCATCTGGCCGAGAATCTGCGGCTCACCCAGCACCAGCGAATCGAGCCCGCCGGCCACGCGCATCATATGCTCCAGGGCCTGTTCTTCACGGTAGGAATACAGGGCCCTGGCCACGGTACGCTCGGGCAAACGCCGCTCCTCCGCCAGCCAGTGGGCGAAATTCGGCGCCTCGTCCTCGACCAGGCAATACAGCTCGGTGCGGTTGCAGGTGGACAGCAGCGCGGCCTCGCGGATACCGTGCATGCTGCGCAGAGCTTCCAGCGCCTGATCCGTCTGCTCGGCGGAAAACGCCAGTTGCTCACGTAGCTGCACGTCCGCGGTAGTGTGATTAACCCCGACTGCGATGAGATTCATAGTCAAACGACGATGCCCCGGTCCAGGAGGTGACATCCGTGAAATGCAAGGGTGAGGCATTTTGCGGGAAAGCGCCCGGCAAAACAATCTTGCCCCAGCTCTTGTCCCCTAGAACGCCGCCCCCGTACGGACCCGCTTGGGTGAGACTGCGGGCTATGCCATGATAGCCGCTCACTCATGCCGTGTTAGAGCCTTGATGAAACTACGCCTGTCACTCGCCGCCGCCACGATCGTCCTCGCCGGCTGTGCCCAGAACCCGACCGCTCCGCCCCCCGCTCCGGTCGCGCCGCCCGCCAATCTGCCGCCGATCACCTATAACGCCGAAACGCTCGGCGATCTGCTGGTGGCGGAAGACGCCGCCCAGCGGCAGGCGCTGGACGTCACCATGGCTTACTACAGCAAGGCGGCGCTGGCCACCCACGACCCGCGTGTAATGGAAGAAGCCGCCAAGCTGGCCACCTATCTGGATGACCCGCAACAGGCCCGGACGCTCTCTTCACTATGGCTGAAACGGGAACCGGGCAACGCGGACGCCTTGCGCCTGGCGGCCCTGGCCGAGGTGGAGCTGGGCGACAACCAGGCGGCCACCGGCCACATCGACCGGCTGATTGCCACCCAGGGCAGCGAGGCGCTGTTACCGCTGGTCACCGAGGCCCGCCACCTGGACGACCAAGGCAACAAGGCGCTGCTTGTGGTGCTGGCCGGCCTTGCCGATCGCTACCCCAAGGAAGCCCCTCTGTGGTACGCCCGTGCGTTGAGCGAGCGTGAGTCGGGCAACACCGGCGCCGCCATGGACGCCATCAACCAGGCCCTCGACGTCCAGCCGGACCATATCGAAGCCCAGTTGCTGAAGGCCCAGCTGATGTTCGACCAGGGCCATTCCGATCAGGCGCTGCGCTACCTGCGGGCCCGCGTCAACGACCATGCGGATTCACGCCGCCTGCGTCTCGCCTACATCCGGCTCCTGCTCGCCACCGGCGATGCCGACGAAGCCAAGAATCAGCTTCGCACCCTCGCCGAACGCAACCCGGAAGACCAGGACCTGCAATACTCCCTGGCGCTGACGGCCCTGGATTCAGGTACGCCGAAAGCAGCCGAGGCCATCCTCGACAAGCTGCTCAATCAAGGCTACCGCCCCAACGAAGTACTGCTGCGGCTGGCCCAGGCGGCGGAAATGCGCAACGACCCGAAAACCGCCATCAGCTACTATATGCGAGTGCGCGACGGCAGCCAGTTGCACGCCCAGGTACAGGCGGCACGGCTGATGTACGCCACCGGACGCAGTGCCGAGGCTCACGCCCTGATCACCAAGCTGATCAACGCCAACCCGGACCAGGCCGACGCTCTGGTGATCAGCGAAGCCACCATGCGCACCCGCAGTGGCGATGCGGACGGCGCCCTGGCGCTGCTCAATCAGTCATTGCAGACCGACCCGAACAATGTCGATCTGCTCTACGCCCGCGCCATGACCGCCGCCGCGCTGCACCAATATGATCAGATGGAACGGGATCTGAGCCGGGTGCTGGACATCAAGCCCAACGACGCCGCCGCGCTCAATGCTCTGGGTTACACCTGGGCGGATCAGGGTGTCCATTTGCACAAAGCCAGGGACATGATTCAGCGGGCGTTACAGCAGCAGCCCGACGATCCCGCCTTTCTCGACTCCATGGGCTGGGTTCTGTACCGGCTCGGCCAACTGGATGACGCCGAGAAATACCTGACCCGCGCCCTGAACAGCTACCCGGACGCGGAAGTGGCCGCTCACCTCGGCGAGGTGCTATGGATGAACGGCAAACGGGACAAGGCGCGCCAGGTTTGGCAGAAAGGTCTGAAAGCCAGCCCTGACGCCACCACGATCAAAGACACCATGAAACGCCTGGAGGCGGAATTTTGACTGCCCGCTACCCGTTCTTGCCGGCATGGGCGCCGGCGTGGGCGCTGACACTGGCGCTGGCCGCGCTGCTTTCCGCCTGCCAGACCCTGCCACCGCCGGACACGCATTTCACTGACGCCAGCCAGATCCAGCGCTGGGAGATGAGCGGCAAGCTGGGCTACCACACCCGCACGGATGGCGGTTCCGCCAACTTCACCTGGCATCAGGCACCGGGCAACGGCATCATTCATTTCTCCGGCCCGCTCGGCTTCGGTAGCGCCGAACTCACCTGGCAGCCAGGCGCCGCGACGCTGAAAACCTCCGAGCACGTCTACGAAGCCAGCAGCCCCGGCGAACTGGCCTGGCATCTGACCGGTTTCTGGCTGCCGGTCGCGGCGCTGGAATACTGGAGCCGCGGCCTGGCATGGCCGGACGCTCCCGCCAATCGCACCCTGGACAGCGACGGCAATCTGGCGCAGCTCCAGCAACTGGGCTGGACGCTGGATTTCGACCGCTACCAGAAGGTCGGCCAGGTGCCCCTGCCGCATCGCATCAAAGCGACCCAAGCCGACAATCATTTCACCCTGCTGATCCGCGACTGGCGACCCCTGCCCTGACCATGACGTCCTTTTCCCTGCCAGCACCGGCCAAGCTGAACCTGTTCCTGCACGTTACCGGGCGCCGCGCCGACGGCTATCACGACCTGCAAACGCTGTTCGCCCTGCTCGATCACGGCGACCAGTTGCAATTCCAGGCCGCCGACGCCCTGACGCTGACCTGTGATCGGCCAGACCTCCCGGTGGACGACAGCAACCTGGTGCTGCGCGCCGCCCGGCTCTTGCAAGAGGAAACCGGCCACCGGCACGGCGCGCGCCTGCATCTGCACAAGCGCCTGCCCGCCGGTGGCGGGCTGGGCGGCGGCTCATCCGACGCCGCCACCGCGCTGTGCGGGCTCAACCACCTCTGGGA
This sequence comes from uncultured Alcanivorax sp., assembly GCA_964391345.1. Taxonomy (GTDB): domain Bacteria; phylum Pseudomonadota; class Gammaproteobacteria; order Pseudomonadales; family Alcanivoracaceae; genus Alloalcanivorax. Next base: position 14,513 of record CAYMKZ010000053.1, read on the forward strand.
CCTGAATCTGGACGAATCCCGCCTTGCCGCTCTGGGGCTGCAACTGGGCGCCGACGTACCGGTTTTTGTGCGCGGCAGGAGCGCCTGGGCGGAAGGCGTCGGCGACCACCTGCGGGCCGTGGAATTACGGCCGCAATGGTTTCTGGTGGTCAATCCGGGCCTCTCCGTTTCAACCGCTCGAATTTTCGGCGACCGGGAATTGACAAGGCACACCCCCGCCATTACATTACCGGCCTCGCTTGAGCCGGCCACTTTCACGGCGCTCGGAAACGACTGCGAACCAGTGGCAAAGCAGCATTTTCCAGAGATCGGCAAGGTACTGGAATGGCTCGAGCAAAACGCGGGCAATGCCCGTATGACCGGTACAGGCGCATGCTGCTTCGCACACCTGACCGGCCAGCAATCCGCGCAGCGACTGCTGCAAGGATTGCCACAACACTGGACCGGTTTCATCGCCCGAAGCACAGCGCACTCACCTTTGCATGAGGCTCTGGCGCAGCTTCGGAGCAAGAACAATTCAGGCGCGATCTGATCAGACCGCCTGAGCAAGTTAGTGTTGGGGTATAGCCAAGTTGGTAAGGCAGCGGGTTTTGATCCCGTCATTCCCAGGTTCGAGTCCTGGTACCCCAGCCATCTTTCCCGCATCATCGTCAACTCACGAGTCAAGAGCCCAGGGGGCGCCAGTGTCCAAGCTCGTCGTTTTCACCGGCAACGCCAACCCGGAACTGGCCATGGCCATGGCCAAGCAGCTGAACCTGCCCATCGGCGACGCCGAAGTGGGCACTTTCAGTGATGGCGAGGTTGCCGTCGATATCCACGAAAACGTCCGCGGCAAGGACGTCTTCATCGTCCAGTCCACCTGCAAGCCCACCAACAACAATCTGATGGAACTGCTGGTCATGGCCGACGCGCTGCGGCGCTCCTCGGCGGGCCGCATTACCGCCGTGATGCCCTACTTCGGCTACGCCCGCCAGGATCGCCGCGTGCGTTCCGCGCGAGTGCCGATCACCGCCAAGGTAGTGGCCGACATGATCACCGCCGTGGGTATCGACCGGGTGATGACCGTGGACCTGCACGCCGACCAGATCCAGGGCTTCTTCGACATCCCCGTGGACAACGTCTACGCCACCCCCCTGATCGTCGCCGACATCGAACGCCAGAAATACGGCGACCTGATGGTGGTCAGCCCCGACGTGGGCGGTGTGGTGCGCGCACGAGCGCTGGCCAAGCAGCTCAACGACTCGGAACTGGCGATCATCGACAAACGCCGCCCCAAGGCCAACGAATCCCAGGTGATGCACATCATCGGTGAGGTGGAAGGCCGCAGCTGCGTGCTGGTGGACGATATCGTCGACACCGCCGGCACCCTGTGCAAAGCCGCCCAGGCGCTCAAGGAACGCGGCGCCTCCAAGGTCATCGCCTACTGCACGCACCCGGTGCTGTCCGGGCCGGCCATCAGCAACATCGAAGCCAGCGCCATGGATCAACTGGTGGTCACCGACACCATCCCGCTGAGCCCGGAAGGCCGCGCCAGCAACAAGATCCGCGCCATCAGCCTGGCCCCCATGCTCGCCGAAACCGTGCGCAGGGTGAACAACGAGGAATCGCTGTCCGCCATGTTCGACCGGCTGGAGCTGGTTTAAGGGCAAGTCCAGGAGGACCGGTTTCAGCCCGCAAGCGATCGCCACCGGTTCCGGCGTGCTTGCGGCTTCCCTGTCTGTCCGTTTTCCGGCATAATCCGGCCCCTTTCATCAACCCTTCCCACTGCGCCTGGTCGCGGGGTAGCGGGGAGTTTTACGGAGACATCCATCATGTCCAACGAATTCAGCCTCACTGCGGAAGCCCGCAGCGACAAGGGGAAAGGTGCGAGCCGCCGCCTGCGTCGTCTGCAGGACCGGGTTCCCGGCGTCATTTACGGCGGCAACGCCGAGCCGGAAATGATCAGCCTGGAAATGCGCGAACTGCGCAAGGCGCTGGAGAACGAAGCGTTCTACAGCCACATCCTGACCCTCAGCCTGGACGGCAAAACCCAGCAGGCCGTGCTGCGTGACCTGCAGCGCCACCCGGCCAGCGGCTTCCCGATCCACGCCGATTTCCTGCGTGTCAGTGCCAGCCAGAAAATCACCATGACGGTGCCGGTCCACTTCATCAACGAAGAGAACTGCATCGGCGTCAAACAGCAAGGCGGCGAGATCCACCGCACCATCTCCGAGGTGACGGTAAGCTGCCTGCCGCAAAGTCTGCCCGAGTACCTGGAAGTGGATCTGGCCAACATGGAGCTGGAACACGTTTTCCACCTGTCCGATTTCAAACTCCCGGAAGGCGTGGAACTGCCGCAACTGGCGCTGGGTGAAGATCACGACCAGCCGGTGGTGGCCGTTCACAAGGCGAAAACGCAGGCCAGCGAAGCCGAAGAAGGCGAAGCCGGCGCGGAAGGCGAGCAGGCCGCCGACGGCGACAGCGACGACACCTCCGCCGAAGGCTGAGCGCAGCCGTGGCGGACGCAATCCGGCTGATCGTGGGCCTGGGCAATCCAGGCCCCGAGTACGATGCCACCCGCCACAACGCCGGAGTCTGGTACATCGATGCCCTGGCACGCGCTCAGGGCATTTTCCTCAACGAAGACCGCAAATACTTCGGCCTCACCGGCACTTTCACCTTCGCCGGCGACACTGTTCGCCTGCTGGTTCCCACCACCTTCATGAACCGCAGCGGGCAAGCCACCGCGGCGCTGGCCAATTTCTTCAAGATCCCCGTCACGCAGATGCTGGTGGCCCACGATGAGCTGGATCTGCCTCCCGGCGTGGCGCGCTTCAAGCAGGGCGGCGGACATGGCGGACACAACGGCCTGCGGGACATCATTGCCCGGCACGGCAACAGCCGCGATTTCCAGCGTCTGCGCATCGGCATCGGCCACCCCGGCAGCGCCGACCTGGTAACACCGTATGTACTCAGCAAGCCCTCCCGTACCGATCGGGAACGGGTTGACCGCGCCATCGACGAAGCGGTGCGCCACACTCCGGACCTGCTGCGCGGCGACCTGAACGCGGCGATGAACGCGGTCAACGGCCTGCAGGCACGGTAATCACGGCATCACAACGCCACATTGGTCGCTTTTTTGACACCGGTTGAGTAGCATTGCGGCCTCGCTAGCAGAGGTAAGATCATGGGTATTCAGTGTGGCATCGTCGGCTTGCCGAATGTGGGCAAATCCACTCTTTTCAACGCCTTGACCAAGGCCGGCATCGATGCCGAGAACTTTCCTTTCTGCACCATCGAACCCAATACCGGCGTGGTGCCGGTGCCTGACCCGCGCCTGCAAAAGCTGTCGGATATCGTCACCCCCGAGAAAGAAATTCCCGCCACCATGGAATTCGTCGATATCTCCGGGCTGGTGG
>CAYMKZ010000054.1:0-14480 GCA_964391345.1 uncultured Alcanivorax sp.
CGGAACCGAAGTTGCCCTGCCCGTCCACCAGCATGTAGCGCAGCGAGAACGGCTGGGCCATGCGCACGATGGTGTCGTAAACGGCGGAGTCGCCATGCGGGTGGTATTTACCGATCACGTCGCCGACCACCCGGGCGGACTTCTTGTACGCCTTGTTCCAGTCGTTGTTGAGCTCGTGCATGGCGAACAGCACGCGCCGGTGCACGGGCTTGAGACCATCCCGCACATCCGGCAGCGCCCGCCCCACGATCACGCTCATGGCGTAATCCAGATAGGACTGGCGCAGCTCGTCCTCAATATTGACGGGAGTGATTTCTTTGGCGAGGTCCGTCATGGCGTTCCTTATGATCCATCGGTGGCGTGAAACAGCAGGCCCGGAAAAGCTCCCGATGATAGCACAGCGGCGCCTGTAGCGGCGATATGGCGTAACGCCGGGAGAAACCCCACCGGCGGCGGGCAACCCGCGACCCGCGGCAGGCGCAAATCACCGCCGGCAAAACGATTTTTGCGGCGCCCTTTCTGTCCCCGCGGCCCCGCCTCGGGCTATACTTCGCGGCAAAATTCACAGGGAGCCTTCATGAGCGACAATCGTGCCGATCTGATCATCAGGGCGCGCTGGACGGCACCGGTCGCCCCGGACGACGCGGTGCTGGAAAACCATGCGCTGGTGGTGCGTGGCGACAGCATCGCCGATCTGCTGCCCGCCCCTCTGGCGGCGCAGAAGTGGCAAGCCACGGAAACCCTGGAACTGGACCGGCACCTGCTGATTCCCGGCCTGATCAATACGCACACCCATGCCGCCATGAGCCTGCTGCGCGGCCTTGCCGACGACCTGCCGCTGATGGTGTGGCTGGAACAGCACATCTGGCCCACGGAAGCGCGCTGGGTCGATGAAGCCTTCGTGCGCGACGGCACCCGCCTGGCGGCGGCGGAGATGATCCGCTCGGGCACCACCTGTTTCGGCGACATGTACTTTCACCCGGACACCACCGCCCGGGCCGCCATGGAGGCCGGGCTGCGCGCCGTGGTGTGCAGCCCGCTGCTGGATTTTCCTTCCCCCATGGGCGAAGGCCCGGAAGACTATCTGCGCATCGCCACGCAAACCATCGACGCCTGGCGCCACGAACCCCGGCTGACGCTGGGCTTCGGCCCGCACGCTCCCTACACCATCTCCGACGCCCCGCTGGAGCGCATTCAGACGCTGGCCGAAGAGCTGGACGCGCCGATCATGATGCACCTGCACGAAACCGCCGGCGAAATCCAGCAGGCGGTGGCCGCCAACGGCGAGCGCCCCATGGCACGTCTGGCGCGGCTCGGCCTGCTCAGCCCCCGCCTGCTGGCGGTGCACATGACGCAACTGACCGACGAAGAGATCGCCCAACTGGCGCAGACCGGCACCTCCGTGGCGCACTGCCCGGAATCCAATCTCAAGCTGGCCAGCGGCTTCACCCCCGTGCAGCGGCTGCTGGAAGCCGGCGTCAACGTCGCCCTGGGCACGGATGGCGCCGCCAGCAACAACGATCTGGACATGATCGGCGAGATGCGCTGCGCCGCCCTGCTGGCCAAAGGCGTCAGCCTGCGCGCCGACGCGGTGCCCGCCGCCACTGCCCTGCGCATGGCCACGCTCAACGGCGCCCGCGCTCTGGGCCTGGAGGCGCAGACCGGCTCCCTGGAAATCGGCAAGCAGGCGGACATCATCGCCGTCGACCTCGGCGCACCGGAAACCCAGCCGGTATACGACCCGGTGGCGCAACTGGTCTACGCCGCCAGCCGCGAGCAGGTCAGCCACAGCTGGGTGGCCGGCCGCTGCCTGATGGCGGAGCGCCGGCTCACTACCCTCAATCCGGCCCAGCTGATAAAAGCGGCCGAAGGATGGCAACGCAAAATCAACGGAGAGAAGCCATGACCCCAGTCAATGTCGACAGCGCTGAAATCGCCAAATTCAACGCCCTGGCAGAGCGCTGGTGGGACCCTGATTCCGACTTTCGCCCTCTGCACGACATCAACCCGGCGCGCCTCAACTACATCGACGAGCGCGTCAGCCTGCCCGGCAAGACGGTCATCGACATCGGCTGCGGCGGCGGGCTGCTTTCCGAGGGCATGGCGCTACGCGGCGCCACCGTCACCGGCATCGACCTGGGCGAAGCGCCGCTGGCGGTGGCGCGGCTGCACGCGGAACAAAGCGGCGTGCAGGTGGAGTACCTGCAAACGCCCGCCGAGCAGATCGCCGCCGAACGGGCCGCACAGTACGACGTGGTGACCTGCCTGGAAATGCTCGAGCACGTACCGGACCCGGCCTCGGTGATCCGTGCCTGCGCGGCGCTGGTGAAACCCGGAGGGCATGTCTTTTTCAGCACCATCAACCGCAATCCCAAGGCCTTTCTGTTCGCCATCGTCGGCGCCGAATACGTCATGCGCCTGCTGCCGCGCGGCACCCACGAGTACGCCAAACTGATCCGCCCCTCGGAGCTGGCCCTGTGGAGCCGGGACGCCGGCTTGCAGGTACGCGAAACCAGCGGCATGGCCTACAACCCGCTCACCCAGGTGTGCAAACTGAACCGGAACGTCTCCGTCAATTATCTGATGCATACGGTGCGCCATGCTTGAGGCGGTTTTCTTCGATCTGGACGGCACGCTGATCGACACCGCGCCGGATTTCTTCACCGCGCTCAATCAGGTACTGGCCAGCTACCAGCGCCCGGCGGTGAGCTATGAGGCGGTGCGCGCCAACGTCTCCAACGGCGCCCGTGCGCTCACCGAGCTGGGCTTCGGGCTGGCGCCCGGCGACCCCGGCTTCGATCAGCGCCTCGACGCCGTGCTCGATGCCTACGGCAACCACCTGGCGGTGGACACCCGGCTGTTCGACGGCATGGCAGACGTGCTCGACTGGCTGGATCAGCGCAAGCTGCCCTGGGGCATCATCACCAACAAGCCGGCCCGCTATACGGCACCGGTACTGGAAGGCCTCGGGCTGGCCCGGCGTGTCGGCCCGGTGATCTGCCCCGACCACGTCCACGAACGCAAACCGGACCCGGAAGGCTTGCTGATGGCCGCCAACGCCTTGGGCGTCAACCCCGTTCACTGCCTTTATGTCGGTGATCACCTGCGCGACATCCAGGCCGGGCTCAACGCCTGCATGCTCACCGCCACCGCCGCCTTCGGCTATATCGACGCCAGCGACAACCCACAGGCCTGGCCTGCGGATTATTGCCTGGCACGGAGCGAAGACCTGTTGCCGCTTGTCAAAACACTGGCCAACAGTGAATAGCAACCGCCATACGGAGACTGATATGGACATCCACGAGCTCAACCGCCGCGCGACCGACTATCAGTGCCCCCCCCAGGCTCTGCAAGATCGCATCATTCTGGTCACCGGCGCGGGCGCCGGCATCGGCCGCGCCGTTTCCCTGGCGCTGGCGGCCCAGGGCGCCACCGTGATTCTGCTTGGCCGCACCCAGAGCAAACTGGAAGCGGTCTACGATGAGATCAAGGCGGCCGGCGGCCCGGAGCCGGCGCTGGCGCCGGTGAACATGGAAGTGGCCCGCCCCGAGGACTATCAGGAACTGGCCGGCCTGTTCGCCCAGGAATTCGGCCGTCTCGACGGCCTGCTGCACAACGCCTCGGTGCTGGGCACCCTCACCCCGCTGGACAACTTTCCCGCCGAACTGTGGGACACGGTGCTGCGCACCAACGTTACCGGCGCCTTTTATCTGACCCAGGCCATGCTCCCCCTGCTGCGCGACAGCGAGGACGGCCGCATTCTGTTCACCACCTCCAGTGTCGGACGCCGTGGGCGCGCCTACTGGGGCGCCTATGCCGCCTCCAAGGCGGCGCTGGAAAATCTCGCCCAGACACTGGCCGACGAACTGGAAAACATCTCCTCCGTCCGCGTCAACACCATCAACCCCGGCGCCACCCGCACCGACATGCGCGCCTTCGCCTATCCCGCGGAGGACCCGATGACGCTGAAAGCGCCGGAAGACATCGTCGCCCCTTATCTTTATCTGCTCGGCCCGGACAGCGCCGACGTTACCGGCTGCTCGCTGGACGCCCAGCGGTAACCGGTAACAGCGCTCTGATTCCGATATTTCCGCCCCCGCCATGCCCGGCGATTGGCCGCAGCGCCGGGCACCATCGTCGGGACGGCATAAGCATCTCGCCACAGGCGTGTTATTAGTCGCAGTGTCGCTTCCTTCGTTATCAGGATGATACATGCGCCGCCTTCTGCTTACCGTCGTCACCCTCGGCCTGCTGCTGGCCGGACAGGCTTTCGCCGAGCCCATCACACTCAACGCCGAACAGAAGGCCCGACTACAGCAGTTGCTGCCCAATACCAGGATCGACGCGAACCTGCTGCAAGGGCTCGCCGATCTGTTCTACAGCCATGACATGCCGGTAACGGTACGGCTCAAGGCCATCAGTACGCTGGCCGGGCTCGACCGCATGCCACCCAGCACCGCCTTGCACCGAAAAATCTGCATCTGGGACATCGGCGGCCGCGCCGGGCCGGTCTACCAGGCGGCCATCGAGCAGCGGGCAATCGCCTTGCAGTACGGCGTGCACCTGAAAATGGTGCCGTTCACCAACGAAACCATCCTGGTCGAGGAGCTCAAGGCCGGCCATTGCGATGCGGCGTTGATGAGCGGTCTGCGCGCCCGCTCTTTCAATCTCTACACCGGCACCGTAGACGCCATCGGCGCCATCCCCGACAACCAGCAGATGCACACCCTGCTGCGGGTGCTCGCCGACCCCAGCCAGGCCGGGCGGATGGTTCAGGGGCAGTACGTGATCATGGGTATCTATCCGGCGGGGTCCGCCTACATTTTTGTCGATGACAAGCGCATCAGTTCGCTGAATCGCGCCGCCGGCAAAAAGGTGGCGGTGCTGAACTCCGACCCGATGCAGGCGGAGATGGTCGCCGGCATCGGCGCCACCCCGGTACCCACCGACTTCGTCAACGCGCCGAACATGTTCAACAACCATGTGGTCGATATTCTCCCCGCACCGCTGGTGACCTACGAATACCTGGAACTCTACAAGGGCATGACGCCCAACGGCGGCATCGTCGATTACCCGTTCACGCAACTGACCATGCAGCTGGTGGGCCGGCTGGACAAATTTCCCAACGTCATCGCCCAACTGATCCGCGAGGCGTCGCTGCAAGCCTATGGGCGGATACGCCAGCGCCTCAAGACCGAAGAGGACCGGGTGCCCGATCACTGGTGGATACACATTTCCGATGCCGACAAGAAAAAGTACGACATCATGATGCGCAAAGCCCGGGAAAACCTGAAAGACAAAGGCTATTACAGTGCGGACATGCTTGATCTGGAACACCGCATCCGCTGCAAATACGACCCGGCGCGCGCGGAATGCGCCAGCCACCAGGAATGACCGGCCCCGGCGCCGGAGCCCGCCCCCCCGGCGTCAGCCCATCAGGAGTTGCCCATGTTGTTGCGTTACCTGTTGCTGCATCACTTGTTGCTGCGTGGCCTGTTGCTGCGTAGCCTGTGCCTGACACTCGCTGTGCTGGCCACCATCAGCGCCAGTGCCGCCCCGCTCTCCAGCGCCCGCAAGCAGAGCCTGGAGAATCTCGCCTACGATACCAGCCAGCCGCTGGCGCAACGCATCAAGGCCGTGCGTGAACTGGTCGGCGTCGGCGACGGTTACCTCAAGCGCACGGTGTGCATCTGGGATCTGGTCGGCCGCAACGGCCCGATCTTCTCCGCTGCCCGCGACCAGCAGATCAAGATGCTGGCTTACGGCATCAAGGCCAAACTGGTGCCCTACACCGATGAAAGCATCATGGTCGAGGCGCTCAAGGCCGGGCAGTGCGATGCCGCGCTGATGAGCGGCATGCGGGCGCGCCTGTTCAATACCTATACCGGCACCATCGACGCCATCGGCGCCCTGCCCACCGCCAAGCATATGCGCATCCTGCTGCAAGTGCTGGCGGACCCGCGCTCCGCTCCGAAGATGGTACAGGGACAGTATGTCATCGCCGGCATCGCCCCCGCCGGAGCCGCCTATCTGTTCGTCGACGACAAGCGCATCAACACGCTGGCCAGGGCCGCCGGCAAGAAAGTGGCAGTGCTGGACTACGACCCGGTGCAGGCGGAGATGGTGGCGCAGATCGGCGCCACGCCGGTGCCCACCGATTTCGTCAGCGCGCCGAACATGTTCAATAACGGCGTCGTCGATGTACTGGCGGCGCCGCTGGCGGTCTACCAGATCATGGAGCTGTACAAAGGCATGACCCCCAATGGCGGCATCATCGACTACCCCCTGGCCCAGATCAGCCTGCAACTGGTGGCGCGCAGGGACCGCCTGCCCAACGCCGCCGCCCAACTGGTCCGGGAAGCCTTCTACCACAGCTACGACAAGTTCCGTGCGCGCATCCACCAGGAAACCAAGGACGTCCCCGCGCACTGGTGGGTACAGATTCCCGACAAGGACAAACGACGCTACGAGGAAATGATGCGCCAGGCGCGCATCACGCTACGTAAAAAGGGCTACTACAGCGGCGCCATGCTGGAACTGGAACGCCGCATCCGCTGCAAGCTGGACCCATCCCGGGCGGAATGCACCGACGCTGCGGAATGATCGGCATTCAATGCAACGGATTGCCGCCCGGCAGCCAGGGAACGCCCGGCGGCGTTTCGCCGAAAGCACCCGGCGTACCAAGCAGGTCCACCCGCTGGTCGTGGAACAGGTCCAGCTCCGGCGCCAGCGCCTGAACGTAGCGATCGAAATACAGGAACTGCTTGAGCAGCAGGGCAAACTCGCGGGGAAAGCGGATGCCATGGCTCTCGCCGATACGCACCAGTTCGGCAAGCAGTTGATTGACTTCGCGGTCGTTGCGGTCCGCCTGGGCCAGCACTCCGGCATCCACGCCGGTCAGGCGCGCCTGAAGCTGTCCGATATCCCGCGCCAGGGCGTCCACATCGACCGCCTCGCGGGTCATGCCCACCGTGGCCATGGCCCGCGCCATGGCATCGACATCGCCATTGCCGATGGCCTCGAAGAAGGCCAGCATGCCGCCCCAGGTCTCCCGGCGAATGCGCCCCACCATGCCGAAATCGATGAAGCCCACGCGGCCGTCCTCCAGCAGCATCAGATTGCCGGCGTGCAGGTCCGCATGGAAAAAGTCACAGGACACCAGACTGGAAAACCAGGTATTGAGCGCCGTGATCAGCGTGGCGGCGGGATCATCCGTGGAGCGGCGCAACACTTCGAGATCGGTGAGCGGCACGCCATGAAAGCGCTCCATGGTCAGCACCCGCCGGGTGCTGTGGCCATGCACCGGCCGTGGCGCGGCCACCAGCGTGTTGCCGGTACGCGCCAGAAAATCGTTGAAGGCATCGAGATTGCGCGCTTCCTGGAGAAAATCACATTCTTCCAGCATGCCCGCCTGCAATTCCTCGACCACCCCGGACAACGCCGAGCGCGACAGCCCGGGAGCCAGCGACTCGATGATGCGGGCGGAGAGATACAGAAAGTTGAAATCGGTCAGCAGCACCTGGCGAACACCGGGGCGCTGCACCTTGATGACCACCTCGGCGCCGTTCTGCAACCTGGCGGCGTGTACTTGCGCAATGGAGGCACTGGCCAGAGGGTTCACGTCCACCCATTGATAATGATCCTCGAGCCGGCCGCCCAGCTCCGCCTCTATCGTGTCGCGGATATGACGAAACGGCATGGGTGGCGTACGATCCAGACATTTCTGGAATTCATTGACGTACGCCTCGGGAAACAGCGACGGAGAACTGGCGATGAACTGCCCCAGCTTGATATAGGTGGCGCCCAGACGCTCGAAGGTTTCCCGCATCCGTACCGGCAGGTTGCGCTCACCCACCAGCCAGCCCACGCCCTGGCGGCCAACCACGCCCAGCGTTTGCAGGACCCGCAACGCTCCCAGCCCGGTGTCGCGGGCCAGCGTCAACCCGGATTGCTGCCGGAAAGGACGATCGCTTTCATCCCTGTAAACCTCCTTGAGAAAAGAAACTTTCTTCATCACCTGGTCCGTTTCCTGAGCATTTCCAGAGCAGCATGAAAGCCGAAAAATGGCGCATAACGGCCCGTCCGGCGGGCATTCGCTGTCTTGATTGGCTGTCGCTTTTTACCGGTATAGACCATCGTGCTTCCCCTGCATTGGCTGTCGCGCCGGACAAGCGGTGACCTAAGGTCATTACACCGGACAAACAGTGACTTCATCATCACATGAATACCATTGTATTTGTAATAGCTTACATCCACCTTGGTAGCCGGCGCTTGTGCCAACGACATTGCCATTGCAGGGCAAGATCATTGGCACAGTGAGAACAATAAAAAGGAGTTATAGGATGCGTTCTCTTCTATCTCGTATTTTCAAGCCCAGTCTGTTGATGGCCACTGTCGTTGCGCTTGCGGGTCTGCAAGGCTGTGCAACCATTTACAAAACCACGGGCGACATACTGGTCCACTTCAGTCAGGACCAGTTGCTCCCCTACATGCTGACCTACGACGATGTCCGTATGGGTTGTATCACGGGTGAGGCCCAGACCCCTCTGCTGATGTCGTTCCAGACCGCCGGCTCCAGCCCTGAAAAGCTGGGTGTCATGACCTTCACCACCGCCGCGGTCTGCGCTCAGAACAAGGCATGGGATGCCAACCTTCGCTACCTGCGCGCCATCAAGGCCGGTCACGTCAGCGAAGCACAGGATGCCCGTACCGATGAGAAACGCTGGTCGGCTCTGGTCGCCGAGCGCCTGCTCAAGGCCTACCACCTGATGATGGGTGTGTACGGCCCGCTGGAAGACGGCCAATGCCCACGGCTGCGCGGCGACCTCGATCAACTGGTCTGGCTGGTCGGCAACATCTCCGGCCTCAACGCCCTGATCGCCGACACCACCGCCGATGGCACCGTCGGTGTGCCACGGGACATGGTTGGCAAGGTTGCACAGCACATGACCTGCCTGGACAACGAAAAATGGTGGGGTGCACCGAAAGGCGTGCAAGCGGCAATCTGGACGCTGCTGCCACAGCTGATGCCGGAAGGCGCCCAGCCGTGGGCAATACTGCACCACTCCGAGCAACTGGGCTTCGAGAAAGGGGTGAGGGTGAGCAGCGCGCTGTACGCCGTCAGTGCCTACAGCAAAGGAGATACCCAGAAACTGCGTCAGGCGATTCGTGATTTCGCCGCCAATGACAAGAACCTGGATCCCGATTACGCCATGATCGACGCCATATCAGCGCAGATCGTTCGCAGCTTGTCCGACCAGTTGTGGACCGAGAACACCGGCAAGCGTACTCCGCTCAATGGTCTCGGTACTTTCTGGGACGACCAAAACAAGAGCCAGTCCAAGGTCAACATTGACGATCTTTTAAATTGACGAACTTCTGCAAGCCCGACGGCGGGCCTCCGTGGCCCGCCCCCGCTTGTACAGCATTAATAATAAGGAGAGATTCATGCGCTATTTCAAAGCGTTGGCCGTAGCCGCGGTCACTGCCGTTGCGGGCCTCCATGCCCTGCCCGCCCAGGCGGCCCTGGAACACCGCACCATTTGCGTGTTCGACATCATTGGCGCCAATGGCGACTCCTTCAACCTGATGAAGGACTACAAGACCGCTGCTCTTGCCTGGGGGGTCGATATCGATCTCAAGCCCTACACCGACGAGAAAATCGCCGCGGAAGACCTCAAAGCCGGTCAGTGTGACGGCGCCGTTCTGACGGGCCTGCGCATGCGCCAGTTCAACAGCTATTCCGGCAGCATGGAGGCGATTGGCGCGATTCCGACTTACAAGGAACTGCACACCGTCATGCAGGTGCTGATGAGCAACAACTCGGCCATCGACAAGCATCTCAAAACCGACCATTACACCATCGCCGGCCTGTTCCCGATGGGGGCCGCCTATCTGTTCGTGAAGGATCGGACCATCGATACCGTCGAGGAGCTGTCAGGGAAGTCCATTGCTGTGATGGACTACGATCCGGCGGAAGCCATCATGGCCGCCAAGGTGGGCATGTCTCCGGTGCCCTCGGACATCACCAACTTCTCCGGGCGCTTCAACAACGGCTCCGTGGACATCTGCTTCGCCCCGGTTACCGCCTACGCGCCCCTGGAGCTTTACAAGGGCATGAAGCCCAACGGTGGCATCATCAAGTACACCCTGGGCCAACTGACCTCGCAACTGGCACTGCGCAACGACAAGTTCACTCCCGAGTTCGCCGCCAAGTCCCGCACCTGGATGCTGGGCCAGTTCGACCGGGCCATGCAGATCATCACCAATGCCGAGAACTCCGTGGCCAAAAAGTGGTGGGTCGAGATTCCGCCCAAGGACAAAGCCCGCTACGACGAAATGCTGCGTCAGGCACGCATCAGCATGACCAAACAGGGCATTTACAACAAGGACCTGATGGGCCTGCTGTACAAGGTTCGCTGCAAATATGATCCGTCGCGGGCGGAATGCGCGGCGTCACCGGAATAAACCGGCATAACCGCACAAGAGGGGCCTTCAAGGCCCCTCTTTTTTGCATCAGCCAACACGACAACAACCTCGGGAATCTCCATGGAACACGCCGCCAGCCAGCACAAATCCAGCTCGTTTACAGGATGGCTATCCACCCTGCCGGTGTTCGTGCTGCTCATCACCACCCTGTTTCTGTTCTCCGGACAGATCATCCACTCGCAGTTGCTGAAGATCGGTGAATCCACCTGGGACCATTATTTTCTGTTGCGCACCGCGGGGATGGTGGAGCAGCCGACCTGCAACGCGAATCCGGACATCGATGCGCGCGTCGACGCCCTGATCAAGAAACGGCAGGCCAAGGCGGCCAATGACCCGCTGGCGGACATTCTTGGCGAATCGAGCCTGGACCGGGATGCATTACGGCAGTCCCTGCTGGCGGCCCGCGACAACTGCCGGGCCAGCCATCACCGCTATCAGATGGTCCAGGATAACGTGACGCCGGGCGTCATCGCCTATCGTAATGTGGAAGGCGCGGTGGCCTGGACCATTGCATCGCTGGGCGACTACAAAAAGCTCCTGCTCTGTTTGCTGGTGTTGATTTGCGGGATCACCACGACCTTTGCACGACATCACATCGCTCTGCGCCCGATACGTACACGCCGTGATTTCATGGTTTCCATGACGGCCCAGGTGGTCAGCAACGCGCTGCTGCTGGTGTCCGCCGTGGCCTATTTGCTGAACGACATGCACGCCCTGAGCAATGGCGTGCGCGTCGTCGATTTCTATCTGCACTGGGTGTGGATCACCGGCTTCGCCCTGCTGACGCTGGCGTCTCTTTACCTGTTGTTGCGACCGCCTCACGACCTGGAAGATTCTTCCACCAGTGGTTGGGGCAAGGCCATTCTGACCATTCCGCTCTATACCTTCATGGCGCTGACCACCACCGCCCAATTCTGGGCCCAGGGCTATTTCCAGGGGCTGAGCGTGTATCTGAACATGATGATGTCGCTGTCGACCATGTTCCTGAATCTGGCGCTGTACATTTTTGTCGGCATGATGCTCAAGCAGACCCGTCTGACTCATCTGCTGTTCGACGTGCTGCGCCCCTGGAACCTGTCACCGGAACTGATGAGCTTCGTGGTGCTGGCCATCGCTGCCGTGCTTACCGCCTACACCGGCGCCTCCGGCATTTTCGTCATCGCCGCCGGGGCGACCATTTACAGCGAGCTGCGCCGGGTGGGTGCCCGCAAGCAATTGGCACTGGCTGCCACCGCCATGTCCGGCTCCATGGGTGTGGTGCTGCGGCCCTGCCTGCTGGTGGTGATCATCGCCGCGCTGAACAAATCGGTGACCACCACGGAGCTGTTCCATTCCGGTGGCAGGATCTTCTTCATCAGCCTGATCACGTTCTTCATCTACAGCCAGTTCGCCCGCACCAGTCCAGCCAGGGTGGCGCCCTTCGCCCGCGCCCTGCCGGCCAGCCTCAAGCGCTTGGTACCACTGGTGCCTTACGGCATCATCGTCGGTGCCGTGCTGGTCTTCTTCAACGACGTGCTGGCGCGTCATCTGGATGAATTCTCCGCTCCCATCATTCTGCCGGCCATGCTGCTGGCGGTGCTGCTTTACGAAAAATTCAGCCGCCATTTCCTGCATCTGTTCAGCCTGTTCCTGGCGCCGATGCTGGTACTCTCAGCACTGGATATCGTGCACGGTTACGCGGCCCTGCAAGCCGGTCAGTTCCCGTCCGGCATGGGGGCGGTGGAAATGGAGAACATGTTGTGGGGGCTGTTCTGGCGGAATCTGGTACTGGCGGTGTTCCTGATTCTGCAATACACCCTGTCAAGCGCGGCGAACGAGGTCCAGTATCCTCCAGAAAAGGACGTCTCACCGACACTGAAAGGCGCTCTGCGCTTCGCCACCCGGCATACCACCGGTGAAACCGGCGCCCTGCTGATGCTGATGGCACTGTCGGTGGGCACCAGCGGCATCATCGAGCGCTCCGGTATTTTTGACGCCATGCCGGATCTGTTCCCCTCGGTATGGGTGGCGACCACCATCCTGGTCATCACCATGGTCATTATCGGCATGTTCATGGATCCGTTCGGGGCGGTCATTCTGGTAAACGCCACCATTGCCCAGATCGCCTACCATAACGGCATCGCACCACTGCATTTCTGGATGATCAGCCTGGTGGCCTTCGAGTTGGGCTATCTGACGCCGCCGGTGGCGCTCAACCATCTGCTGACCCGTCAGGTGGTGGGGGACGATGAAGTGGAAAGCGCACGTCTCACGGAAGGCAACTTCTATCGCCGGCACGAGAAATATCTGCTGCCGATTCTGGTGATGGGCACCGTGCTGTTGCTGGTGGCCTACGTACCGCTGATGTCCAGTAGCGTGCACCACTGGCTGTTCCAGGTCATCCATACGGGCTGAGAACTGCACAGCAAGGCCCACTGTTCTCCCCCTGGCGGGAGGTCAGCGGGCCTTGTCGGCGCCATATCGGTAGCATGCCCGTCACCCTGCGCGTAGCGTAGCGAAGTCGCAGGGTCCCTAATTGCCGTCAGTAGCGCTCGCGACGGTGCTGCCCGCCAAATCCGTTGCCGGAAGGCAGTGTCCGATCCTCGTCCTTGCTCCCGGCGGAATCACCGGAAATCACCGGCCGCTGCTCCTTGCGCCGCTGGCGCCACACCTCGGCACAGGCCACCAGCAGTGCCACGATCACCATTGCCAGCAAAGGCCCGCCGGCACGCCACAGGCTGATGTCGTTTTGCGCAAAACCGTCAAACAGGCTCACCACCCAAGCCGGAGCCAACTGGCTGATATCCGGCGAAACCGACCAGGGCGTCAGCAACAACGCCGCGGCAATCGCCCGCAACGGCAGCTTCAGCCAGCGCACCAACGGTCTGGTGATGTACCACAACACGAACAGCACACCGGCGCTGCCCAGTAAATATGCAATCCAACCCAACATATACGCTTTCGCTGTCACGATGGCTCCCATGGCCTTCACCCGTCATGCCTGCGCACAAACGGGCTTCAGTCCATCCAGTGAATAATATGCTCTTCCAGATCGTCCTCATCCACCCCGGCCTCGGAAACGGTCCAGCCGGAAACCCCGATGCCGGCTTCATGGACCGTCTCCGCCCGCCCCGACAACAAAGGATGCCAGGGCTGCAGCGGCTCACCGTGAGCACGCAGCCGGTAGGCACAGGTGGCAGGCAGCCAGGAGGCGGAGCGCGCCAGATCCAGCGTCACCTTGACGCAATCCGGCACCCGTTGGTGACGCTGTGGATAGACCGTACAGCGGCATGTCTCCGCGTCCATGTAGCGGCAGGCCACGTCGGTGTAGGCAACGTCCCCGTTGTCCTCGTCCTCGAGTTTGATCAGACAACACAGCCCGCAACCGTCACACAGCGCCTCCCATTCCTGGGCATCCAGCTGCTCCAGCGGCAACTCCCAGAAACGTTCACGCACGGCGCGGTTTCTCCGGATGCCCGTCCGCCAGATAGAGATCCGCGTCCGGTGGTGGCGGCATCTGCAAATAGAACCCCTGCTCGCGAATCTTTTCCATCACCCGCCGCGGATCGACGCGCGCCAGCTTGCGCTCGGGATCGAGAATCATGTCAGTGACGTGCAGGGGCTTGCCGAACTGTGCCAGCAGCGCCTGCGGCAGCTTGTCGAGTCCTCTGGCGCGCTCCACGTAAAGATAGGTGTCGGCACGCCGCGTGCTCTTGTATACCGAACAGAATAGCCTGCCTCGCAGCAGGCCGCTGGTTCCCGTCGTAGCCGTATTGCTCATGTCTTTTCCATTCATGCCCTTGTGCTCACACCGTTGCCGCTCACACCCGTGCTAAAAGGGGTTCGGCCACCAGTTCCCAGCGCCAACCGGTCAGCGGTTCGGGGAGATGCTCGGGATCACGCACCAGTGATTCCAGCCAGCGGCGGCGCATCAGCACATCCGGTTTCAGATTGAGCGACAGGGCGATCTCCGCCACCTGATCCCGCAATACCTTGACCTGTTTGCGCTGTTC
>CAYMKZ010000054.1:14580-17713 GCA_964391345.1 uncultured Alcanivorax sp.
CCGGTGAAGGCGGCCAGCGCTTCCAGGTCCTCGGAGCAGGCGTGCATCACCAGCGGCCGCTCGGACAGCGCCGCCAGCAATGCCGGCGCCTCCACCCGCGTGGTGTCGATCAGGCGAATGGCCTCGCCATCGTGAACCTGCACCAGCGCCAAGCGCGGAAAGTAGGTGCGTTCACGCATGAACTCGGTGTCCAGATACAGCGGCGCTCCGGGAGTCAGCCCGCCTGCCCACTCCCAGATCGCATCGCTGTCGTCACACCATGTATAGGCCATATCACTTCGTCATTGATGAATTTGCCGGGCATTATACGGATCACCGGCCATTGCCGAAATGCACAGGGCGATGCCGATTGCACAAAGCGGCGCCGCCAAGGCTCGATTTCGTCGCTGTTTCTGCTACCCTTGCGCGGTTTACAGCAGATTGGCAACCGCACAGGAACCCGCAATGACCACCAAACTGGTACTGGTCCGCCACGGCCAGAGTGAATGGAACAAGGAAAACCGCTTCACCGGCTGGAAAGACGTGGATCTCACCGACCAGGGCCGTGAGGAAGCACGCCAGGCCGGCAAGCTGCTTGACGAGGCCGGCTTTCAGTTCGACATGGCCTACACCTCGGTGCTGAAGCGGGCCATCCGCACGCTCTGGACGATACTCGACACCATGGACCAGATGTGGATCCCGGTAATCCGTGATTATCGTCTCAACGAGCGTCATTACGGTGCGCTGCAAGGGCTCAACAAAGCGGAGACCGCGCAGAAGTACGGCGATGAGCAGGTATTGGTCTGGCGTCGCAGCTACGCCACGCCGCCGCCGAAGATGGAACGCAGCGACGAACGCTACGCCGGCAACTTCCGGGTATACAAGGGCCTGGACGAGGCCAGCATTCCCCTGTCCGAAAGCCTCAAGGACACGGTGGCGCGTTTCCTGCCTTATTACCAGCAGGAAATCGAGCCGCAAATCCGCGCTGGCAAGCAGGTGCTGATCTGCGCCCACGGCAACAGCCTGCGCGCCCTGATCAAGCACCTCAGCAACGTCTCCGACGAGGAAATCGTCAAGCTCAATGTTCCCACCGGCATCCCCATGGTCTATGAACTGGACGACGACCTGAAGCCGATCAGGAACTACTACTTGGGTGACGAGGAAGCCGCCGCCAAAGCCGCCGCCGCGGTCGCCGATCAGGCCAAGGGCTGATCAGCCCCCCTGCCGCTGCGGGTCGGCCCCGCAACGGCAGGCTCCCCAGTCCGCCCGCCCCCTGGAACGACCTGATGTGCCATGACCAATGTGGCACAATGACCGGGCCATGACCCACCAGGCCCGATAATGGTTTTTCCATCCACGGTGCCGCCATGACCAGTGCACTGATCACGGATGCCACGGCTTTCGTCGTTCTGTTTGCCATCTCCGCCTGGCTGCGCCGATGTTTCAAGCACCACGGCTATTCCGCCACCGGGGCGGGCGGCATCGTCATGTCCACCGGTATCTTCACCGCTTTCGCCTTTACTCAATTGCCGTTCTACAGCCCTTTTCTGGGGCGGCTGGCGACCATCGAAATCTTCATCATCTGGCTGTTTCTCGCCCGCTCCTTTCTCGCCTCCCTGCTCAATCGCCACTTCCGCATGCACTACGCGCATCCGCTGCGCCGCTTCGCCATCGGCACCTGGGTGGCCGCCACCGCCGTGCTGGCCACGCTCGCCGCGCGCACCATCCCCGAAGTGCTCTGGTTCAGCCGTGCACTGACGCTGATCGCCGTGATCATATACATCCCCTATGTATTGCTGTTCGTGCGCGGCTACATCGCTCTGTGGCGGCGGCCTTTCACCCAGCGCGCCAACGGCGTGATCCTGCTGGCCACCGTCTCCACCCAGTCGATCATCATCGCACTGCATACTACCTTCGGGGCCGGCCTGCCAAGCGGCATCGCCTTCGCCATGTTGCTGTTCGACTCGATTTTCCTGATCAGCGGCCTGCTGCTGATCGCGCTGCACTACTTCTCTTTCGGCAGCTGGTTCCTGGCCATCGAATGGAAGAACGCCAATTGCATCATTCATGGCGCGGTTTCCATTTCCGGGCTTGCCCTGGTGCTGCTGCCGGGGGTCGATGAAGATCTGCCATTCAACGTCTGGCGCGTCGCTCTGCTGCTGTTCATCGTCATCGAGGCGATCGAATTCATCCGCATGCTGGAGCGCGGCCAGTGGCGTGGCTGGCGCCCGGGGCTGGTGGTCTACGACGTCACCCAGTGGACGCGCAACTTCACTTTCGGCATGTTCTACGCCTTTTCATTCGAGCTTTATCGCCACCTGGACCAGAGCCGCTTTCAGAGCACCGCGGGCGATGCCGAGATTGCCTTGCTGCGTTTCATCGTCGATTGGGGACAGTATGTGGTGCTGGCGATCCTGATCATCGAAATGACGCTGTTCCTGCGCGCGCGCCTGTATCGCTTCCGCCCGACCGGCGCCCATGCCGGCCGGACTTCGCAATAGCTTTTCGCGCGACTGGCCGAAGCGCTCGTCATGGCTGTCCGTACGGTTTTGTGCCGGGCCGGCCAATCCTTCTAACATCGGCACTGGCGTAACCCGCGCCCGCGCCTTTCCGTCCACGATGAAGGATAATAACGATGACAAAACGCCTCAGCGCTCTGCTTGCCGCCGGGCTCTTCATGTTTTCTCTCCAGGTCCAGGCCGAGCCTCTTCAGCGCACCGTCTGCGTGTTCGACATCGCCGGCAACTCCGGCCCGGTAATGAACGCCATGCGGGCCTGGCGGGTGCAGGCCATCAACTGGGGCCTGCGCGTCAAATTGCTGCCCTACACCAACGAAGGCATCGCCGCCGAGGATCTCAAGGCCGGCCAGTGCGACGCGGCGTTGATGACCGGCCTGCGCGCCCGGCAATTCAACAAGTACACGGGGACCATCGATTCAGTGGGCTCCCTGCCTACCATGAAACACGTGAAAATACTGCTCAAGGTGCTGGCCGACCCGCGCAGCGCCGGCAGGATGGCCTCCAACGGCTACGAAGTGATGGGCTTGGCGCCGATCGGCGCGGCCTACATTTTCGTCAACGACCGGCGCATCAACACGCTCGACAAAGCGGCCGGCAAGAAAGTGGCGGTATTCGAGTACGATCCCACCCAGGCG
>CAYMKZ010000055.1:0-17686 GCA_964391345.1 uncultured Alcanivorax sp.
ATCGGGTGGTGGTGGATCTGGAAAACGCCAGGCTCGATTTCAACATGGCGTCACTGGATTACGCCAACAGCCCGATCAAGGATATCCGTGTCGGCAAACACCCGCACAAGACCCGGGTGGTGTTCGACATGAAGCAGGAGGTGCGGTTGCGCACCAACCTGCTGAAACCGGTGGACCCGCATGGCTGGCGGCTGGTGGTGGATCTCTACGACAGCAAGCCGAAGCCGGTGAAAAGCGCTCTGGAAGAGGCCACCCAGGCCGGCAAGCCGCGCAACATGATCGTCGCCATCGATGCCGGCCACGGCGGCGAGGACCCCGGTGCTCACGGGCCGCGTGGCACGCTGGAGAAAAACATCACGTTGCAGATTTCCCGGCGCCTCAAGGCGCTGATGGAAAAGGAACCGGGCATGACGCCGGTGCTGACGCGCACCGGTGATTATTACGTGCCGCTGGCCGAACGCCGCCATATTGCCCGTCAGCAGCACCATGCCGACGTCTTCATTTCCATCCACGCCGACGCCTTCACGGATGCCAGCGCCCATGGCGCCAGCGTGTTCGCCCTCTCCAGCCGCGGCGCTACCAGTGCCACCGCGCGCTATCTGGCGAAAATGGCCAACGAATCGGACAAGGTGGCCGGGGTCTATGCCGAGGAGCAGGATGATTCCAATTTGCTGAGTGTGCTGGCGGACATGCGCATGAGCGGTTCCATGGCGCACAGCCTTTATCTGGGCCGGCGGATCCTCTCCCACCTGGATGATATCGCCTCGCTGCACGGCGGACGGCACAAAGTGGAACAGGCCAATTTCGTGGTGCTGCGCGATCCGGAGATGGTGTCGGTGCTGGTGGAAACGGGCTTCATTTCCAATCGCAAGGAAGAGCTGGAGCTGCGCTCGCCGACCCATCAGGAAAAGATCGCCAGGGCCATTCTTGCCGGCGTGCGGGACTACTTCCGCAGCCATCCCGCACCTGGAACCTATTACGCGGCACAGCGCAAGAAGAAGCGTAACGAGTATCACATCCGCTCTGGAGACACGCTATCCAGCATCGCCCAGCAATACCAGGTGAGCGAGCAGGCACTGCGTACCGCCAACGATCTGGACAGCGACCAGATACAGGTGGGCCAGACGCTGGTGATTCCACAGTCCTGAACGAAACGTCAGCCCGGCGCTGCAGGAGAGTGTATTGAGCCGAATTCAACTGCTGGATTCCCGTCTTGCCAACCAGATCGCCGCCGGTGAGGTGGTGGAGCGGCCGGCTTCGGTGCTCAAGGAGCTGCTGGAAAATGCCCTCGACGCCGGGGCCCGCCAGATCAGCGTGGATGTGGAGCAGGGCGGCATCAAGCTGGTGCGCGTGCGTGACGATGGCGGCGGCATTGGGGAAGACGACCTGCCGCTGGCGCTGGCACGCCACGCCACCAGCAAAATCCGCGCCCTGGAAGACCTGGAAGCGATTGGCACCCTCGGCTTTCGTGGCGAGGCGCTGGCGGCCATCAGTTCGGTATCGCGGCTGACCCTGGCCAGCAATACCGGCGAGCAGGCCCAGGGCTGGCAGGCCACCGTGGAAGGGCGCGACATGGCGCCGCAACTGGCGCCGGCGGCGCATCCGCGGGGCACCACCGTGACCATGCGCGACCTGTTTTTCAACACCCCCGCCCGGCGGCGCTTCCTGCGTACCGAGAAAACCGAGTTCAACCATCTGGAAGAAGTGTTCCGGCGTATCGCGCTGAGTGAATTCCATGCCGGCTTTCGTCTCAGCCACAACCAGAAGGTGATTCACCAATTGCCCGCCGGTGATGACGCCGCGTTGCGGGCGGCGCGGGTGGCCCGGCTCTGCGGTCGCAATTTCATCGAGCAAACCATCGAAGTGGATGTGGAACAGGGTGGCCTGCGTCTGCACGGCTGGATGGGGTTGCCGACCTTTTCCCGCTCCCAGGCGGACTTGCAATACTTCTATGTGAATGGCCGGGTG
Source organism: uncultured Alcanivorax sp. (assembly GCA_964391345.1). Lineage (GTDB taxonomy): Bacteria > Pseudomonadota > Gammaproteobacteria > Pseudomonadales > Alcanivoracaceae > Alloalcanivorax. Next base: position 1,969 of record CAYMKZ010000055.1, read on the forward strand.
ATTCGTGACAAGGTGATCAACCACGCCGTGCGGCAAGCCTATTCGGATGTGCTCTATCACGGCCGCCATCCGGCCTACGTGCTGTTTTTCGAGGTCGATCCAGCGCTGGTGGACGTCAATGTCCACCCCACCAAGCACGAGGTGCGCTTTCGCGAGCAACGCATGGTGCACGACTTCCTGTACCGGGCGTTGCACCGGGCGATTGCCGATGTACGGCCCGGCGACGAAGGGCGGCGGTTGCCGCGGGAGGCCGGCGCGGCGGTGGAAGCCGTCGAGCCCAGCCAGCAGCCGATGCCGCTGACTGAGCCCGGTGCGGGATGGGCGGCTCCCGGGCAGCAAAACGATGATGCGAGTCCCCTGCCAACAAGCGGCCTGCCGGCAAGCGAGTACCGAGGGTATGGTCAGAGCCGGGTGCCTTCTTACCAGGGGCGCAGCCTCGGGGACGGCGCCCGCCAGGCGGGCGCTTACGGGGCGCTGGTCGCGCCGCCCCGGACCCTGGAGGAGCCAAGGGAGGGACAAACTCCGCCGCTTGGTTATGCCGTCGCGCAGTTGCACGGCATTTTCGTGGTCGCCGAAAACGAACACGGCATGGTGCTGGTGGATATGCACGCCGCCCACGAGCGCATCACCTACGAGCGGCTCAAGCGCGACTGGATAGAGGAAAAGGTGCGCAGCCAGCCGTTGCTGGTGCCGGTGTCGGTGGCGGTGTCCTCCAGGGAGGCGGATTTCGCCGAGCAGCAGCCGGAGGTGTTCGTGCGCCTGGGCTTTGTGGTCGAGCGCGCTGGCCCGGAAACGCTGGTGGTCCGTGAAGTGCCGGCGCTGCTGCGCAACGACGATTGCGAGGCCATGGTTCGTGATGTGCTGTCCGACCTGCTGGCCCAGGGCAGCAGCGAGCGCATCGAGCAGAAGCTGGATCAACTGCTCTCCACCATGGCCTGCCATGGCAGCGTGCGCGCCAACCGGCGTCTGACCATTCCCGAAATGAACGCGCTGCTGCGCGACATGGAAGCCACCGAACGCTCCGGCCAGTGCAACCATGGCCGCCCGACCTGGACGCAGATGAGCCTGAAAGAGCTGGACCGGCTGTTCATGCGGGGGCAATGACGTGGGCGGTAACGAGGTGGTCAGCGAGGTGGCCAACCAGGGCGCCAGCGACGGGGGCACGGCACGGCAGTTGCCGGTGCTGTTGCTCATGGGACCGACCGCCGCGGGCAAGACCAGCCTCGCCATCCGCGCGGCGGAAACGCTGCCGGTGTCGCTGATCAACGTGGATTCCGCACTGGTCTACAAGGGGCTCGATATCGGCGCGGCGCGGCCCTCGCAGGAAGAGCTGGCGCGGGCGCCGCATCGCCTGCTGGGCTTTCGTGACCCGGTGGAGCCCTATTCGGCGGCGGATTTCCGCGCCGATGCGCTGCGTGAAATCGAGGCGATACAGGCCCAGGGCCGCCTGCCTTTGCTGGTCGGCGGCACCCTGCTTTATTTCAAGGCGCTGGTGGAAGGACTGGCGCCGATGCCGGAGGCCGACCCAGGAGTGCGGGCGGAGATCGCCGCGCTGGCCGAGGCGCAGGGCTGGCCGGCGGTGCACCGGCAACTGGAGCAGGTGGACCCGGTTACCGCCGCGCGATTGAAACCCACCGACCGGCAGCGGCTGCAACGGGCGCTGGAAGTGTTTCGCCTCACCGGCAAGCCGCTGTCGGCATTCCATGCCGGCCACCATACTGCTGGCGCGCCGGTGGGGGAGTGGCTGTGGCGTTTCCCAGGGCTGGCGTCGCCGGTATTGTCGCTGGCGGTGGCGCCGCCGCGCGCGGAGCTGCACCGGCGCATCGAACAGCGCTTCCACGCCATGCTCGATGCCGGGCTGGTGGAGGAAGTACGTCGCCTGCGGCAGCGTGGCGACCTGCATGCCGATCTGCCGGCGGTCAAGGCGGTGGGCTACCGGCAGGTGTGGCGGTACCTGGATGGCGAGTGGGACTATCCGACCATGGTGGAGAAGGGAATCGTCGCTACCCGCCAGCTGGCCAAGCGCCAGTTGACCTGGTTGCGCAAGTGGCCGGGATTACAATGGTATGACCCGGTTCACATCACGGAACAGAAAGCATGCTTGAGACGTCTTGCAGCGGTCTGTAAAACCGTGTTTAGTTAAGGCGGTTATGCCGGCTTCATGGCCAATTGCGCCACCATGGTGGCGCCCGGTGAGTCCGCGGAAAGTTTTCATTCGCGTGCTGGCCGGGGCCCTTGTTTTACTCGGGAGGGCACCCATATAGGCGGGTGTTAGGGCAGGCTTGCGCAGGAGCGGGGCGGTGTTTTTGCCTCGTTGAGGCTGCCGATCATTGACCGGTCAACGGGCCGCAAGGCTGGGGAGACCGGAGCGCTGATGGATATTGCCCGAAAGGCTGGGCGCCCACTTTTTACTTTTAAGGAGAATTACCATGTCAAAAGGGCATTCGCTACAAGACCCTTTTCTCAATGCGCTGAGAAAGGAACGTATTCCGGTTTCCATCTTTTTGGTGAACGGCATCAAGCTGCAAGGCCAGATCGAGTCTTTTGATCAGTATGTGGTCCTGCTGAAGAACGCGGTCAGCCAGATGGTGTACAAGCACGCCATTTCCACCGTTGTCCCGGCACGCAACCCCCGCGCCGCCGGCCCCGGTGGCAACCCGGCGATGCATGGCGCTAGCGGCCAACAGGGCGGTGGCGCGGGTGACGATTTCGGAAACCAGTAACATCGTTTTCCGGTCCCCGCGGGCTCCGTCCCTGGCAAGACCATCCCCGACAGGCCACGCCCTTTGCGGCGTGGCCTTGTCTTTCCTGCCATTCCTTCTTCTGCCTCCGGTGATTTAGACTCGGCTCATGGATCTTTTTGATCGTACGGAACAGACGCGCACGGAAGCCGGCGAAACAGCGATACTGGTGCATATGGAGTTGCCGGATGCCCAGGGACGCGAAGACCTGGATGAATTCCACCATCTGGTGACGTCGTCCGGTGTGGTGCCGGTGGCGGAACTGGTCGGCAAGCGCGACCGGCCCGATCCCGCGTTGTTCATCGGTAGCGGCAAGAGCCAGGAACTGGCGGAGCTGGTCAGGGAAACCGGCGCCGACGTGGTGCTGTTCAACCACGCGCTCAGCCCCGCGCAGGAACGTAACCTGGAACGTGCGGCAAAATGCCGCGTACTGGACCGCACCGGGCTGATTCTTGATATCTTTGCCATCCGCGCCCGCACCCACGAAGGGCGTCTGCAGGTGGAGCTGGCGCAGTTGCGTCATCTGTCCACCCGGCTGGTGCGCGGCTGGACCCACCTGGAGCGGCAGAAAGGCGGTATCGGCCTGCGCGGCCCTGGTGAAACGCAGCTGGAAACCGACCGCCGGCTGCTGCGTGATCGCATTCGCGCCATCGAGGCGCGGCTGGAGAAGGTACGCAAACAGCGCGCTCAGGGGCGGCGCGCCCGGGCCCGCTCGGAAACGCCGCTGATTTCGCTGGTGGGCTATACCAACGCGGGCAAGTCCACGTTGTTCAATGCGCTGACCACCGGCGACGTGTATGTGGCGGATCAGTTGTTCGCCACGCTCGATCCGACCCTGCGCAAGGTGCGCGTGCCGGGCGTCGGGCCGGCGATTCTGGCCGACACCGTGGGCTTTATCCGCCATTTGCCCCACCGGCTGGTGCAGGCGTTTCGCGCCACTCTGGAGGAGACCGTCAATGCCTCGCTGCTGTTGCATGTGACGGATTGCAGTGCCGAGGAGCGCGACGCCAACGTGGCGGCGGTGAATGAAGTGCTTGAGGAAATCGAGGCCGACCAGGTGCCGGTATTGCACGTTTACAACAAGGTTGATCGCATCGGCATGGAGCCGGCGCTGGAGCGCGATGAAGAAGGCCGGCCCTGGCGGGTCTGGCTGTCGGCGCAGACCGGAGACGGTTTCGACCTGCTTTACCAGGCCATTGCCGAACGTCTGGCGGATCGCTGGGTGGATCGCTGGCTGAGACTGCCGCCGGCCGCTGGCCGTCTGCGCGCCAAACTGCACGAGGCCGGTGAAGTGTTGAGCGAAGAAGCGGCGACGGATGGTAGCATGTTGCTGCGTGTACATATCAACCGGGCGCATTTTGAACGACTGCTGCGCCAGGCGGGTCTGTGCGAAGAGGACATACGCGTGGGCGAGTCGCCGGTTGCAGACCCGGATACCCCTTCCTACAATCCAGAACGCTCGCACAAAGCGGGATAACGGAGAACTCAATGGCCTGGAATGAACCTGGCGGCAACAAGCCAAGAGACCCCTGGGGTGGGGGTAACGGCGGTGGCGATCAACGCCCCCCCGACCTTGATGAAGCGCTGAAGAACCTGAGAGACCGCATCAACAAGCTGTTCGGCGGCAAAGGGAAGAAAACCGGTGGCGGCAAGCATTCCGGCGGCTTCCCCGGCAGCATCCTGGTGGCCGCACTGGTGGTGCTGGTGGTGGGCTACTTCCTGATGGGGTTCTACGTGGTCGACCAGAGTCAGCGCGCCGTGGTGCTGCGTTTCGGTGAATTCAACCGTCTGGTGGATCCGGGCCTGAACTGGCGTGCGCCGATCATCGAAACGGTGATGAAGGTGGATGTGGGCCAGAACCGCAGCTACAAGCTGAGCGAGGAAATGCTCACCCAGGATACCAACATCGTTTCCGTGACCCTCAACGTGCAGTACAAGGTGGTCGATCCCAAGGCCTTCCTGCTGCGCGTGGCGCGCCCGGAAACCATTCTCGAGTACGCCACCAGCTCGGCGCTGCGCCATGTGGTGGGCAGCTCCACCATGGATGACGTGCTCAAGGACCGCCGCGAGGATATCCGCCAGGAAGTGCGCAAGCGGCTGCAGAACTATCTCGACCGCTACAACACCGGCCTGATGACCACCCAGGTGGTGCTGGACAAGACCGCAGCGCCCGATCCGGTCAGTGACGCCTTTGATGATGTGGCCAAGGCCAAGGAAGACGAGGACCGCTTCAAGAAGGAAGCCGAGGCTTATTACAACTCCGTGCTGCCGTCGGCGCGCGGCAAGGCGGCGCGTATTCGTGAAGAGGCCGAGGCCTACAAATCCAAGGTGGTTTCCGAAGCACAGGGCGACGCCGCCCGCTTCACCGACATGCTGGCGGCCTATCGCAAGGCGCCGGATGTGACCCGTGAACGCCTGTACCTGGACAGCCTCACGCAGGTATTCCAGAACACCAGCAAGGTGCTGATCGACAGTGACAAGGGCAACAACAACGTGTTGTACCTGCCGCTGGATCAGATTCTCAAAAATCACAAGGTGAAGAAGCCCAATGACATCGGCAGCGGCACTCCCGCCCAGCCCGGCGCCAGCGCCGGGGCCGACGACGGCGGCGGCGATGCGAAACGGTCACGCAGCCTTTATGACAGCAACAGCACGGGGATTCGCTAATGAGCACACGTAACTGGCTGGTGCTGGTGGCAGTGGGCGTGCTGGTGCTGCTGGCCATGGATTCGTTCTACATCGTCAACGCCACCGACAAGGCGGTTCTTAAGCGCTTCAGCAAGATCGAGAAGACTGACATTCAACCGGGCATCTACCCGAAAGTGCCGCTGATCGACGACATCATCCGTGTCGATGGCCGGTTGCTGGTGCACGACGTGCCTACCCAGTCGTTCCTCACCGCCGAGAAAAAGCGTCTCAACGTGGATGCCTTCGTCACCTGGCGCATTGCCGATGTGCAGCGCTATATCGTTGCCGTGGGCGCCGGCACTAGTAATGGCAAGGAAATGGAACGCCGTGCCCGTGAACTGCTCGACCCGCGCGTCAACGAGGCGCTACGCAACCAGTTTGCCAAGCGTACCGTGCAGGAAGTGGTGGCCGGGCAGGGCGGCGCGCTGCCTGACAGCGCCCTGGATCCCTCCGCGATCAACACGCGCGCATTGCTGAAAAGAGACAAGGCGGTCGAGAAAGACGCCGAGAACGATGACGCCGGCCTGCCCGCCGAGGGTCGCGCCGATCTCAAGTCCGATGGCGCCGATCAGCCGGTGCAAGTGTTGCACGGGCCACCGCCTGAAGAGCACGATCAGCGCGAAAAGCTGATGGACTCCGTGGCCAAGGAGGTCAATGCCTCGACCCTGCAGGATCTGGGCATCGAAGTGGTGGACGTGCGCGTCAAGCAGGTCGACTGGCCGAAGCAGGTGCGTGGCCGGGTGTTCGACCGCATGCGCGCCGAACGCGCCCGTGATTCCGCCGAGCACCGTGCCGAGGGCCGTGAGGAAGCGGAGCGCATTCGCGCCGCCGCCGATCGTGAACGGACCGAGATCGTCGCCAAGGCTTACGAGGATGCGCAGAAGCTGCGTGGTGAAGGGGATGCCGTGGCCACTGGGATCTACGCCAAGGCCTATTCTCAGGACCCGGATTTCTTCCGCTTCTACCGCAGCCTGAAGGCGTACCGCAACAGCTTTGATTCCCCGGATGATCTGCTGATTCTGTCGCCGGACAGCGAATTCTTCCGTTATCTCAAGGACGATGAAGGCAAGAAGTCCGGCAAGTAAGCGGTTGCCTGTCTTCCAGGCGGAGCCCCATCCGCGGCTCCGCCTGGAACCCCTCCCCCGTCATGCTGCGCGCAGTCGCAGAATCCGGTCTAGTGGACCCTGCGATTCCGCTTCGCTCCACGCAGGGTGACGTGGGGTGCTCCACGCAGGTGACGTGGGGCGCTCCACGCAGGGTGACGCGGGGCGTTCTACGCAGGTGATGGCGGCCGTGCAAGGTGACGTGAGGCGGCTGTGCAGGGGGCCGTCAGCGATCCGTGGCCAGCGCCGCCGCGACACGGGCGCGCAGCTCCGGCAGCACTTCCTCTTCGAACCAGGGGTTGCGTCGCAGCCACATCTGGTTGCGTGGGCTGGGGTGAGGCAGCGGCAGCAGGCCGTCGGCCAGGTGCTGCCGCCATGCCCGGACGGTATCCGTGAGCGTGCGTGCCCGGCGTTTGCCCAGCAGGCCCGCTTGTGCGTACTGGCCGATCACCAGGGTCAATTGCACCTGTTTCAGCAACGGCAACAGGCGTGGATGCCAGGTCGGCGCGCACTCCGGGCGCGGTGGTAGGTCGCCGCTCTTGCCGGTGCCGGGAAAACAAAACCCCATGGGCACGATGGCCAGGCAATGGGGGTTGTAGAAAGTACGGTCATCGATGCCCATCCACTGACGCAAACGCCGCCCGCTCGGGTCGTTGAACGGGATGCCGGTTTCGTGCACCCGGCGCCCCGGCGCCTGGCTGACGATCAGCAAGCGTGAATCATCGGCTGCCTGCACCACCGGGCGCGGGCCCATCGGCAGGCAGTCTTCGCAAAGGCGGCAGGCGCGGATATCGGCGAGGGTACGGTCGAGTTGGCTGATGGTATCGGGAGCAACGGTGTTGGGCATGGCGCTGGGTGCTGGAATCCTGTCGAGTCGGGTTGTCTGGTAATGGGGGGGCAAGGCGCGTTTTTCCACCCTCATCCGCCTAGTCTGGCACAACCCGCAAGCCGAAGCAGGGCCGACCATCCAGCCTTTCTACATCCGGCCCGAAAGTGGTAGAATGCGTCAACCGGGACAGGGTGCCCGGTTTTTTTGTGGCTGCGGGACTGGTGAAAGACGTGGACGTATGGCTCCAAGCGTTGTGTCTGGTACTGGTCATTGAAGGCATACCGCTGTTTCTGGCGCCGGACGGCATACGCCGCGCGGCCGAGCAACTGTCGGGCCTGGATAGCCGCGTACTGCGAATCATCGGGCTGGTGGCCATGTTGCTGGGCGCCGGTCTGCTGCTGTTGATACGGTCCTAAGATGAATCAGGAAGAACAGTGGTTGTTGCCCGTCGGCGTGGAGGATCTGCTTCCCGAACACGCCAGGGCCATCGAGCAACTGCGGCGGCGGGCCCTCGACCTCTACCGGTCCTGGGGCTATGAACTGGTTTATCCTCCGCTGATCGAATTTCTTGAGTCGCTGCTGAACGGCGCCGGCCGCGACCTGGGACACGACACCTTCAAGATTACCGACCAGATCAGCGGCCGCCTGATGGGCGTGCGCGCCGACATCACGCCGCAGGTGGCCCGTCTCGACGCCCACAGTCTGCGCCGCAACGGGCCGACCCGGCTGTGTTACTGCTCCACCGCGCTGCGTGCCCGCCCGCCGCAGGCTGGCGGTAGCCGCCTGCCTTATCAACTGGGCGTGGAGCTGTTCGGCCATGCCGGTGGTGAAAGTGATCTGGAAGTGGTGCTGTTGCTGCTCGATACGCTGGCGCTGGCCGGTATCGAGAGTCAGGTGGTGCTGGATCTCGGGCACGTCGGCATCTTCCGCGATCTGCTGGCGGCTTGCGAACTGAGCGCCGCCGATCAGGCGCAGATCGAGGATATCTACCTGCGCAAGGCGCGTACCGAACTGCGCGCCTTCATCGCCGATCACCAACTGCCCGGCGCCGCCGCCCAGGCGCTGGCCGCGTTGCCGTTCCTGAACGGTGACGATCGCGTATTCGACGACGCCCGCCAACTGCTGGCGAAATTCCCCCAGGCGCTGGCCGCCTTGGCGGAACTGGAACGGCTGGTGGCGGTCCTTGAAGAGCGCGGTGTCCGCGTGCACCTGGATCTCGGCGAGTTGCGCGGCTACCACTACCACACCGGTTGCGTGTTCGCCGTCTATCTGCCGGGTGACAGCGAACCGCTGGCCAAGGGCGGCCGCTACGATCATATCGGCGAAGTGTTCGGCCGCGCGCGCCCGGCCACCGGTTTCAGCGCCGACCTGAAAAAACTCGCCGCCCTGGCGCCGGTGGCCCGGGCCGCCGGCATTCTTGCCCGTGGCGAGCTGCAGGATACGACTTTTGCCCGCCGGGTGGCCGAATTGCGCGCCGCCGGCGAGCGCGTGGTGCTGGCCCTGCCCGGCGCCGACAATGATCCAGCCGAGCTGGGCTGCGATCGACAACTGGTGGCCGCCGAGGGCGGCTGGACCGTGCAATCCATTTCCTGACGAGCCATAGAGCCAAGCGTACAGTCATGGGCAAGAACGTCGTTATTCTCGGCACCCAGTGGGGTGATGAAGGCAAGGGCAAGATCGTCGATCTGCTCACCGATCGTGCCACCTGCGTGGTCCGCTTCCAGGGTGGCCACAACGCCGGCCACACCCTGGTGATCGACGGCAAGAAGACCGTCCTGCATCTGATTCCGTCCGGCATTCTGCGTGACAACGTACAGTGCCTGATCGGCAATGGCGTGGTGCTGGCGCCGGACGCCCTGCTCAAGGAGATGCACGGCCTGGAGGAAAAAGGCATTCCGGTGCGCGAGCGGCTCGGCATCTCCGCCGCCTGTCCGCTGATCCTGCCGGTGCACGTGGCGCTCGATCAGGCCCGGGAACTGGCCCGCGGCGCGCAGAAGATCGGCACCACCGGGCGCGGTATCGGCCCGGCCTACGAAGACAAGGTGGCGCGCCGTGGCGTGCGCCTGGGCGATCTTTTCCACCGTGAACGTTTCGCCGCCAAGCTCGGCGAAGTGATGGATTATCACAACTTCATCCTGCGCGGTTTCTACAACGTGGAGCCGCTGGACTTCCAGCAGACCCTGGACCAGATGCTGGCGATGGCGGAAGAGCTGCGGCCGATGATGTGCGATGTCACGGCGCGCCTGCACGTGGCCCGCGAAAACGGCGAGAACATCATGTTCGAAGGAGCCCAGGGCACCTTGCTGGACATCGACCACGGCACCTACCCCTACGTGACCAGTTCCAACACCACGGCGGGCGGCACCGCCACCGGCTCCGGCTTTGGTCCGCTCTATCTGGACTACGTGCTGGGCATCACCAAGGCTTACACCACCCGCGTCGGCGGCGGCCCGTTCCCCACCGAACTGTTCGATGAAACCGGCCGCTATCTGGCCGAGAAAGGCCACGAATTCGGCGCCACCACCGGCCGTGCCCGGCGCTGCGGCTGGTTTGATGCGGTCGCCCTGCGGCGGGCGATTCAGATCAACTCCATCAGCGGCCTGTGTCTGACCAAGCTGGATGTGCTCGATGGCCTCGACGAAGTGCGCATTTGTATCGGTTATCGTAATTCCGCCGGCGAGAAGCTGGAATGCGCCTGGGACGCGGACAGCTACGCGGAAGTAACGCCGGTCTACGAATCCCTGCCGGGCTGGAAGGAATCCACGCTGGGTATTCGCAAACTGGAGGATCTGCCGGCCAACGCCCAGGCCTACCTGAAGCGCATCGAAGCGGTGACCGGCGCGCCCATCGATGTCATCTCCACCGGACCGGATCGCGAAGAAACCATCATCAGACGTCACCCGTTCAACTGAACTCCCTCCCCCGCACATACCCGCGCCCTGCCGGCGCGGGCCGTGCCCGCAAACCGTCATCTTTCCGAGACGCGGTTGTCACGACCCTGCGTTTCACTACTCCCGGCCGATAACACATCGCAAGGGAGACACTCGATGATTCCGTTTACCAAGACTGCGCAGACACTGCGGCTTGGCGCTCTGGTGCTGGGCATTGCCGCGCTGTCCGCCTGTGGGGGCAGCTCGAACAACGATGACAACACTGACGGCGGCAGCGGCGGCACGCCGTCGAGCGCGCTGTCGTTCGCGCCGGTGGAGGCGCCGGATTCCGATCAGGAGAAGCGCCGGATACTGGCTTCCGCAACGGTGACCGTGGATGGCCGGGATTACGCCATCGGCTACCACACGCTGCTGCGCTCCGGCGACGCGGTGAACGAGAATGTCGTCTTCGGTCGCCTGGTCGATCAGACCGGCGCGCCTCTGTACGGCAACGACGGCCAACTGGCGGTGGCCGACTCCAACGAGCACACCTCGTTGCTGCCGATCAACGGACGCCTGTTCGCCGTCTCGCAGATGGAAACGGCGCCGGGCGCCATGTTCCTGCTGGAGCTGGACCAGGACGAGCAGGGGCTGCTCACCACCCGGGACGTCTGGCAGATCGATCAGTCCACCGTGCACGGTGGCTGGACCCACTGCGCCGCCAGCGTCACTCCCTGGAACAGCCACCTGGCCAGCGAGGAATATGAACCCGATGCCGCCAAGAGCGGTTCGGCGGATGACATGCTGCGCTACTTCGGCGGCGACGCCAGCGCCGTGAATCCGTATTTCTGGGGCTGGAACATCGAAGTGGTGGTCAACGCCACGGCCGACGCCGCGCCCACCACCACGCTGACCAAGCACTATGCCATGGGCCGGCTGGCCTTCGAACTGGCCAAGGTGATGCCGGACGGCAAAACCGTGTACATGAGCGACGATGGTACCAACGTCGGCTTCTACATGTTCATCGCCGATACCGCCGGTGACCTCAGTGCCGGCACCCTCTATGCCGCCAAATGGATGCAAACCTCCGGCGCCGGGCTGGGCGCGGCGGACCTGCAATGGCTGAACCTGGGCCATGCCAGTGACGGCGAGATCGCCGCCTACGTGAACGGCGCCGATGCGCTGACCTTCACCGATATCTTCCAGATGGGCACGGCCACGGACGGCACCTGCGCCGCCGCCTTCACGCCGGTGATGGCCAATGGCGGCACGCTGGAATGTCTGGCGGTGAAACCGGGCATGGAGCAGGCCGCCTCCCGTCTGGAGGCGCGCCGCTACGCCGCCATGCTGGGCGCGACGCTGGAATTTCGCAAGGAAGAAGGCCTGGCGCTGGATGCGGCCAGCAAAACGCTCTACGTTTCCATGAGCGAGGTGGGCAACGGCATGCTGGATGACGCCGGCTACGACCTGCCCGGCGTCAACCACATCCGCGTGCAGGGCAACAAATGTGGCGGCGTCTACCAGGTGGCGCTGGGCAGCGACAGCGATATCGGTTCGCAGTACGTGGCCAGATCCATGAAAGGGCTGATCGCCGGTATCCCCGCCCGCTATGACGCCGGCAGCCCCTATGCCAGCTACACCTGCGACAAGGACGCCCTCGCCAACCCGGACAATATCACCTTCATCGACGGTTACCACACCCTGGTCATCGGCGAGGACACCGGTTCCGGCCACCAGAACGACATGGTCTGGGCGCTGGATCTGGCCAGCATGAAAGAGGGCGACTCGAAAGCCGGCCTGACGCGCATCCAGACCACGCCATACGGTTCCGAGTCCACCGGTCTGTACTGGTACCCGGACATCAATGGCTTCGCCTACCTGATGAGCGTAGTGCAGCACCCCTACGGTGAATCCGACCAGGACAAGATCCCCGATGGCTCACTGGATCACCGTGCCTACACCGGCTACATCGGGCCGTTTCCGGCCATGAGCAAACAATAACCGCGATGGAACCCGATGGCGTCGTGGCCTGCCGGTCGCGACGCCGTCCGTCTTTCATGCTTGCCACGGGAAAGGCCATGTTCGAGCCGAAAAAAACCGCCGGAACCTTGAAGTCGTCCTTTCTGCCAATGGCCGTGATGGCCGCTGTTGCATGGCTTCCACTGTCTGGTTGTGATGCCTTCGGCGCGGAACCGAAAACCAACCTGGGCCGGCTGTATCTGTCCAATGATGCCGCCGCCATTCCGCCGCAGTGCTATACCAGGACGGAGAGCCTCAGCGGTGTTGAATTGGAGAGCCTTGCCAATGCGGAGGCCCCCGCCAGCAACCCCTGCTATGTCTGCCACACCGAAAGCACGGAACCCAATTACACCAACGACGTCGATCTGCAACTGGCGTACAGCTTCCCGAAACCGGCGCTGACCAACCACTGGAGCAATCTGTTCAAGGACCGCTCTGCCTATCTGGCGTCGGTCAGTGACCAGGCGATTCTCGAATACGTGCGCGAGGACAATTACCGCGACCCGGATGGCCGCATCATGCTGGCGGCAAAGCTCACTAGAAACCTGCCCGCCCACTGGGACGGCAACCGCAACGGCCAATGGGATGGCTACGTGCCGGATGTGGGCTACCACTTCGATGAACAGGGCTTCGATCACGACGCGCAAGGCCGTCTCACCGGCTGGCGGGCGCTGGCCTACATGCCGTTCCCCGGCACCTTCTTTCCCACCAACGGCTCCACCGATGACGTGCTGGTTCGCCTGCCGGAAATCTACCGTCGCAACGAAGCGGGTGAGTACGATGAAACGGTGTACCGGGTCAATCTGGCCATCGTCGAGGCGCTGATCAAACGCCGGAACGTGGCCATCGAGCCGGTGGATGAAAACGCGCTGCACGTGGACCTGGACGACAACGGCGTGCTGGCCATGGCCCGCCAAGTGGTCTACGACTGGGCGCCGCTGGAAAAGCGCTTCATGCATTACGTCGGCCAGGCGCGGCTCGCGCAGCAGGCCGGCAAAGCGCCGCTGGCCGCCGGCCTCTATCCGCTGGGCACCGAGTTCGTGCATTCGGTGCGCTACCTGGATATCGACGAGAGCGGCAAGGTGGTGCTCGCTGCGCGCATGAAGGAGCTGCGCTATGCCCGCAAGGCCAGCTGGCGCACCTATTATCAGCATCGCGCCATGGTGTTCGAGGAACTGAAAGACGCGCACGATTTTCCCGACCGCCTGGAAGCGGTGATCGGCGATATCGAAGTGGGCGTCAGCAACCGGCGCGGCTGGCGCTACAGTGGGTTCATCGAAAACAAGGAGGGCCAACTACGGCCACAATCCTATGAAGAGCTGGCCACCTGCGTGGGCTGCCACGGCGCCATCGGCGGCAATGTGGACGGCTCTTTCGCGCTGCCACGCAAACTGGACGCGGACAGCGCCTTCCAGCACGGCTGGTACCACTGGCACCAGAAAGGCATGGCCGGCATTGCCGAGCCCCGACGGCGTGACGGCAGCGGCGAATACGCCTTCTATCTGCAACAAGTGGGCAATGCCGACGAATACCGGGGCAACCGGGAAGTGCGGCAGCGCTTCTTCCACAGCGACGGCACGCTCAAGGAAACCATGCTGGCGGAGCTGTCCGGGGACATTACCGTGCTGATCCTGCCTTCCCGGCGGCGCGCCCTGGATCTCGACAAGGCCTACCAGGCGGTGGTCAAGGAGCAAAGCTACAGCCAGGGCCGCGATGCGGTACTGGCGCCCCGTGAAAATGTCTGGAAGCGGGTGCCGGAAGGGCAGGCCACCGGGGTGCGTGAGCCGGTAACGGCCCATTGAGACCGCCCGCCAGCGCCTTCCCGGCTTGCCAATACCTCGCTCATCACGCAGATTGTGTGCGGCCCGGGCCGGCTATCGTCGTAACCGACGATGCCCGGTCACCGGCCATCATGTGATTCTGACGCAACGGGATGATGGGTATTCGACCATGGCAAGACTTTTTATCGTACGACACGGACAAGCTTCTTTCGGAGAAGCGAACTATGACCGGCTCTCGCCCCTGGGGCGGCAGCAGGCCCGCTGGCTGGGCGAGTATTTCGCCGAGCGCGGGCTGACCTTTTCCTCGGTAGTGGCCGGTGAATTGTCCCGTCAGCAGGATACCGCATCGGAAATCCTTGATGCCATGGGGCATAGCGGCGTTGCGGTGGCCACCGACCGGGGGCTGGACGAGTACGACGGCCAGGCCGTGTACGGCGCCTATACCGGCAATCAGGATCAGCATCTGCATCAGAAGGCGAATTACAAAGATTACTGGCGCACCTTCCGGGCCGGTTACGAAGCCTGGATCGACGGCAAGCTGGTGAACATCGAAGAAACTTGGGACGATTTCTGCGGCCGCATCCGCCACGCGCTGGCGCAGGCCTGTGAAGGGCAGGGCCGGGATGATGCGGTGCTGGTGGCCACCTCCGGCGGCGTGATCGGCAGTATCGTCAGCGAACTGCTGAACTGCGCGCCGCGTACCTCGGTGGAACTGAACTTCCAGGTCCGCAACACCGCCTTCTGCGAAATCATCGTCGGCAGCAACACCCGCCGTCTGGTCAGCTACAACAGCATCCCGCACCTCGACCGGCCTGGCCGGCGTGAGGCCATTACTTATGTATGAAAAGAGCTACGTGTAGAGAGCTACGTATAAACCGCTTGCGTACAAAAGGAGAACGGCCATGACCCCGAATCCCCAATCACAACGATCCGTGCGCGGCCTGGCCGTGCTGATCACCGGCGCCGCCAGCGGCATGGGCCGGGCCACGGCGGCGGTGTTTGCGGCGGAGGGAGCCAGAGTGGCCGTCACGGATGTGGCGCTGGACGGCGCCGAGGCGGTGGCCGAAGAGCTGCGCAACGCCGGCCATCAGGCTCAGGCCTGGGCGCTGGACGTGAGTAGCGAAACGGCCACCGAAAGCGTTACCCGGCAGGTGGCCGAGGCTTTTGGCGGCCTGGATATTCTCGTCAACAACGCGGGCGTCAGCGCCTTTGCCGCCATCGACAGCCCGCAGTACGAAGTGGCCTGGGGACGCTGCATCGAGATCATGCTGACCGGCCAGCAGCGGATGGTGCGCGCGGCGTTGCCCTGGTTGCGGCAGTCCCCGGCGCCGCGCATCGTCAATATCGCCTCCACCGAGGCGTTGGGCGCGACCGCCCAGGACAGCGCCTACGCCGCCGCCAAGGCCGGCGTCACCGGGCTGACCCGGGCGCTGGCGGTGGAGTTGGGCCGCGAAGGCATCACCGTCAACTGCATCTGCCCCGGCCCGATCCTCACCGGCATGACCGCCACGATTCCGGAGCCGGATCGGCAGTTGTTCGCCAAGCGCCGCACCGCTTTGCGCCGCTACGGGCGGCCGGAAGAAGTGGCGCACATGACCCTCAGCCTGTGCCTGCCGGCGGCTTCGTACATTACCGGCGCGGTGATTCCGGTGGATGGGGGTCTGATGGCGCGCAACGCCTGACAGGC
>CAYMKZ010000056.1:0-17510 GCA_964391345.1 uncultured Alcanivorax sp.
TTGTCCCCTGGTTCATTCTCGGCTTCGTGCTCGCCGCCTGCCTGCACACCGCCGGATTGCTGCCGGCCCAGGTGGAAGAGCAACTGGTTACCCTCTCACATTTCATGCTGATCATGGCGCTGGTGGCCGTAGGTCTGAACAGCAAGCTTCGCCACCTCCTGAAAGCGGGCAGCAAACCTCTGCTGCTGGGGCTGGGGGTCTGGGTGCTGGTGGCGGCAAGCAGCCTGGGCGTTCAGTGGTTGCAGGGAAGCTGGTAAGGCTCCCTGTTCTCCCTACTGGCTGCTGACGCGCACGTCCTGCTCATGGCAATACAGCGCCAGATCGTCTTCCGCTTCACTGGAATCGGTGGGCGGATTGAGCGGATCCTTGACCGCCAGAATGGCATCGTAGGTTTTACCGCTGTTCAGGCTGCAGTCCACCGTATCGATGATCTGCACGGGCGTGGCGCCGTTCTTCAGCACATCAATGTGCACGGTGCCGCTGTCAATCGTCTGATAATCGGTGGCGTCTCCCAGCCCGATGTCTTCGGCAAAGGCGGTCTTCTCCCCGCGCAAACGCAGATCCACGGAATAGATGTTGGAGAGAATGCTGGGGTCCACCGTGTTGATCACCCGGAAACGGGCGGAACCACTGGCCACGTCGCTGGCGTCCTGCTGCCAGACCCCCACGCTGACCGTGCCCAGCGTGGTGTCCCCAAAGGAGACCGCCAGATAGCTGCCATTCTCCGCCAGCCGCACTGACCTGGAGAACAACTGGGAACCAAGCTGGCTGACGCCGCGAATGGTGACACCATCCTCCGTATCATCCTTGTCCAGCCCCACCTCCATTTCCGAAGCAGTAGCGGTGGTCGAGTAGCCTTGCCCCTTGACGCTGGCATCGTCGTCCGCATCGACGTAGAAATCAGTGGTCAGGGCGCTCTGGTCGGCGGCGCCCTTGCTGGTGATCTGGTTGTAGTAGTAAACCGAAGCATGGGCTTTGAACTTGTTGAAGATGCTGTCTTCGTCACAGCCGCTCAACATCACCACACAACCCAGGCCCGCTGCACCCAGCAGCAGGAAATTGGCGACTCTCATGGTTCTCTCCTTTTGGTCGCTTCCGTTTGATCCGTCTCTTCCGCATCCAGCCCCTGCACTGGGGCCGGTGAGTTGAATTCGCTGATGAATATCTGCCAGAAGGCCACGAACAGGCCGGCCAGCAAAGGGCCCAGCGCAAACCCGGTAATGCCGAACAGCGCCAATCCACCGAGGGTGGAAAACAGCACCAGATAATCCGGCAGCCGAGTGTCGCGGCCCACCAGAATCGGCCGCAGCACATTGTCCACCAGGCTGATCACCAGCACGCCGAACAACAGCAGGATGGTGGCATCCACGGTATTGCCCGTGGCGTACAGGTACAGCGATACCGGCAACCATATCAGGCCAGCACCGACGGCGGGAATCAATGACAGTACCGCCATGATGACGCCCCACATCAGCGCGGCGGGAATGCCCAGCGCCCAGAAGATGAAACCGCCCAGCGCCCCCTGCACCGCCGCCACCACCAGGTTGCCCTTGATGGTCGCGCGGGTGACCTCGGCGAATTTGTCGAACAGCAGCCGCTCGCGGTCGTCACCCAGCGGCAGCGCCCGGATCAGCAGTTCCACCAGCCAGGGGCCGTCGCGCAGCAGGAAAAAGGTCAGGTACAGCATCAACCCCAGATCGATGAAGAACTGGAAGGTGTTCTGGCCGACCACCAGGGCCCGCTTGCCAAGGAACTGGCCGGCGCTTTTCAGCACCATCATGAGCTGGTCGCCAAGATTGGAGAAGTCCACGCCCAGCCGTTCCAGGGCATGGTAGGCCCAGGGAAAACCCGTACGCAGCTTCTCCAGGTATTCCCCCGGGCTCCAACTGCCGTCCTGCAATCCCTGAAACAGGGCGACGCCCTCGGCGATGAAGGAAGTGGCCAGCACCAGCACCGGAATCACCAGCACCACGGTACACACCAGCAGGGTGAGCAGCGCGCTGGAAGTACGCCGCTGCGGCCAGCGGGTCAGCAACCGGCGTTGCATGGGGAAGAAGATCAGCGCCACCGCGCAGGCCCAGAAGATCGGCGCGAAAAACGGCTGGAGCAGCCAAAAGAAAGCCAGCGTAACCAGTACCAGCAGCGTCAGAAACGATCGTTGCTCCAGCGGGCCGCGCATAGCTTCTCCTTGTGCGTTCCGTGCGTGAAGGGGTGGGCCTGATAGGGACGGAACCCATGGTGTGACAAGACACTAACACATTCCCGTGTCTGCGGAACCGGCCAGCTCTCTCCTGTTGGGCTAGACTCGACCCGGTTACACCCGGTAGAGCCGCGCCCGCACATCACCGCCTTCCTTTTCGCGGTGCAGCCGCCAGCCGGCGGGCACGGCCGGCGCCGGCGCCTGTTTCCGCGACTCCACATAAACGAAAGCATCCGGCATCAGCAGGCCGAGTTGATCCAGCGCCTGGCAGACCGGAGACACCAGACCAAGGTCATACGGCGGATCGATGAACACCAGTTGAAAACGCTCCGTCGCGCGCGGCAGCCACTTGAGGGCGTCCGCGCAGTGCACCGCCACACGCTCGCCGAACAGCGGCTTGAGTTGACGGCCAAGATCGTCGCAGCGATCCCGTTTGCGCTCCACCAGTACCGCGCGCCCGGCGCCACGGCTGAGCGCCTCGGCGCCCAGCACGCCGGTGCCGGCGAACAGATCCAGCACCGTGACGCCGTTCAGCTCGCCTTGCAGCCAGTTGAACAGCGTCTCGCGCATGCGATCCGAGGACGGACGCAAAGCACCGCGCTGATCCACGAAATGCAGCCGCCGGCCGCGCTGCTCGCCGCCGATGATGCGCACCTGCCCCTTGCTGGTTTTGCCCCTGTCCGCCATGTCTACCGCTTTGCCGTGTGTTGGGAGGCATCGTCCGGCGACGCCGCAGGCAGAGTGAGCGCCTTGGGACCGATACTGACGATGGCCAGATCATCCGGGTTCAAGGCGCGCTGGAAGGCCCGCTTGATGTCGGCCACGGTCACCGCCTTGATCTGCTGATTGAACTGTTGCAGGTAGTTCAGCGGCAAATCGTAAAAGCCGATGGCACCGAGCTGGCCAATGATCGCGCTGTTGCTGGCGGTGGCCAGCGCCATGCTGCCGAGAATGCTCGATTTGGCCGTCTTGAGTTGCTGCTCCGTGGGGCCATTGGCGATGAAGTCACGCAGAATGCTCAGCGTCATGTCCAGCGCCGGTTGGGCGTATTGGTTGGCGGTTTGCAATTGCAGTATGAAAGGCCCGCCCGCCGCCATCGGCTGGAAGTAGCTGGAAATACCGTACACGTAACCTTTTTTCTCCCGCACCTGCTGGGTCAGCAGCGAGGCGAAACCACCACCACCGAGAATGTAGTTGCCGACGAACAATGCGGCATGGTCGGGATCCCCCCGGTGCGTGGCCTGATTGCCGATCAGGATGTGCGTCTGCGACGAGGCGAAGTCGATGTGCTTGAGCACCGGCTGCGACAAGCGGTGCGCCATGGGCAGCGCCGGTGCGGCCGGCCCCTGGGGCAGCGCCTGGCTGATGCGCGCGGCAATGGCGTGAGCCTGGTCGGTGCTGATGTCGCCCACCAGTGCGATCACGGTATTGGCCGCCGTGTAGTAGGTCTGGTAGTAGTGCTGAAGATCAGCGCGCTTGATTTTCGGCAGGCTTTCCAGGGTGCCGTTTTCATCGTGCCCGTATGGGTGATCGCCGAACAGGGTCTGCTGGAACAGCTTCTGCACCTGCGGCCCCGGCACCTGCTGCTGCATGCGCAGGCCCTGCATCATCTGCGTGCGCACCCGGTCCAGCGCCTTCTGCGGGAAGGTCGGCTGGCCGATCACCCGCGTCAGCAAATCGATGGACGCCTGACGCCATTCCGGTTTGGTCAGCGTGCGCAGGCTGATCACCGCCATGTCCCGGTAGCTGCCGGTGGAAAAATCCGCCCCCTTGTTCTCGAAGCCCTTGGAGATGTCGTCCACCGACAACCCTTTGGCGCCTTCACCCAGCAGCGCGCTGGTCAGCGACGCCAGGCCGGGCAGACCATCATCGTGAGCGCCACCGGCATGGGCCACCAGCCGCACATCAAGCATCGGCAACGACGGCGAAGCCACGAACAGCACCCGCGCGCCTTGATTGGTGTGCCAGGATTGAATGTCCAGTTGCGGCGCCGCCGGTTCGGCATTGTCCAGTTGTTCGGTGGCGGACGGAAACGGCGTGGCACAACCGGCCAGCAGCAGCGCGGCACAGGCGGCACACAAGACCAAAGGAAGCCGCAGCGCGGGGATTCGTGCGACAAGAGGAAGCCTGATCACTTTCATTGCGGTTTGCTCCCCGTCTGCTTGTCCGTTTGCGCCGGTTTGGCCGGCGGTGTCACGTAGGCGATCGTGCTGCGCTCGGGTACCAGCCATTGCTCGGCGGCCTGCTGCACATCCTCGGGTGTCACTTTGGCCAGATGGTCACTGAAGGTATCCGCCAGATGCCAGTCCAGCCCCAGCGTCGCCAGCGTGCCCAGTTCCATGGCCTGTCCCATCACCGAGTCGCGCTGATAAACCTTGGCCGCCACCACTCCGGCGCGCACCCGGTCCATTTCCGCGGCGCTGGGCGGCTGTTTGGCGATCTTGCCGATTTCCGCCTTGAGCGCCTGCTCCAGATTCTTGAGGCTAACGCCGGGGTTCGGCGTGGCGGTGAAGGTGAAGGTGCCGTTGCCCCGTTGCAGGCCGTTGTAGCTGGCCCCGGCGCCGGCCGCCAGACGGCGGCCGCGCACCAGATCGGATTCGATGCGGGCGCTCATGCCGCCGTCCAGTACGCCCGCCAGCATGGTCAGTGCATAGAAGTCTTTCTTGTCCTTGGCGGTCACCAGCGAAGGCACGTTGTACATCATGTACAGCGCCGGCACCTTGACCGGCAGGTGCAGCGTCATGCGCCGTTCACCACGTATCGGGTTGAGCGTCTGCTTGGCCCGGGGCGGCGCCTTGCCCGCCGGAATGGCGGCGAAATACTTCTCCACCAGCGGTTTGACCTTGTCCAGGGTCACGTCGCCGGCGATCACCAGCGTCGCGTTGCTGGGCACATAGAAGCGGTGGTACCAACTGCGCGCCTGCTCCGGCTTCAGTTGGGACAAATGGTTGCTCCAGCCGATCAGCGAGTGGGCGTAACCGGTGCCGGCGCGCGCCACCGACTGGAATTTCTCCCAGGCCAGTGCATTGGGCTTGTCGTCCACGCGCTGGCGGCGCTCCTCCATCACCACATGCAGTTCACGATAGAAATCCTTGTCCTCGATTTTCAGGTTCTGCATGCGATCCGCCTCCAGTTGCAGCGCCAGCGGCAAGCGGGATTTCTCGTACTGCTGGTAATAGGCGGTGTAATCGTAGCTGGTGAAGGCGTTGTCGGTGCCGCCGTAACGCGCCACGATGCGCGAGAACTCACCCGGTGCCAGATGAGTGGTGCCGCGGAACATCATGTGCTCAAGCATGTGGGCAAGCCCGGTTTCATAGGGCGCTTCATCGATGCTGCCGGCCTTGATCCAGACCATCACCGTCACCACCGGCGCTCGATGATCTTCGCGCACCAGCACCTTGAGGCCGTTGTCGAGGGTGAATTCATGGGTGGGCGGCGCCGCCATCACCACGGTGGAAATCAGCAAGCCGAACGCCAGCAGGCAGAATCGATACATGGGCATATCGCAGCACGTCTCGTCGGGGGAGTGAAGGGTAGACTACCCTGCTTCCGGTTAGTTTCGTCAGCGATCGCCGGAGCCATCGACCGAAGCTCTCAGCCGGGGTCAGTGCCCCGGCGGTGCTTTCACCCCGCCGATGAAGGGCGGCCTGGCCAGCCAGGTCAGCACGATCAGTACCAGGAATATCCAGCCGAGGGCGTGGAAAACCTCGTTGAAGGCAATCTGGAACCCCTGCAACGTGATCACGTTGTTGAGATATTCCAGCGCCTGGCCGTGATGTTCCGGGCCGAAGGCATTGAGCGCCTGCGTGGCGGCAGGATTGTACGGTGTGATGAATTCCGTCATCTGCTCATGGTGAATGCCGGCCCGCCGCGTCCACAGGAAGGTGATGATCGAGGCCGCGAAACTGCCGCCCAGGGTGCGCAGGAAAGTCGCCAGGCCGGAGCCGGAGGCGATTTCGTTGATCTCCAGGTCCGACAGCAGAATGGTCAGCACCGGCATGAAGAAGAACGCCACTCCCAGACCCAGCAACAACTGGATCAGCGCCACGTTCCAGAACGTGACCTCCAGGTTGAAGCCCGAATAGAAAAAGCAGACCGCGCTCATCGCCGTGAACGACAGCGAGGCCAGCCAGCGCAGATCCACATGGCTGGAATATTTGCCGATGAAGAACACCAGCATCAGCGGCAGGATACCCACCGGCGAGGTGGCCAGCCCGGCCCACACCGCCGTATAGCCCAGGTTGCGCTGCATCCACAGCGGCATCAGCAGGGCAATGCCGAAGAAGGCCGCGTAACCGAATACCAGCGCCACGGTGCCGGCACTGAAGTTGCGGTGGCGGAACAGTTTCAGATCGACGATCGGGTCGTCATCGGTCAGCTCCCAGATCACGAACACCGCCAGGGCGATGGCCGAAATGATGCTGGTGATGAGGATGAAATTGGAGCTGAACCAGTCTTCGTCGTTGCCCTTGTCCAGCACCACCTGCAACAGCCCCACGCCGATGATCAGCATGACGAGCCCGACGTAATCCATGCGCGGCTTCTCGGTTTTTTCCGGCTTGTCACGAAGCTGATGGCGAATGACAAAGCTGCAGAAAAAGCCGATCGGCACATTGATGAAAAAGATCCAGCGCCAGGAATAGCTGTCGGTGATCCAGCCACCGAGAATCGGCCCCACCACCGGCGCCACCACCGTCACCATGGAAATCAGCGCCAGCGCCATGCCGCGCTTGGCCGCCGGGTAGACGGCGATCATCAGGCTCTGCGTCACCGGGTACATGGGGCCGCACATGGCCCCCTGGACGACGCGGAAAAAAATCAGCATGCCCATGCTCTGGGCCACGCCACAGGCGAAGGAGGCCAGCACGAACAGCAGCGTGCACCAGACGAACACCTTGACCTCGCCGAAGCGGCGCGCGAGAAAGCCGGTCAACGGCAGACCGATGGCCTGGCTCACCGCGAACGAGGTGATCACCCAGGTACTCTGGTTGACGCTGACGCCCAGGATGCCGGCCCTGGTCGGCAGCGACACATTGGCGATGGTGGTGTCGAGCACCTGCATGAAGGTGGCCAGCGCCAGGCCAAGCGTGGTCAGCGGCAGGCTGGAGGGTCGGAAATAGTTGCTCATAAACCCGGATCGTCAGGCGGACCACACCGGCTGCTCACCTCAGCGCGGCTGGTCACGGAAGTTAATCGGCCCCTCCAGGGGAAACTGGCGCATGACCATGGCGCGCACCACGCGGTTGATGCGCTCCAGATGACCGTCATCCAGACTGTCGACACCCAGACGGCGCACCAGCGTGGTACGGTGCACGCCGAACACGATGGCCTCGCCGTACAGCACCTGCACCTCGATGATCACATCCGGGTCGTTTTCCGCTATGCCGCGCAAGGCCGCCACCAGCCGTCCCAGCAGCTCGTGAAACGGCCGGATCACCCCTTCGTACAGCAAGTCCATGGCGGCGGTGGGCTGCATCTGCTCACGCAGCATGAAGAAGCCGATCTCGTAGCGGTTGCGCTCCATGGTGATCTTGCGCAGCAGCGCCAGAATCAGCGCCACCACATCCTCACGGGCCTGATACAGATCCTTGACGCCATCACGGTGATGCTCCCGTACCACGCTCGCCACCGGGTCCAGAGACGGCCCGACCATCTCGATGATATGGTTGGCGACGGCATGATAGAGCCCTTCCTTGGAGCCGAAATGGTAAGGGATGGCGGCCTGGTTGACGTTGGCGGCGCTGGCCAGCGCACGGGTGCTGACGGCATCGAAGCCATGGCGGCTGAACAGCCGGAAAGCGGCGTCGATCAGGCGACGGCAAGTGGCTTCGCTGCGAGCGGACTCGCTACTGGCTCCTTGGGGCCCGACGGATTTTGCCATGGCAAAACACACTCTCGGCAGTTCGTGGAGGAATGGAAGATGGCAATTTAAATCATTCGATTGATTTTGTCATCCGAATGATTTAAAAATACGGCTTTCCTCAACCAGGCTCAAGTTTCATCCCGGCCTGACACCACCAATGTTGTTGTCGCCTGATTCAGCCGAGGCCCCGTTTATGCTCCATCCCGATCACCATTCCAACCCGACTCGGCCGGGCCGGCGACAGGCGTGGAAACCAACGCTGGTCGCGGCCACCGCCCTGTTGCTGGGCGCCTGTACCGTCGGCCCGGATTTCCATTCACCGGCGGACGCCACCGCCGAGGCCTACCAAGTCGCCGTGCCGGACAGCGCCACGGTTTCCAGCCACGGTCCCGCCGGTGAATCGCAAAGCTTCATTGTCGGCCAGCCCATTGCCTCGGACTGGTACACACTGTTCCAGTCTCCGCAGATGAACGCCTTGATCCGTCAGGCTCTGGCCAACAACCCCACACTGCAAGCCAGCCAGGCCAGCCTGCGCCGCGCCGCCCACCAACTGGAAGCGGTGGCCGGTTCCGATCTGCCGGACGTGGATCTGGGGGCGGGCGTCAGCCGCAAGCGCGGCAGCGGCGCCCAGTTGGGGCTGGACAGCCCGATGTTCACCGGCAACATTTTCAATCTCTACCAGGGCAGCCTGTCGCTGAGTTACGACCTGGATCTGTTCGGTGTCACCAAGCGTCAAACCGAGGCCCAGGAAGCCCGCGTCGCCTACGCCCAGAACCTGCTGCGCGGCAGCATGCTGACGCTGGTCGACAACGTGGTGCTCACCACGGTGCGCTACGCGGCACTGAACGACCGTCTGGCGGCCATGGAAAACATCATCAGCGCCGAACAGAACCAGGTGGACCTGCTCAGCAAACAGGAAAACGCCGGTGCGGTGACCTATTCGGACGTACTGCGCGCCCAGGCGCAACTGGCCGACACGCGGGCGCAGTTGCCGGCCCTGAAACACCAGCGGGCCGTTACCGAGCACGCCCTGGCCCGTCTGATCGGCGCCGATCCGGGCCGCTTCCAGGCGCCGCCGCTGTCGCTGGCGGATTTCCAGTTGCCCGCCAGCCTGCCGGTGAGTCTGTCGTCGAACCTGGTGCGTCAGCGCCCGGACATTCTCGCCGCCGAGCAGATGATGCACGCCGCCAACGCGGAGATCGGCGTGGCCACCGCGCGGCTGTACCCGGACATCAACCTGACCGCCAGCCTCGGCACCATCGCCAACCACACCGGCGACCTGTTCGAGCCGCCCTCGAAGATCTGGAGCGTCGGCGGCTCGCTGCTGGCGCCGCTGTTCCACGGCGGCACGCTGCGCGCCAACCAGAAAGCCGCCAAGGCCGCCTGGGAAGAGTCCTACGCCCAGTACAAGAGTACAGTGCTGGACGCCTTCACCCAGGTCGCCGACGTGCTGGACGCCATCCAGCGTGACGCCGCCACCCTGAAAGCGCGCAACGCCGCCCTGCAAGCCAACCGCGACAGCCTGGAGTTGGTGAACAAACAATATCAGGCCGGCGCCGCCGCCTACATCGACGTGCTCAGCGCCGAGCAACGCTACAACCAGGCCGTGGCCGCCCACATCGAAGCCGCCAGCCAGCGTTTCGCGGACACCGCCAGCCTCTATCACGCGCTGGGCGGCGGCTGGTGGAATCCGCCAGCCGGCAACGGCAACGAGCACTCCGAATGACCCCATCTCTGAACACGGCCAACATCATGATGGCTGGAGACCGCACCCATGGCTGAATCAAACATGGCTGAAGCAAACGACAGCGTTGAACAAGACAGCACCCCCACGCCGCGCCAGACGAAAGGCAGCAACGGCAAACGCAAGCGCCTGCTGCTGATACTGGCCACCATCGTGGTGGTGGGCATCGTCGCCTACACCGCGTACTGGTTCTTCTACTCGCAGTTCCACGAGAGCACCGAGGACGCCTACGTGCAGGGCAACGTGATCAGCATTTCGCCGCAGGTAAGCGGCACCGTGGTGGCGATCCGTGCCGATGACACCGATCGGGTGCACGCCGGCGATGTGCTGGTACAGCTCGACGACACCGACGCCAAGGTAGCGCTGGCGCAGGCCGAGGCCCGCCTCGCCGAAACCGTGCGCCAGGTGCGCCGGATGTTCGATCAGGCCCAGCAGATGCAGGCCACCGTAACATTGCGCAAAGCCTCTCTGGACCAGGCCCGGCGTGATTTCCAGCGCGCCCAGAAGCTACAGAAGGTGCGCGGCATCTCCACCGAGGATTTCCAGCACGCGCAAACCGCCTTGCACACCGCCAATGCCAGCTACCAGGTGGCGAAGCATCAACTCGCCGCCAGCCAGGCGGCGGTGGCGGGCACCACGCTGGAGAATCATCCGCAGGTCAAGCAGTCCGCAGCGAACCTGCGCCAGGCCTGGCTGGCACTGCAACGGACCCGCATTCTGGCGCCGGCCAATGGCTACGTGGCGCAGCGCAGCGTGCAACTGGGCCAGCAGGTACAGCCCGGCAGCAAGCTGATGGCGGTGATTCCGCTGAAACAGGTATGGGTGGACGCCAACTTCAAGGAAACCGCGCTCACCAACGTGCGCATCGGCCAGCCGGTGGAGCTGACCTCCGACCTGTACGGTGACAGCTACACCTACCATGGCAAGGTGATCGGTCTGGCCGCCGGCACCGGCAGCGCCTTTGCGCTGCTGCCGCCGCAAAACGCCACCGGCAACTGGATCAAGATCGTGCAGCGGGTGCCGGTGCGCGTCGGCATCGACCCGCGGGACCTGGACGGACATCCGCTGCGCATCGGCCTGTCCATGACCGTGGACATCGACACCCACGACCGCGACGGCCACACCCTGGCGCCCGAGCCGGCCACCGGCAGCGGCCTGACGACCCCGGTCTATCAGCGCGATCAGGACAAAGTGGACGCCCTCATCGAGCGCATCATCAAGGCCAACCGGGGCCAGGCGTAAACTCCCGCCCCCCGGTCAGCGGCGCACTGACCCGGCGGCGCGGCAATGGTAGGATACCGGCCGCAAATGACAGGCCAACGAGATATCCGATGAACGATCAATCCCGCGATGATGATCAGCGCCCCCAGGATGAGCAGAAGGGCGGCTTCTTCTCGCGCGTGTTCCGTCGCAAGACGGATGAGCAAGACAGCCCGCGGACAACGGAAGAGCGCCCCGCCGCCGCGGAGCCGACGACACCAGAGCCCCCCGCGCCGGGCGCCCCCGCACCAACCGCTGACAAGCCCGTAACCCCGGCTGCCACGCCGCCGTCAGAAACGTCCACGCCGGCACAAGGCGGCGGCTTCTGGGCGCGCATGAAGCAGGGCATGAGCAAGACCAGCCGCACGCTCGGCAAGGGTTTGGCGGACCTGCTGGTCGGCGCCAAGGAAATCGACGACGACATTTTCGAGGAGATCGAAACGCAACTGCTGCTGGCAGACGTCGGCGTCGAAGCCACCGACACCATCATCGGCAACCTCACCGAGCGCGTCGGCCGCCAGGAACTGGTCAACGCCAAGGCCCTCTACAACGCCCTCCAGGAAGAGCTGCACAAGCTGCTGGTGCCGGTGGACCAGCCGCTGGTCATCGACGACGCCCACAAGCCCCACGTGATCCTGATGGTCGGCGTCAACGGCGTCGGCAAGACCACCACCATCGGCAAGCTGGCCTGCCGCTTCAAGGCGGAGGGCCGCAGTGTCATGCTGGCCGCCGGTGATACCTTCCGCGCCGCCGCCGTGGAGCAGTTGCAGGTATGGGGCGAGCGCAACGATATCGCGGTGGTCGCCCAGCACACTGGTGCCGATTCCGCCAGCGTCATCTATGATGCCGTACAAGCCGCCCAGGCGCGCAAAGCGGATGTGCTGATCGCCGATACGGCGGGACGCCTGCACACCCGTGGCAACCTGATGGAAGAACTGGCCAAGGTCACCCGGGTGATGAAGAAGCTGTCGCCGGAAGCGCCCCATGAAGTGCTGCTGGTGCTCGACGCCGGCACCGGCCAGAACGCCATCACCCAGGCGCTGGAGTTCCGCGAAACCGCCGGCGTCACCGGCCTGGTGCTGACCAAACTCGACGGCACCGCCAAAGGCGGTATCCTGTTCGCTTTGGCGAAACGCACCGGCCTGCCGATCCGCTTCATCGGCGTCGGCGAACAACTGGACGACCTGCGCCCCTTCAATGCCGATGAATTCGTGCAGGCGCTGTTCGAGGACGTGGCACAGTAAGCCACGCAACCTCTGCGCAGTCATGCAGCGTGGAGCGAAGTGATACATCATGCCGCGTGGAGCGAAGTGATACATCATGCCGCGTGGAGCGAAGTGATACGTCATCCTGCGCGAAGTCGCAGGACCTGCACAGTCGCAGTACGCGGAATCCAGGTTGGCGGGCGATGATCCTGCGACTGCGCGCAGGATGACACTGAGGTTCGCGGGGCGACGCTGAGGTTCGCAGGACGACACTGAGGTTCGCGAGACGACACTGAGGTTCGCAGGACGACGCTGGAGTGCGCAGGATGACGCTGAGGTTCGCAGGACGACGCTGGAGTGCGCAGGATGACGCTGAGGTTCGCAGAACGACGCTGAGGTTCGCAAGGTGACGCTGCAGCTCGCAGCTTGAAGGATGGTGATGATCAAATTCGAGCAAGTCAGCAAACGATATCCGAACGGCAAGGAAGCACTGCGCCGGGTCAGCTTCGAGCTGCCGGCGGGGCAACTGACGTTCCTCACCGGCCATTCCGGGGCCGGCAAATCCACCTTGCTGAAGTTGATCATGATGATCGAGCGGCCCACCCAGGGGCAGGTGTTCGTCAAGGGCGCCAATCTCAACAAGCTCGGCAGCCGCCACATTCCCTTCGTGCGCCGCAAGATCGGCATGGTGCACCAGAACCACCAGTTGCTGTTCGATCGCAGCGTGTTCGACAACGTGGCCCTGCCGCTGGTGATCGCCGGCTTTGCCCGCGCGGACATCGGCAAACGGGTGCGCGCGGCGCTCGACAAGGTCGGCCTGCTGGACAAGGAACGGCTCAACCCGATCACCCTGTCCGGCGGCGAACAGCAGCGGGTCGGCATCGCCCGGGCGGTGGTCAACAAGCCGCCGCTGCTGCTCGCCGACGAACCCACCGGCAACCTGGACCCGGCCCTCAGCACCGAGATCATGGATCTGTTCCACGATTTTGCGCGGGTCGGCACCGCAGTGCTGGTCGCCACCCACGATCTGTCGCTGATTGCCCGCCACCGTCATCGCCTGCTGACCCTGCGCGAAGGGCGGCTGATTCACGACGGCGAAGACGAGCCCTCCGAGATCGCTCAGGATCTTGCTCTTTACCGGGATGAGGGCCAGCGCGAGGGAGACCGCCATGACCCGTAAACCGCAGCCGTCACGCCGCAGCGCCGGCGCCCGTACCGCGCGCACCTCCTGGCGCGACCGCTTCACCGCCTGGCGGCATCACCACGGCGATTCGCTGCGCGATGCGCTGGGCCGCATGCGTGCCGCGCCCACCGGCACCCTGATGATCGTGCTGGTGATCGCCATCGCGCTGGCCCTGCCTTCCGGCCTGGCGGTGCTGCTCAACAACGCCCGCTCGCTGACTGCCGGCTGGAACGGCGACGCCCACCTTTCCGTATTCCTGAAAATGGACGTCAACGAAGACCAGCAACGCGATCTGGCCAAACAATGGGGCCTGCTCGCCGATGTGGACCACACCACCCTGGTGACGCCCGAAGAAGGACTGCGGGAATTCAAGGCCCAGTCCGGCTTCGGCGACGCCCTGGAAGCCCTGCCGGACAACCCGCTGCCGCCGGTGATCGTGGTCTACCCGAACACCGGCGACCCGGCGGCGCTGCAAGCGCTGCAACAGAAGCTCGCCGCCGTGCCCCAGGTGGATAACGCCCAGCTCGATATCGCCTGGGTGAAACGCCTGCATGCCATTCTCGAATTGCTGCACCGGATGATCGGCGTGCTGACTCTGGGGCTGGCCATCGCCGTGGTGCTGGTGGTGGTGAATACCATCCGGCTGGCCATCGAAAGCCGCCGCGAGGAAATCGTGGTGATGAAGATCGTCGGCGGCACCGACGGCTTCGTGCGCCGCCCGTTCCTTTACAGCGGCTTCTGCTACGGGTTCGCCGGTGGCATCCTGGCGCTGATTCTGGTGGCCGCCGCCCTGTGGTGGCTGGGCGGCCCGATCAACCAATTGCTGGACTTGTACAACAGTGTGCACTCACTGACTGGCATGGACGCCTCCACCGTAGTGGTCTTGCCGCTGTTCAGCGGCATACTCGGGCTGCTGGGCGCCTGGCTGGCGGTGAGCCGGCACCTGGGCGATATCGAACCGCAGTTCTGACCTCTGCCGATGCCCCCTCTGCCGATACCCCATTGAAAATGGGCATCGCAGGGAACCATTCACTCTATTAGCACTCCAACAACCCGAGTGCTAACATTGCCTCAGACTTCGAGGGAGAGGGTTCATGAATACCCAACTGCAAAAGGCCCGGGCATTGCCGCTGGCGGTCCCGGGCAACGACCTGGACGCCTACATCCGTGCGGCCAACACGGTGCCCGTGCTCGGCGTGGAAGAAGAGCGCCGGCTGGCCGAGCGGTTGTATTTCAAAGACGACCTGGACGCCGCCCGTTCGCTGGTGCTGGCGCACCTGCGTTTCGTGGTGCACATCGCCCGCAGCTACACCGGCTACGGCCTGCCGCTGGCCGATCTGATCCAGGAAGGCAACGTCGGCCTGATGAAAGCGGTGAAACGCTTCGACCCGAGCAAGGGCGTGCGTCTGGTGAGTTTCGCCGTGCACTGGATCAAGGCGGAAATCCACGAATACGTGATCAAGAACTGGCGCATCGTCAAGGTCGCCACCACCAAGGCGCAGCGCAAGCTGTTCTTCAACCTGCGCGGCCAGAAGAAACGGCTGGCGCGCCTGACGCTGGAAGAAGCCCAGCGCGTAGCCGATGATCTGGGTGTCACCGCCGAGCAGGTGAAGGAAATGGAAGGCCGGCTGGGCGCCTACGACGCCAGCTTCGACGGCCCCACCAGCGACGACGAGGACAACACCATCCCGTCACCGGCCGCCTACCTGCGCAGCGACAACAGCGACCCGGCGGAGCTGATCGCCGAACAGGATCACCAGGAACGCAGCTCCCGTCAGCTGGGCTCCGCCATCATGGCGCTGGACGAACGCAGCCGGGACATTCTGGAGCGGCGCTGGCTGGCCGACCAGAAATCCACGCTTCAGGAACTGGCCGACGAGTACGGCGTCTCCGCCGAACGCATCCGCCAGCTTGAAAACAACGCCCTGAAGAAACTGCGCAACGCCATGGCCGCCTGAACAACCTCAGCGGCTCATTGATTCCAAGCCCCGGCCCATTGCCGGGGCTTTTCGTTTTGTTTGTCCTTCTCGCTCCACATATACTCCCACATATATGTCATGCATGGAGAGACCATCATGGGACAAGTAACGATATACCTTGAAGACGAGCTTGAAGCGAAGATGACGGCCGATGCCAAAGCCCGCAAACTCTCCAAAAGCAAATGGATTGCCACCGTCATCCGCGAAAAGTTGGCCACCGAATGGCCGCATGAGGTGCGGGAAGCCGCCGGCAGTTGGGATGATTTCCCCTCGATCGAAGAAATACGGGACAGCACTCACACCGACATCGGTCGGGAGAATCTGTAATGTGGGTTCTGGATACCAACACCCTGATCTACTTTTTCAAGGGGATGGGCCGGGTGTCCGAAGTGCTTCTGAGCCACACACCCAACGATATCGCCATTCCCACCATCGTGCTTTACGAGCTGGAAGTCGGCATCGCCAAATCCACCGCACCTCGCAAACGCCGCGAACAACTGCAAGCGCTTGTCTCGGTCACCCAATCCTTGCCCTTCGGCGCGGCGGAAGCCAAAGCCGCTGCGCACATCCGGGCCGATCTGGAGAAACAGAGCAAATCGATTGACCCTTGCGACCTGCTGATTGCCGGCACCGCGCTGGCGCAAAACGCCACCCTGGTTACCCGCAATACCCGGGAATTCAAACAGATCAAAAAACTGAGCCTGGAAAACTGGTTTTAGCAGGCTACTGAAAAACGTTTTTGAGGCAACCTGCCAGACGGCAGGAAGGTGCCTGGCCGGGCAGACGTTCGGTCGCTGTCTGCGCTACAATGAATCCCGTGATTTCTGATGGCTGGTGACCATGCAATATCTGCTTGTACTGGGCGCGCTGAACGGCGCGCTGGCCGTGCTCCTCGGAGCCTTCGGCGCCCATGGCCTGAAGGCCCGCGTGGATACCTCCATGCTGGATATCTGGAGCACCGCCAGCCATTATCATTTCTACCATGCACTGGGCCTGCTGCTGATCGGCCTGCTGGCGCGCCAGCTTGGCGGCGCCGCCGGTGTGGTGACCGCCGGCTGGATCATGTTTGCCGGCATGCTGGTCTTCAGTGGCAGCCTGTACCTGCTGGTGCTGACCGGCCACAAATGGCTCGGCGCCATCACCCCGCTGGGTGGCCTGGCCCTGATCGTCAGCTGGCTGTGGCTGGCCTGGTCCCTGTGGCGAACTACTGCGCAATGACATGACCATGAAAACCCTGACTGTAAACGGCGACTCCCTGGAGCTGAACGGCGCCACCGTGGCGGACTTGGTGGCGCAACTGAACCTGCAAGGCCGCCGGCTGGCGGTGGAAGTGAACCGCGATATCGTCCCCAAAAGCGAACACCCTTCGTTTCCGCTCAACAACGGCGACGTCGTGGAAATCGTCCACGCCATTGGGGGGGGGTGAGCACGACCGAAGCACCGCTTCGCAGCGTGCGAACGACTGGACAGGAAGTCCAGGCCGGGCGACCCAAGCAGCACAGCGTCGCGCCAGGGATGGCAGGCACGGCCTCATAGAATGGCGCAGCGCACAAACAACCGGACAGGAAGTCCAGGCCGGGCGACCCAAGCGGCACAGCGTCGCGCCAGGGATGGCAAGCACGGCCTCACAGAATGACCGTTCTTCACAGACAGCAACCCGATCCGGAACCCATCATGTCCAACGATTCACTCCTTATCGCAGGAACCGAATACCAGTCCCGACTGCTGATCGGCACCGGCAAATACAAGGACTTCGAAGAAACCCGCCAGGCCATCGAAACCAGCGGCGCGGAGATCGTCACGGTGGCGATTCGCCGCACCAACATCGGCCAGAACGCCGATGAACCCAACCTGCTGGATTTCGTCACCCCCGAGCAATACACCATCCTGCCCAACACCGCCGGCTGCTATAACGCCGAGGACGCGGTGCGCACCTGCAAGCTGGCGCGCGAGCTGCTGGACGGCCACAAGCTGGTAAAACTGGAAGTGCTCGGCGACCAGAAAACCCTCTACCCGAACATCGCCCACACCGTACGCGCCGCCCAGCAACTGGTGGACGACGGCTTCGACGTGATG
>CAYMKZ010000057.1:0-17373 GCA_964391345.1 uncultured Alcanivorax sp.
GCACGCATCACCGCGGTGCCCGCCGGGCCTTCGTACTGCAACCCTTCGAGCGCGAAAGCAACCTTGGTGGGATCGATGCTGCCGGCTTTCTCGGCGGCCTTTTTCAGCATCTCGATGGTGTAGGTGGCGCGCAGATCACCATAGTCGTAGCCTGTTTGCTTGTACATGGTCAGTTCGCGCTGGGCCATCTGCGGGTCTTTGTAGTCACCGTTCCAGAGCCATACCAGATTGACCCGTCCAACGCCCTTTTCGCCCACGGCGCTGATGGTGCCCACGCTGTTCGCATAGTAGGTCATGAAGGGAATATCCAGGCCATAATCCGCCGCCGCCTTGATCAGCAAGGTGATGTCCTGGCCCCAGTTGCCGGTGATCACCGCGTCCGCGCCGGACGCCTTGATCTGCGATACATAAGGAGTGAAATCCTTCACTTTCGCCAGCGGGTGAAAGACATTGCCGACGATTTCGATGTCCGGGCGCTTCTCTTTCAGCATCTTGCGGGCGTCCTCGGAAACCGAGTGGCCAAAGCTGTAATCCTGGTTGATGAGAAAGACCTTGTGGATGTTTTTCTGTTTGGCGATCCAGTTGGTCAGCGTGTTCATTTTCATGGTGGCGTTGGCGTCGAAACGGAAATGCCAGAACGAGCAGCGCTGATTGGTGAATGCCGGATCGACCGCGCCGAAGTTGAGATAGAGCACCCGGTCATCGGGGTTGCGCTGGTTGTGCTTGGCGATGGCGTTGAGCAGCGCCGAACCCACCGATGAGCCGTTGGCCTGTGCCACATAGTGGATGCCCTCATCCATGGCCTTGCGCAGTTGCACCAGGCTTTCCTGGGGGCTGACCTTGTTGTCGAAGCCGATGATCTCGATCTTGTGGCCGTTGATGCCGCCTTCCTTGTTGATGCGTGCCGCATCGAATTTGAACTGCTCGTAGCTGATGGTGCCGACCGCCGCCATCGGCCCGCTCAGCGGATCGATGTAGGCGATGCGCAAAGGCTCCTTTTCCGCCGCCCCGGCAATACCGGTCAGCAGCATCAGGGTCACCACGGCGAGAGAAGCAAAGAGGGATTTCAACACAGGCATTCTCCATGATTGTTGTTGCCCAACTAAAAAGGCCAGAACCCCGCCTGGTCTTTTTCTGAGCTGATTTCAGATAGTACCTACCGAACAGTATGTACTGTGTAAATTAGTGGTGTCCAGCCGGTATGCTGTTTTTTCAAAACAGAAAGCATCAAGGCACGGCAAAAGCGTGCCCTTGGCGGATTTGGCTCAAGGAGAAACCATCAGGAAAAGACGATCAGGAGAAAGACATGACTGGAGGCGCGGGCCGGAATTGAACCGGCGTAAACGGAGTTGCAGTCCGCTGCATAACCACTCTACCACCGCGCCGAAAACGCTGAGCGAACAAAAAACCCCGGCGATGCCGAGGTCCGAAACCTTGAGGTTCGCTTGAAATCTGGAGCGGGAAACGAGATTCGAACTCGCGACCCCAACCTTGGCAAGGTTGTGCTCTACCAGCTGAGCTATTCCCGCTTTGCGGCATTCAGGACAATCTGCAAGAGGTCCCGATGCGAGGTGGCATTCTACCCGAGCCCGACCGACTGTCAACCCTGTTTCCGCCGCTTGTCCGGCGTCCGGCGAGCGATCGTTCGAAATGTATTCGATCCGTGCTTCAGCCGTTGTCCTGCTTGCGGCGTGCGGTGAATTGCGGCGCCGCGGCACGCAGGTAACGGAACATGGACCACAGGGTCAGCGCGGTGGCCACATACAGACAAACATAGGCCAGCCACAGCGCGGCGCTCATTGCCACCTCGCCGTGCAGCGGCGGTTTCGTCGCCAGCAGCAGCGCGATGGCCAGCATTTGCGTGGCGGTTTTCACCTTGCCGATGAAATTCACCGCCACCCTGGAACGCAACCCCAGCTCGGCCATCCACTCACGCAGGGCGGAAACGGTGATTTCCCGGGAAATGATCACCATCGCCGGCACCGTCACCCAGATGCTGGCGTGCACCTGCACCAGCATCACCAACGCCACCGCCACGATCAGCTTGTCCGCCACCGGGTCCATGAAGGCGCCGAACGGGCTGGTCTGATTGAGCCGCCGCGCCAGGTAGCCATCCAGCCAGTCGGTGAAGCCGGCGGCGAGAAACAGCAGTGCGGCGAAGCTGTCGCTCCAGTGAAACGGCAGATAGAACACCACCACCAGCAC
Organism: uncultured Alcanivorax sp.; assembly: GCA_964391345.1. Classification (GTDB taxonomy): domain Bacteria; phylum Pseudomonadota; class Gammaproteobacteria; order Pseudomonadales; family Alcanivoracaceae; genus Alloalcanivorax. Next base: position 2,206 of record CAYMKZ010000057.1, read on the forward strand.
CGGAATGGCGGCAACCCGGATCAGCGTGAGGATATTCGGCAGGTTGAGTATCGGGGAATGCGTGGACATGAAAGCCTTGTCGTATGGAACACCGGGAGGCGAGTATAGCGGAATCCGCTCTCTCTCACAGAGAGCGCGCTGGCCATCATCCTACCCATGAAACCAGTTGTACAGGGTTTCTGCGGTCTGGGCGTTGATGCCGTCCACCCGGGACAGCTCTTCCAGCGAGGCATTGCGCAACTGCTTCAGCCCGCCGAAATGGCTGAGCAGGGCCTTGCGCCGTTTCGGGCCGATACCCGGAATTTCCTCCAGCCCGGAAGAGCGCCGCGCCTTGCCGCGCCGCGCACGATGTCCGGTGATGGCGAAACGGTGGGCCTCGTCGCGCACCTGTTGCAGCAGGTGCAGTGCCGAATGGCTCTCCCCCGGCACCAGTTCCCGGCCATCGGTCAGATACAGCACTTCCAGGCCGGGACGCCGGCTGGGCCCCTTGCCGATGCCCATGACCCGCAAGTGGTCCTCCAACTGCAATTCCTGGATCACCTGGAAGGCGCGCTGGGTCTGCCCTCTGCCGCCGTCGATCAGCAACAGGTCGGGCAGCTTTCCTTCCTCGCGGACGACACGCTGATAGCGACGCCGTACCGCCTCCTCGATGGCCTGGTAATCGTCGCCGCCCACATCGGGATTGACGTTGAAGTGCCGGTAGTCGGTCTTGCGCGGCCCCTGCTGATCGAATACCACGCAGGAGGCCACCGCCCGTTCCCCACGGGTATGGCTGATGTCGAAACACTCGATGCGGCGGATCGAATTTCCTTCCAGCAGCGTTTCCAGCGCCAGGAAACGTTCTTCCATGTGCTCGCGGGCGGCCAGGTCCGCTTCCAGCGACTGCACCGCATTGCTGGCCGCCATACGCAGCCAGGCCTGACGCTCACCGCGCACTCGCCAGGCCACGCGGATGCGGCGCCCCAAATGAGCCGCCAGCGCCTCCTGCAAGGCCGCGCCGCCGGGCAGTTCATGGGGCAGCAATACCTCCTGCGGAATCGACTGCTCGTCCCGCTCCCCCAGGTAATACTGCGCCACGAAGGCTTCCAGCACTTCTACCGGGTCGTCCTCACCGCGCGTGTCCGGCTGGAAGCTGCGGTGACCGAGAATGCGCCCCTGGCGCACCATCAGCACCTCCACCACGGCCAGCCCGTGGCGTACCTGAATGCCGAGAGCATCCACATTGCTGCCGCCGTCGGTCTGCACGTGTTGCCTCTGCTGCACCGACTGTATCGCCGCCAACTGGTCACGCAACTCCGCCGCCCGCTCGAACTCGAGATTGGCGGCGGCCTGCTCCATCGCCGCGGTCAGTTGCCGGCTGACCTGGCGGCCCTGCCCGGACAGGAACTCCATGGCCAACCGCACCTGCTCGGCATAGTCTTCCTTGCTGACGAAACCGACACAGGGCGCGGTGCAACGCTGAATCTGGTACTGAAGGCAGGGCCGGGTGCGATTGCGGAAAAAGCTGTCCCGGCAATTGCGTACCCGGAACACCTTCTCGATCAGCGCCAGCGTTTCACGGACGCTGCCGGCGCTGGGATAAGGGCCGAAGTACTGGCTGCCCGGCCGCTTCTTGCCGCGATGCAGGGTGATGCGCGGATACTCGTCGGCGGTGGTGACCTTGATATAGGGGTAGGATTTGTCGTCCCGCAACAGGATGTTGTACGGCGGGCGCAGCGCCTTGATCAGCGATTGCTCGAGCAGCAGCGCCTCCGCCTCGCTGCCGGTCACCGTGGTTTCGATGGCGGCGATGCGGGCCACCAGCGCCCGTGTTTTGGCGCTGGCCACGTTCTTCTGGAAATAGCTGTTCAGGCGGGCCCGCAGATCCCGGGCCTTGCCCACGTACAACACCGTGCCCGCGCCATCGAGCATGCGGTACACCCCCGGTCTGCGGGAGCAATGAGTCAGAAACTGCTTGGCATCGAAATCGGGCACGGACCACCGCTCCATCCAGTCACACGGCTTGCGACAGCCGATGATGGCGATACCCGGCCGTCTGTCAAGGCCGCGCCGCCGCCAGCAACGGCGGCCCCACCTCGTTGGCGTCCACCAGGCCGTGACGCACGGCGATCAACGTCATTTCCACATTGCCGCTGATGCCCAATTTGTCAAAAACGCGATAGCGGTAGGTGTGGACGGTTTTCTCCGAGAGTTCGAGCCGTTCGGCGATATCCCGCACCTTACAGCAGTTCACCACCATGCGCATGACCAGCAGCTCACGATCGGTCAGCACGTCCACCAGCTCCGCGCTGGCCACCGCGAATTGTCGCATGGCCATCGCCCGCGCGGCATCCAGATCGATATAATGCTGCCCGCTGTGCACCATCCTTATCGCCCGCACCACCTCCGCCAGTTCCGCGCCCTTGGTCAGGTAGCCCGAGGCACCGGCCAGCATGAAGCGCGAAGGCATCGGCTCCTGGCCGCACACGGTCAGCGCGATGACGCGCAGATCCTCATCCTGCTGGACCAGCAGACGGGTCGCCTCCAGGCCGCCGATGCCCGGCATTCTGACATCCATCAGCACGATATCCGGCGATACCAGTTCCGCCTTCTGCAACGCTTCCTCGCCGGAACCGGCCTGGCCCACCACGCGAAGGCCGCGTTGGTCATCGAGCGCCCGGGCAAGACAGGTCCGCACCAGGTCATGGTCGTCCACCACCAGTACTCTGATCATGGTTTCACCCCCCTTTTTGGTATTTTTTGTCAGCGCACTTTTATTGCGGCGCTGTTTTTGTTTTGCATGCCCGTTCCCCACGGACCCGTCTAGCCTACCGCGATGGAACGTCTCTGCACAGGGGGCACCCAACACGATAAGCGGCGTATTTCGCGCAACCTTCCCCGATGATCGTATACTGTGCCGCAATGCCGCCGTTGCACGAGAATCCCGATGCCGCAATCCAGACAGGATCCCTTCACACCGGTTCGCCGCCGCTCCATGGAAGAAGAGGTGTACCTGCGCATGCGCGAAGCCATCCTGCGAGGTCAGTTGAGCGGTGGCGAGCGGCTGGTGCAGGAGGACATCGCCGGGCGTTTCGGCACCAGCCGCATTCCGGTGCGCGACGCATTACGGCGTCTGGAAGCGGACGGCCTGGTGGAAACCGACGGCCGCGGGGTATGCAGCGTGACCCGTTTCGGTGTCGAGGATCTCAAGGAAGTGTACAGCTTGCGGGAACTGCTGGAGGGCCATCTGGCGGCCCGTGCCTGCTCGCAGCTCAGTGCCGCGGAACTGGACGAGCTGGAACAACTGCAACGCGACATGGACGATTGCGCCGCCCGTAGCGACGCGGAGGCTTACGTGGCCCTCAACCAGCGTTTTCATCAGGCGATCTACGATGCTGCGGGCCAGCCGCGGGCGCAGAGAATCATTCTCTCCCTGTGGCAAGGCATGCCGCCATTGACGCCGCTTTCCATAGAGAGCCGCCTGGCCGCATCGAGCCATGAACACTGGCGGATACTCGAAGCACTGCGCGGCGGAGAGCCGCAGGCGGCCAGCGCGGCCATGCGGCGGCATATCGCCACCGCCGGCGACGCCCTGCTCGCCCACGTTTGCGCCGGCAACGTCAGCCTGCGCTGAGCGGGCGGTGCAACACAAACACTGCTAGCACCGCCCGGCTCGTCACCGCATCAGTCTGCTGCTATTCCGCGGCGCGAACCATGTTGCGTGCAATCACCAGTTGCTGGATCTGCGAGGTGCCTTCGTAGATGCGGAACAAACGCACGTCCCGGTAGAAACGCTCGATGCCATATTCCGTCATGTAACCGGCGCCGCCGTGGATCTGCACGGCGCGATCGGCGACGCGGCCGCACATTTCCGAAGCGAAATACTTGCAGCAGGATGCTTCGGTGCTGACGTTTTCGCCCAGGTCACGGCGCTGGGCCGCGTCCAGCACCATGCAGCGCGCGGCGTAGAGTTCCGCCTTGCTGTCGGCCAGCATGCCCTGCACCAGCTGGAAGTCGGCGATACGCTCACCGAACTGCTTGCGTTCCATGGCGTAACGCAGCGCGTCATCGAGCATGCGCTCGGCCACGCCGACACAGATGGCGGCGATGTGAATGCGTCCCTTGTCGAGCACTTTCATGGCGGTCTTGAAACCCACGCCCGGCTTGCCGCCGATGATGTTGGCCGCCGGCACCCGGCAGTTTTCGAACACCACGTCACAGGTATGGGCGCCACGCTGGCCCATCTTGTGGTCCGGCTTGCCAAGGCTGATGCCCGGGCTTTTGGCATCGACGATGAACGCGGAAATGCCGCGTGAACCCGCCACGGCACTATCGGTACGCGCCATCAGGGTGAAGAAGCTGGCGTACGGCGCGTTGGTAATGAAACGCTTGGTGCCGTTGATGATGTAATGATCGCCGTCCAGACGGGCACTGGTTTTTACCGAGGCGGCATCGGAGCCGGCCTCCGGCTCGGTGAGCGCGAACGATGCCGTCGCTTCACCCGAGGCCAGCTTCGGCAGCCAGGTGCGCTTCTGCTCTTCCGTCCCGTCCATGAGAATGCCCTGCGAGCCAATCCCCACGGTGGTGCCGAACAAGGAGCGGAAGGCCGGCGAGGTCTTGCCCATCTCGAACATGACCAGCGCTTCTTCTTCCATGGTGGCGCCAAAACCATCGTATTCCTCGGGGATGGTCAGGCCGAACAGGCCAATGGCTTTCATCTCGTCAGCAATGTCTTCAGGAATGGCATCCTCTTCGGCAACCCGCGCTTCATTGGGCACCAGGCGCTCTCTAACGAAACGCCGCACCGTATCCAGCAGCGCCGTCATGGTTTCCTGATCACGAATCATGCTTGTCTCCGTTTGTCGTTTGCGGCAGCGCCGGGAAGCCCGGCCGCTTGCCAGAAATACGTTGTTCACTGCGCGGCGTTCATCGCCAGGGCATCAGGCGCTGGCGGCCCGCTGCTCTTCCTGAATCCGCCGCCAGAGAATTTTGCCGCTGCCCGATTTCGCCAACTCGCTGACGAACACCACTTCTCTGGGCGCCTTGTAAACCGCCATGTTGTCGCGCGCCCAGCCCACCATCTGCTGTTCGCTGATGCTGCCCTGCTGGCCGTCCTTGAGCACCACCACGGCACGTACCCGCTCGCCGCTTTTCACGTCCGGCATGGCGATCACGCAGGCTTCATGCACCGCCGGATGGTGATACATGAAATTCTCCACTTCCGCCGGCCATACTTTGTAACCGGATACGTTGATCATCCGTTTCAGCCGGTCAACGAGAAAGAAATAGCCTTCCTCGTCCCGGTATACCAGATCGCCGGTGCGGAAGAACCGCAAGCCATCGCGTTGCAGGAAGGCATCACGGTTGGCGGCGTCGTTGTTCCAGTAACCGCGCATCACCTGCTCGCCATGCACGATCAGTTCACCGATCTCGCCCACCGCCAGCTCTTCACCACTGTCCGGGTCGATCACCCTGGAGGTGACCCCGTAGGTGGGCAGCCCCAGGCACTGGCGTTTGCCACGGGTAACCGGGTTGGCGTGCAGGAACGCCGCCGTCTCGGTCAGCCCGTAGGCCTCATTATAAACGATTCCGTAATCGTCGCTGAGGCGCCGGGAAACCGCCTCCGGCATGGCTGCGCCACCGCCGGACAAGTGGCTCAGGCTGGACAGATCGATACCGCCGATACGCGGATGGGCGAACAGATCCACCACCATGGCCGGCGGCGCGCCCCAGGTGCTGACGCGCCACTTCTCCATCAGCAGGGCCGCCACGTCACGGTCCCAGCGCGACATGATGACCAGGGTCGCGCCCAGCAGGATGGGCACGTTCATGGCCCCCTGCATGCCCAGCATGTGGAACATCGGCGCCACGCACAGAAACACCGATTCCGCCGTCAGCCCGCGCCAGATCACCGAGCCCTGGAGGGACGCCATCATGCTGTAATGCTCGTGCATGCAGCCTTTCGGGTTGCCGGTGGTGCCGGAAGTATAGGGCAGCACGCACAGATCGTGCGGCGTCACCGCCTGCGGTTGTGCCTGGGCCTGCGCCGCCAGCGCGGCGTCCCAGCCGGTCACCGCCGGATCGTCCGGGAACGGCGGGCATTGCCGTACCCAGCCGGGGACGATCCCGTCGTCCGCATCGTGCAGATAATCCGCATAGCGGTGCACGATGATGCGCTGCAATCGGCCGGCGTCCAGCCCCGGGCGCAGCGCAGGGTACAGTTCATGGGCGCAAAACGCCACGCAGGCGCCGCTGTCGTCCATGTAATGCTCCAGCTCGCGCTGGGTGCTCATGGCGTTGACCGGCACCACCACCGCGCCGAGCCGCACGATGGCATAGAAGGCGATGACGAATTGCGGGCAGTTCTGGCTCATCAGCAGCACCCGGTCGCCATGCACTACGCCGCAGTGCTGTTGCAGGTAGCCGGCCATGGCGTCCACTTGCGCCAGGGTTTGCTGGTAGTCGATCACGCCGTTGTAGAAAACCAGCGCGGGGCGATGCGGAAAGCGGCGCGCCGACATCGCCAGGTTGTCGTACAGGGTCACTGCCGGAATGGCGATGCGCGGCGGCACACCGCGAGGGAAAAACTGCAGATAAGAGGTATCCATAGGGGTTTCTTGTTTCACTGTGCCTGGCTCACTATCGCTGCGTGTCCATGGAACGGGCGATGATTTCCTTCATGATTTCGTTGGCGCCGCCATAGATGCGGCTGACGCGCGCATCCGCGTACATGCGGGCGATGGGGTATTCGAGCATGTAGCCGTAACCGCCATGAAATTGCAGACACTCGTCGATCACCCGGCAATTCAGCTCCGTGGTCCACCACTTGGCCATGGCCGCGGTGGGCACATCCAGGGTGCCGTCCAGCACCCGCTGCACGCAATCATCGACGAAATGCTCGGCCACGGTCGCCTGGGTGTGGCACTCCGCCAGCTTGAAGCGGGTGTTCTGCAAGTCCATCAGGCGCTGACCGAAGGCTTTGCGGTCACTCACGTAGGCAAGCGTTTCTTCAATGGCGCGACGCATGATGGCGATGGCGCCGACGGCAATGATCATGCGCTCGCGGGGCAGTTGCTCCATCAGCTGCACGAAGCCGCGCCCTTCTTCGCCGCCCAGCAGATTGCCGGCCGGGACACGCACCTCGTCGAAGAACAGCTCGGCGGTGTCCTGGCCCTTCTGGCCGATCTTCTCCAGCAGACGCCCGCGGCGGAAGCCTTCCACCTTGTCGGTTTCCACCATCACCAGGGAAATGCCGCGGCTACCCTTGGCCTGGGTGTCGGTCTTGGCGACCACACAGATCAATTCGGCGTGGTAGCCATTGGTGATGAACGTCTTGGCGCCGTTGATCACATAATGATCGCCGTCGCGACGGGCGGTGGTGCGCACCGCCTGCAAATCCGACCCCGCCCCCGGCTCGCTCATGGCGATGGCGCCCACGCGCTCGCCGCTGGCCAGCAACGGCAGCCACTGGCGGCGCTGCTCTTCGGTGCCGTAGTTGAGGATGTAATGAGCGACAATGGCGCTGTGCACGCCGATGCCAAAGCTGTTGACCATGGCTCGCGCCTGCTCGCGGCAGACTACCGCGTCATGGGCGAAGTTGCCGCCGCCACCGCCGTACTCGGCGGGAATGCTGACGCACAGCAGGCCCAGCCTGCCCAGTTCGCGCCACGCCTCCCGGTCCACATGGCCCTGTTTGGCCCACTGCGGTTCACGGGGAACGAATTCACGTTCGAAGATCTTGCGGACTGAATCACGGAAAATGCGCAGTTCATCCGTCATCCAGGGGCTGTCATGCTCTTGCATGGGCACTCCCTCGTTGCTCTGGTGATTATTATGACTGGTGAGTCGGTGTGGCCGTTAGCAGGCTGTTGAAAAGCTATCTGCGTAGCCATAGCGGCGTTAAAAATAGCCTCACAATGCTCATTTATTACACATAAACTCCGCTTGTTCGGCTATTTTTGCCTTGCTCTGGCTGCCTCGATAACGCTTTTCAACAGCCTGCTAGGGTGCACGGTTGGCGGTGCGTACCCAATGGCGGCGCTGGTCAAATTGATTGGCCTAACTGGTCAAAAGCCGGAAAAGTCACCGTCGGACACGGGCAGTCCGGCCAATGGCGCGCGCAGCCGTTCCCGCAACCGAGTGTAGCGGTATTCGCCCGGCGCCAGCCCGGTCCACTTCTTGAAAGCCCGGTGAAAGGTGCTCAATTCGGAGAACCCCAGCAGCTCGGCCACTTCCTGCAAGGCCAGATCAGGCCGCCCCAGGTGCTGGATGGCCGCATCACAGCGCAGGCGGTCCTTGATCTGGCGAAACGACGCCCCCTCTTCACGCAAGCGCCGGCGCAACGTCTGCGAGGTCAGTCCCAGCGCCGCCCCCGCCGCTTCCAGGGTCGGCAGCGGCCCGCCGAGATGGCGGCGCAACAACCGCCGCACGCGCTCACTACAGGAAGCCTCGTCGCGGTATTTGACCAGCAGACTGGCGGGCGCCTGACGCAGGAAAGCCTCCAGCCCCATGGCGTTCTGCACCACCGGCAGGCTCAGCCAGCGGGCGTCGAAGGCGAACCCGGATTGCTGCTGGTTGGCGTGCACCGGGGCCTGGAACAGTTGGCGAGTGGCGAGCAGGTTGGGGTCCTCGGCCTCGCAATGAAACACGCCACGCAACGGCAGACGCCGCGCCACCAGCCACGAGGCAACGCCCCAGGCGAAGAACAGAAACATGCGCCGCGCGTAAATACTGGCGGAATCCGTGACGATGTTGTCCTGCAACAGCACCCGGGCCTCGTCGCCGGCGATCGACAGACGGGCGACAAAGTCGTCGAACAGCAAATGGTGGAAGGCCAGACCCCGGCGCAGGGCCTCCCCCAGCGTCGGATACAGAATCAGCTCGCTGCACAGGTGGGCGAAGGCGCCAGGGCGCAGCGACGATGGGCAAAGGCCGAAATATTCATCGCGCAGGGTGCGGCTGAGCAACGACATCAGCTTGGCGTACTGATGCTGCGACACCCTGGCCCGCGGCGAACCCAGCAACGCCGGGGCAATCCCCGCCCGGCGCAACAGGCCGTCCACGTCCAGGGATTGGCGGCGCGCGCCTTGCAGGATCGATTCGACATGAGCGATGGCAATGGTGTGTTCGGGGGCCGTCACATTGCCGCCGGCCAATACGGTTGCTTTCATCGGCTCATACCGTCACGACGGGACCATCGGCCACGTCAACTCGATTGTTTCATCAATGTATACTGTATACAGTATACGACCGTCAGAAAAGTTGCCCGTTCGCTGCCATGACGGGCCGTGCCGTACAATCAGGCCTGGCCCCTTCCCTCTATCGCCAACAAGGAGCGCACCATGCCTTCCGGTCAATCCCAAGCCGATGATGTCAAAACCTGGCTAGGCAGTGAACAACAGCGAGAGGACAGCCTCGACCCCGGTGCCGTGGAAAGAGTGGCCGCGGCCCTGGGCGCCACGGTTCCCGCCGCCGGCGAAGCCTTACCCTACCTGTGGCACTGGGCCTTTTTCCAGCCGGCGCCGCCGGCCAGCAGCATCGGCGAGGACGGCCACGCGGAAACCGGTGGTTTTCTGCCGCCCATGCCGGGCCGGCAGCGCATGTGGGCCGGCAGCCGCATCAACTTCAAGAGACCCTTGAAAGTGGGTGTCCCCGCGTTGCGCCACAGCACCGTGAGCAAGATCGAGGAAAAACAGGGCCGCAGCGCGGGCGCCATGACCTTCGTCACCGTGGAGCACCGTTATTCCCAGGATGGCCGGGAAGCGATTCACGAACAGCAGGATCTGGTCTACCGCGAACCACGGCCGCTGCAAGCACGGGACGGCGAACCGCTGCCGGAACTGGAATGGCAGGAAACCATCACCCCTCACCCGGTGCAGTTGTTCCGTTATTCCGCGGTCACCTTCAACGGCCATCGCATCCATTACGACTGGCCCTACGCCACCGAGCAGGAAGGCTACGCCGGCCTGGTGGTGCACGGCCCGCTGATCGCCACCCTGGTGATGAACGCCTTTCTCGCCGCGCACCCCGACAGCACGCCCACCCACTTCCGCTTTCGCGGGCTGCGCCCCCTGCTCTGCCCCGGTCAGTTCCGGGTTGGCGGTCATTATGAAAACGACGGTCATAAAAGTGATGGTGTGGCGCGGGTCTTCGCCGGTGACGAAGGCGGCCAGTCGCAGGCAGGTCTGATCGAATTCAAAAACGCCTAGCCCTGTTCGGCACCAGCAAACAGACACAGCAGGCTGCCGGAAAACACTTCCCAGGCAGCCGGATGGAGATAGGTTAATGAGTGATCCTCTGTACCTCTACAATCTGATCGAACAACGGCTGGCCGATGACGCCGACGCCACCGCTTTCATCATCGACGGCAAAAACGTGTCGGTGGCGGCGTTCGACCAGCTATGCCGCCGTCTCGATAGCTGGCTTGGAGAACAGGGCATCGGCGAGGGCGACGTGGTGGCGGTATGGCTGGTCAACCGGCTGGAATGGCTGGCGCTGCTGTTCGCGCTGGCGCGGCGCGGCGCTACCCTGGCTGCCATCAATACGCGCTACCGGCGCGAGGAAGTGCAAGACATCCTGCAACGCAGCGGCGCCCGCCTGCTGGTCATGCAAAGCGTGTTCAGAAACATCGCCTTCGCCGAGGTGCTGTCGCAAGTGGATGGCACCACGCTGCCGGCGCTGGAAAAAATCGTGCTGCTGGATGAAGGCGACCTGCCGGCGACACTGATCGGCAAGCCGGTGATCGCACTCGACAGCGAGCGCCCCGCCGCCGGCGGCCATGGCCACACGGAAGCGGAAACCGGCGTGATTCTGTTCACCACTTCCGGCACCACCAGCAAACCCAAACTGGTGCGTCAGCCACAGCGCAGCCACACGCTGCACGCCCGCGACAATGTGGCCTATCAGGGTTTCGATGAGGAAGGTGCGGTGTTGCTGGCGTCATTGCCGCTGTGCGGTACCTTCGGGCTGAACAACGTGCTGCCCGCCTTCGCCGCCGGCGCGCCGGTGATTCTGCAACAGGCCTTCGAGGCCGACGAAGCACTGGAACTGATGGTCCGCTACCGGGTCACGCATCTGTTCGGCAGCGACGAGATGTTCCGCCGTCTGATCGACGGCGCCGCGGACGGCAAGCCCTTCGCTCACGCCCGCCGTTTCGGTTTCGGCGCCTTCAGTTCCAGTTTCGATGATTACGCGCGCGCCGCCTGGGACAAGGGCGTACCGCTGTACGGGCTGTACGGCTCCAGCGAAGTGCTGGCGCTGTTCGCCGGCCAGCCCCACTACCCCGACGTGGCGCGGCGCATTGAGGGCGGCGGCATACCGATTCCCAAAGGCGCGCAGGTGCGCGTGCGCGATACCGACAGCGGTGAACTGCTGCCGGTGGGCGAATCCGGCGAGCTGGAAATCACCTCGCCGTCGCGCTTCCTCGACTACCTCAACAATCCCGAAGCCACCCGCAAAGCGCTCACCGAGGACGGCTGGTTCCGCACCGGCGATCTCGGCTACCTGCGCGACGACGGCAGCTTCGTTTATCAGTCGCGCATGGGCGACGCCATCCGCCTGAGCGGTTTTCTGGTCAACCCGGCGGAAATCGAGGCGGTGCTGAAAGCGCAGCCCGGCGTCGACGATGCCCAGGTAGTGGCGGTGGATATCGGCGGCACTCCCCGTGCGGTGGCTTTCGTGGTCGCCGCCGGCGAGCAACCGGAACCGGCCACGCTGATCGAAACCTGTCGCAACGTGATGGCCTCTTTCAAGGCCCCCGCGCGCATCTGGTTCGTCGATGATTATCCGGTCACCGTCAGCGCCAACGGCGCCAAGGTACAACGCAACAAGCTGCGCGATCAGGCGCTGGCCCTGCTCGCCAATGAGCCGCACTGAATGTGAATCTGGGAGAACAGCATGATCGATTACGACCCGCAAGCACTGGAATCCATCCGCGACGGCGTGCGCGGCCTGTGCGGGAACTTCGGCGACGAATACTGGCGTGGCGTCGACCAGCGCCACGAATTTCCGGAGCAGTTCGTCAAGTCGCTGACCGAGGCCGGCTGGCTGGCGGCGATGATTCCCGAACAGTACGGCGGCTCCGGTCTGGGGCTGGCGGAAGCCTCGGTGATTCTCGAAGAGGTCAACCGTTGTGGCGGCAACTCCGGCACCATTCACGGCCAAATGTACAACATGTTCACCCTGCTGCGTAATGGCTCCGAACAACAGAAACAGTATTATCTGCCGCGCATCGCCAACGGCGAGTTGCGCCTGCAATCGATGGGCGTCACCGAACCGACCACCGGCACCGACACCACCAAGATCAAGACCACCGCCGAGCGGCGCGGCGACAAATATGTGATCAACGGCCAGAAAGTGTGGATCTCGCGCATCCAGCATTCCGACCTGATGATCCTGCTGGCGCGCACCACGCCGCTGGATCAGGTGAAGAAAAAAACCGAGGGCATGTCGATCTTTCTGGTCGATCTGCACCAGGCGATCGGCAACGGCCTGACCGTGCAGCCGATCGAAAACATGGTGCACCACATCACCAACGAACTGTTCTTCGACAATCTGGAAATCCCCGCCGACAATCTGATCGGCGAGGAAGGCAAGGGCTTCCGCTACATCCTCGACGGCCTCAACGCGGAACGCACGCTGATCGCCGCCGAATGCATCGGCGACGGCCGCTGGTTCATCGACAAGGCCAGCCGCTACGCCAACGACCGCGAAGTGTTCGGCCGCCCCATCGGCCAGAACCAGGGCATCCAGTTTCCCATCGCCGAAGCGCACATCGAGGTGGAAGCCGCCGATCTGATGCGCTGGCGCGCCTGCCGCGAATACGATTCCGGGCTCAATGCCGGCGCCAGCGCCAACATGGCCAAGTATCTCGCCGCCAAGGCGTCCTGGGAGGCGGCCAACGCCTGCCTGCAAACTCACGGTGGTTTCGGTTTCGCCTGCGAATACGATGTGGAACGCAAATTCCGCGAGACGCGGCTGTACCAGGTGGCGCCGATCTCCACCAACCTGATTCTCTCCTATGTGGCCGAGCATCTGTTGCATCTGCCGCGCTCATTCTGAACGCCAGAGAGAGCACTCATGAGCGACGAGCACCTGCAAAGGCCACTGGACGGCATCACCGTGATCAGCCTGGAACACGCCATCGCCGCGCCCTTCTGCACCCGGCAACTGGCGGAACTGGGCGCGCGCGTGATCAAGATCGAACGCCCCGGCGTCGGCGATTTCGCCCGTGGTTATGACGAACGGGTGCGTGGCCTGTCCTCCCATTTCGTGTGGACCAATCGCAGCAAGGAAAGCCTGACCCTCGACCTCAAACATCCCGAAGGTCAGGCCATACTGGAAAAGCTGCTGGCGCAGGCGGACGTACTGGTACAGAACCTGGCGCCCGGCGCCGCCGCACGCATGGGCCTGGGTTTCGAGGTGCTGCATGCGCGTCTCCCCGGCCTGATCGTTTGCGACATTTCCGGCTACGGTGAAGGCGGCCCCTACCAGGACAAGAAAGCCTACGACCTGCTGATCCAGAGTGAAGGCGGTTTTCTCTCGGTCACCGGCAGCGCACAGGAAATGGCCAAGGCCGGCTGCTCGATCGCCGACATCGCCGCCGGCATGTACGCCTACAGCCACATTCTTTCGGCGCTGTTGCTGCGAACCAAAACCGGCGAGGGCTCGCGGATCGACGTGTCGATGCTGGAAAGTCTGGTGGAATGGATGGGCTATCCGCTTTACTACGCCTTCGATGGCGCGCCGCCACCACCACGCAGCGGCGCCGCCCACGCCACCATCTACCCTTACGGTCCATTCGACACCGGCGACGGCGGCACCGTCATGCTGGGATTGCAGAACGAGCGGGAATGGAAGGCGTTCTGCGTCAGCGTGTTGCAGCAGGAAGCGCTGGCCGAAGACGAGCGCTTCGCTTCCAACTCGCTGCGGGTACGCCACCGCGCCGCGCTCAAGGCGCTGATCTTCGAGGAATTCGCCAAGCTGAGCGCGGAACAGGTGGTGCAGCGTCTTGATCAGGCCGGCATCGCCAACGCCCACGTCAACGACATGCAGGGCGTGTGGCAACACCCGCAATTGCAGGCCCGCCAGCGCTGGACCGAAATCGGCAGCCCGCAAGGCCCGCTGCCCGCCCTCTATCCGCCGGGCGTCAACAGCGCCTACCCACCACGCATGGACGCCATTCCCCGGCTTGGCGAACACAGCGAGGCGATTCTGCGCACGCTCGATTACAGCAGCATCGAGATTCAGTCATTGCGAGATCAAGGAGTCATCTGACATGACCACCGCCGTGCGTTCCGCCCTGTTCGTCCCGGCCATTCGCCCCGAGCGTATCGCCAAGGCCCGTTGCAGCGGCGCCGACGCCATCATCGTCGATCTGGAAGATGCGGTGCCGGAAGCGGACAAACCCGCCGCCCGCGATCATTTGCGCGTTGTTCTCTCCCAGCCGCTGCCCGGCGAAGCCGCCGTCTGGGTGCGCGTCAACGCCACCGGCACGCCCTGGTTCGAGGATGATCTGGCGGCCTGTGGTGAGTTGCCGGCGGTGGCCGGCATCATGCTGGCAAAAACCGAAAGCGCCACTGACTTGCAACGCGCCGCCACGGCGGGCAAACCCCTGTGGCCACTGCTGGAAAGCGCTCACGGCTTTCTCAATGTGCAGGAAATCGCCGCCGAACCAGCCGTCGAACGCCTCACTTTCGGCGCGCTGGATAGCGCGCTGGATCTGAATCTGCAACAGGGTGAAGGCCTGGATACCGTGCTCGATGGTTTGCGCCTACAGATGATTCTGCACAGCCGTGCCGCACGGCTGGCGCCGCCGCTGGAGAGCGTGGTAGCGGAATTTCGCGATCAGCAACGATTGCGGCACATCGCGCAGCGGGCGCGGCAAATGGGCTTTGGCGGCATGCTGTGCATTCACCCCGCTCAACTGGACACCATTCACGATGCCTTTTCCGCCAGCGCAGAACAGCGTGAATGGGCACGCCGCGTGCTCGATGGCGCCGCGCAACAGGCGGTTCCTTTCCAGCTCGATGGCGAAATGATCGACGAGCCGGTGATCGAACGGGCACGCCGCTTGCTCGCCACCAACGGCTGACCACTGGCGCGTTCCGCATCGCTGTCGGCGCACTCCGTCGTGCCCGCGAAAGCGGGTACCCAGTGACTTTCAAAGACGCTAGGTCCCGGATAGCGCTA
>CAYMKZ010000058.1:0-17365 GCA_964391345.1 uncultured Alcanivorax sp.
CAGGCTGTCGCCGAGGGCCTGGAAGAACGGGTGGGCGTCGTTGCGCTCGAGCGCGGCACGCGCGTTCAGGCCCAGCGCCATGGCTCGTTCCAGCGTATCCGGGGTCCACAGGGCACCGGCGATTTCGGCGCCGCCGTCGATGCCGTCGGTGTCGGCAAACAGGGCATGGATGTGGTCTGAGTCCGCCAGCGCCAGGCCGAAACCCAGCAGCGCTTCCACGTTGCGTCCGCCGCAGCCGTTGCCGCGCACGGTGACGGTGGTTTCGCCGCCGCTGAGCAGCACGCAGGGCGCGGCCAGCGGCTGGCCATGGCGGCGCACCTGCATGGCGATACCGGCCAGCACCCGGCCCAGCTCGCGGGCCTCGCCTTCCAGACCATCACCCAGAATCAGTGGCGTGACGCCCAGCGCACGGGCCCGCTCGGCGGCGGCCTGGAGCGCGGTCTGTGCGCTGGCGATCAAGCGGACCTGGTGGCCGGTCAGGCGCGGGTCGTCGGCCTTGATGGTTTCGCTGCGCTCACTTTCCAGATGGGCGCGCACCGGCGGTGGGATGTCGATCCGGTAACGTTGCAGAATCGCCAGCGCCTGTTGGCGGGAGCTGGGGTCGGCCACGGTGGGGCCGGAAGCGATGTCGCAGGGGCGGTCGCCGGGAACGTCGGACAGCAGCAGCGTGGTGACCGGCGCAGGATGGCAGGCGACGGCCAGCCGCCCGCCCTTGATCGCCGACAGATGGCGGCGCACGGTGTTGATCTCGGCGATGGTGGCGCCGCTGCGCAGCAGCGCCCGGCCCAGTTGCTGTTTGTCGTCCAGTGTCAGGCCGGCGGCGGGCAGCGGCAATAATGCCGAGCCACCGCCGGAAAACAGCGCGATGACCTGATCATTGGCGCGCAGATTGCCGACCAACTCCAGCATGCGCCGTGCCGCTTGTTCACCGGCCTGATCGGGTAGCG
This sequence comes from uncultured Alcanivorax sp., assembly GCA_964391345.1. Classification (GTDB taxonomy): domain Bacteria; phylum Pseudomonadota; class Gammaproteobacteria; order Pseudomonadales; family Alcanivoracaceae; genus Alloalcanivorax. The sequence continues at coordinate 948 of CAYMKZ010000058.1, forward strand.
GATGGGCCGCTTCCGTCACTTCGATGTGGCGCGTCGGCAATGCCTGACCATGTGGTGCCACTACCAGCCCGCTCAACCTGGCCGGATCGCCGCGCCAGTGCTGTTCCAGCGCCACCGCCATCCGCGCCGCCGCCTTGCCGGCGCCGATCACCACCGTTCTGCCCGGCCCTGGTGGTGGCAGGTGGGCGGACAGGCAGTGTTCTGGTAGGGCTGATGCCACGGCGTGTTCAAACAGATCGCGGAGAAAGGCTTTGGGGTCGTTCATGACCGGTAATGAATCACAGAAACGGGTTCTTCACCAACGCTTTTGAAATGTCGCGGGCTTCGGTCATGCCGTGGGAGGACGCAGAGTCCTGGGTGTGGTCAATAGATCCTGCGACTGCGCTCCGCTCCGCGCAGGATGACGGGGGGTGCTGCTCCGCGCAGGATGACGGGGGGTGCTGCTCCGCGCAGGATGGCGGGCGGCCGACGCTGCGTAGATTGCAGGATATCCGTCATTCTGCGCGTAGTCGCAGAATCCAGGAACTTCAGCCGGCCAGCAACTTGCGGCCGCGCTTCACCGCCGCACGGACTTGCTCGGGGGCGGTGCCACCGATGTGGTTGCGGGCGCTGACCGAGCCTTCCAGAGTCAGCACCTCGAACACGTCGTCGTTGATCTGGTCGCTGAACTGGCGCAGCTCGGAAATCGACATGTCGCTGAGATCCTTCTTCTTCTCCACGCCGTAGGCCACCGCCTTGCCGACGATTTCATGGGAGTCGCGGAACGGAATGCCTTTGCGCACCAGATAATCGGCCAGGTCGGTGGCGGTGGCGAAGCCACGGCGCGCCGCTTCGTGCATGACCTCGCGGTTGGGCTCCAGGGCCGGGATCATGTCGGCGAAGGCGCGCAGGCAGCCGAGCAGGGTGTCCACGGCGTCGAACAGCGGTTCCTTGTCTTCCTGGTTGTCCTTGTTGTAGGCCAGTGGCTGGCTTTTCATCAGCGTTAGCAGGGCGATCAGATGGCCGTTGACGCGCCCGGTCTTGCCGCGCACCAGTTCCGGCACGTCCGGATTTTTCTTCTGCGGCATGATCGAGCTGCCGGTGCAGAAGCGATCCGGCAGATTGATGAAGTTGAACTGGGCGCTGGTCCACAGCACCAGTTCCTCGCTGATGCGCGACAGGTGCGTGACACATAGAGCAGTAGCAGCGCAGAACTCGATGGCGAAATCACGATCGCTGACGGCATCCAGCGAGTTCTCGCAAACACCGTCGAAGCCGAGCAGCTCGCAGGTGCGTTCGCGCAGGATCGGATAGGTGGTGCCGGCCAGCGCGGCGGCGCCCAGCGGCAGGCGGTTGGCCCGTTTGCGGCAGTCCTGCAATCGCTCGCGGTCGCGCTTGAGCATTTCGAACCAGGCCAGCAGATGGTGGCCGAAGGTCACCGGCTGGGCGGTCTGCAAGTGGGTGAAGCCGGGCATGATGGTGGCGGCTTCGCGCTCCGCCAGGCCGAGCAGGCCGCTCATCAGACGCACCATCTCGGCGTCCAGCAGATCGATTTCGTCGCACAGCCACAGGCGGATGTCGGTGGCCACCTGGTCATTGCGGGAGCGGCCGGTATGCAGCTTCTTGCCCGTTATGCCGATCTTGTCGGTGAGCCGCGCCTCGATGTTCATGTGTACGTCTTCCAGCGCCACGGACCACTGAAAGGTGCCGGCTTCGATTTCGGCGCGGATTTCGTCGAGCCCCTGGATGATGGCGTCACGCTCTTCGTCGGTCAGCACGCCGGCCTCGGCAAGCATGGTGGCATGGGCCTGTGAGCCGCGAATGTCCTGCCGGTACATGCGCCGGTCAAAGGTCACGCTGGCGGTGAACTCCTGCACGAAGGCATCGGTGGATTCGCTGAAGCGGCCGCCCCAGAGTTTGTTTTGCTGCTGATCGCTCATCTTGCTGCTCTCGTCCGGCACTGAAATACACAGGGCGCGCAGTATAGCACCGAGCGCCAGCGGTATCGTAGCTGCCGCCGAGGTGGCGGTCGGCATCTTGTCGGGGACGGCGCTGCCGACGGGGCATTGTCCTGGGGTATTTTGTGTATTTGTGCGTCGTTTCGTGTGTTTGTGCGTTATTTCGTGCCAGGCAGGGCCAAGGGCACCCCGTGCGGGGTGACGGGAGAGCATGGCTATGTTGATATTGGCGGCTGGGCTCGATGGCCAGGCCGTTCGGAAGCAGCAACATGCAAGGCGCACCTTCCACCACTTTCATTCCTGATCTGTGCACCACCCGCATGATATGGGTGGTGGCCGCCGTAGCGGAATTGATGGCGGTCGTCATTGTGCTGCTGGGAAGCTATTACCGGCCGTTCAGTCTCGAGCGGCTGGCGCTGGCGTCTCTGTTCGTCCAGTGGGTGGCGCTGACCCTCACCGTGCTGCTGTGCCAGGTGCGCGGCGTATTGAATCGCCTGCCTCAGGCCTGGGCCGGTGTGCTGGTGGTGGCGCTGGTGATGCTGGACAGCCTGGCTTTCAGCCTGCTTGCGGTGGAGCTGGTACGGTGGGCGGTTCCCGAGCTGGTGGTGAACTGGCCGCGCACCGTATTGATCAATGTACTGGTGAGCACCATCATCGGCGGGCTGGTGATGCGCCATTTCTACATTCAATCGCAATTGCGCCTGAAAGATCGCGCGGCGCTCCAATCCCGGGTGCAGGCATTGCAATCGCGCATCCGGCCCCATTTTCTGTTCAATTCCATGAACATCATCGCCAGTCTGATTCCTGTCGATCCGCAGGCGGCGGAGCAGGCCGTGGAGGATCTCTCGTGGCTGTTTCGCGCCAGTATTCGGGACTGCGGCGATGAGGTGACGCTGGCCGAAGAATTGTCGCTGTGCCAGCGCTATGTACGCATCGAGCAGTTGCGTATGGGGAAGCGCTTGCAGGTGGAATGGGACATCGCCGTGGTGCCGGTGAAAATCAGCGTGCCGCTGCTGACTCTGCAACCACTGCTGGAAAACGCCGTTTATCACGGTGTACAGCCGCTGGTCGGCGGCGGAGTGGTGCGCGTCGAAGCCCGCCTGGAAGGCGAGCGTGTCCATCTGAGCGTACTCAATCCCGGATCCGGGGGCGCGGCTGATCATCAGGGCAACCGGATGGCGCTGGACAATATCCGCCAGCGTCTGGAGGCGCTGCATGGCGGCGATGTGGAAGTGTTCTGCCGGGCTGATGACCAGCAATACGAGACTCACATTCTCTATCCGGCGGGCAAATAGCATGAAAGGGCAAAGGGGAATGCCGTGCGTGTTTTGGTTTGTGACGATGAGGAGCTGTCACGGCTCCGTTTGCTGCGGCTGTTGCAGCAGTGCGATGTGGAAGTGGTTGGTGAAGCGACCACCGGGCGTGAACTGCTGGAACTGACGGAGCGGGTACACCCGGATCTGGTGTTGATGGATATTCGCATGCCGGATATCGATGGTCTGGAAGCGGCGGCCCGGTTGAACGAGCTTGAGACCCCGCCGGTGGTGGTTTTCTGTACGGCTTATGAAGACCATGCCTTGCAGGCGTTTCGGGTGCATGCCGTGGATTATCTGCTCAAGCCGGTCAGTCTGGCCGAGTTGCGCGGCTCCCTGGAACGGGCTTGCGCCTTGAGCAAGGTATTGCTGGCGGAGACGCCCGATGATCCGGCGGCCAGCCAGGCCCGCCGCCGTCAGCATCTGAGTGTGCGAACCACCCGTGGGCTGGAGCTGGTGCCGGTGGATGAGGTGCGTTACTTTCAGGCCGATCACAAATACGTGGTGGCGTATCATGGCAGTGGGCAGGTGTTGCTCAGCGAACCGCTCAAGGCGCTGGAGAATGAGTTCGCCGGCCAGTTTGTGCGCATTCACCGCAGCACGCTGGTTTCGCTGCGCTTCGTCGAGAAGTTGAAGTATTTTCGCAATGGCAGCGCCGAGGCCTATCTGCGTACGGTCGAGCATAGCCTGCCTGTCAGCCGCCGCTATCTGGCGCGGGTACGGCGGGCGCTGATGAAGCGTTCATGAGGCCGGGCCTGGGCGGGTGTCGCACATTCTTTTATCAACGAGAGCTTGCCAACGAGGGTGGTTCATGCAATGAGAGAGGTTCGCCAGGAATACCATGCACGCAGCCTGAATGAGGCTGATCTGCTGGCCGATCCGCTGGAACAGGCGCGGGTCTGGGTCGATGAAGCCATTGCCGGCGATCTGCCGATGGCCAACGCCATGATGCTGGCGACGGTATCGGCTGAAGGTCAGCCTTCCAGCCGGGTGGTATTGCTGAAGGGCATCGAGGATGACGGTTTCATTTTTTTCACCCATTACGATAGCCGCAAGGGGGAAGAGATCGCCGCCAATGCGAAGGTTTCTTTCGTGATGTTCTGGGCGCCTCTGGATCGTCAATTGATGGTCACCGGCCACGCCGAGAAAATTTCTGCCGGGCAGTCCAGGGATTATTTCGCCTCCCGCCCGCGTGGCAGCCAGCTCAGTGCGGCGGCGTCCCCGCAGAGCCGCCCCGTCAGCCGCGAGCGTTTGCAGGCGGAAGTAGAAAAGCTGACGCGGCAATATCCGGACGGCGTGCAGGTGCCGATGCCGGAACACTGGGGCGGTTACCGCATCGTGCCCGACGAAATCCAGTTCTGGCACGGCCGCCCGAACCGTCTGCATGACCGTTTCCGCTATCGGCGCGACGCCGCGGGGCAATGGCAGCGGCAGCGGCTGGCGCCCTGATTTCATGGCCGGTTCACTGGCCGCTTTCACGGCAGAACAATTTTTCGGAGAGCATTCGCATGGCACGTATTCCTTACATGGATCTGGAACAGATGCCGGAGTCCCTGGGCAAGCTGATGACCAACAGCCGACCGTTGAATATCTATCGCATGCTGGCGCACGGCGGCGCGGCGGGGGAGGGGTTTCTGGCGCTGGGTTCGGCGCTGCTGCATGACAACAGCCTGGACGCCTGTCTGCGGGAGCTGGTGATCGTGCGCGTCGGCATTCTCTGCCGGGCCGGTTATGAAATCCATCAGCATACCCGCATCGCCCGGCGCGTCGGCGTGCCCGACGACAAGATCCAGGCGCTCTACGACGGCCCCGATGCGGCGGTATTCAGTGACGAAGAGCGTACCGTACTGCGCTATGTGGATACGGTGGTGCTGAACGTGAAGGCCGGCGATGCGGCGTTCCGAACCGTGCAGGCATTGTTCAGCCACCGGCAATTGGTGGAGCTTCATCTGCTGATCGGGTTCTACATGCTGGTATCGCGGTTTCTGGAGAATCTGGAAGTCGACCTGGAAGAGAAAACGCCTCCGCTGGAGAACTGAAAGCGCGTCCCGGGGCCGCGGTGTTGCCGGGTTGATACGCAATCCCGTTGGGGTGTGCGGGGCCGGAGCGGGGATATTTTTACTCGCGCTCGCGGAACGGGGAGGCCATTTCGTTGTCTTGAGGTGGGCGTGGTCATGTCCGTGCCGTGCCGCCGTGCGCGGCGAAAAATTAGGTATTTGTTAAAAGTTGTAATAAAGTAACGCCCAAATTCCATAACGACGCCCATAAAACAGGTCTCGAACTATGCCCGCTGAAACGGTAAAGGCTGCTTTTTTTGGTCCGCTTCTCCGGACTCTGGTAGCCCCCGCAATCGTGGCAGTGTCCGTGGCGTTTTGGTGGTCCTCCACCCGGGCCATGCCCGAACCTCCGCCGATGCTGGATCAGGCGCTGCTGCGCCTCACTGACAATACGGAATTCAACCCGCCGGATGAAACGCCCGAGGTGTTGCCGTGGGAGCACTACACGGTGCAGCCCGGTGACTCGGTGGTGAATCTGTGGATCGATCAGTGGCAGTTGCCGAAGAACACGTTGTATCAGCTGATTTATGACACCGACCAAGGCGACTTGCTGAATCATCTGTCGCCCGGCCAGCACCTGGAATGGCAAGCCAACAGCGACGGCGATCTGCTGACGCTGCGTCTCTGGCAACCCGGCGAGACCCAGGGTTATCAGTGGGACTGGCATGGCGATGCGGTGACCGGTGAGCCCCTGCACCAGGCGCGCACCGTGCATCAGGTGCAGATAGCGGGTCGTGTGCAGACGTCGTTGTCCGTGGCTCTGGCGCAGCATCCGGCGCTGGCGGGCAGCGCCGGCAGCATCGCGGCGCAGATGGCGGAGCTGCTGCCGCTGTCCAGGAAGGCCCGCAAGGGCGACCGTTTTTCCGTGCTGGTGGACATGGAGCGGTTGCAGGGCAACGACAAGGTCTATTCCGCCAAACTGATGGGATTCGATTATCAGGGCAAGCAGATTCAGGTGACCGCGGCCCGCTTCGATGATGGCCGCTTTTATACGCCGGATGGCAAGAGCTTGCTGCCCAGCTTCTGGCGCTATCCGTTCGTCAATCACCATTTCCGCATCAGTTCGCCGTTCGATCTGCACCGGCTGCACCCGGTCACCGGGCGCATCGCGCCTCATTACGGTACCGATTTCGCCATGCCCACCGGTACCAAGGTGGAAGCGCCGGCGGATGGTGTGGTGCGGCGCGTGGTGCATCACAATCGTTTTGCCGGCAACTATATCGTCATCGATCATGGCGACGGCTATTCCACCCGCTACCTGCACCTCAGCAAGATCGAGGTGCATGCTGGCGAAGTGGTGCATCAGGGCGAAGTGATCGCGCTGAGCGGCAATACCGGGCGCACCACGGGACCGCATTTGCACTATGAGCTGCGCATGAATGGCCGGCCGGTGAATGCCATGAAGGTGGCGCTGCCCACCAAGGGCAAACTGCATCCGGACGAACTGAAGCGATTCCGCAACGAGTATGCCAGCTACTTCAAGCTGCCCGCCGGCTCTGGCGTCAATGCCGTGGCCGTGGTTCAGGTTCCTCATCACAAAACCGCCACCGGTGGCTGAGCGGGCGGAATACTCCGCTCGGCAGCGCCTGGAACCGGTCGACAGGCGCTTCAGACCCACTTCGCTGCTGGCCCTTGGCTGGTTGCACTTTCTCAACGACGGCGCTGCCAATTATCTGCCGGGTATCCTGCCGGCCGTTCTCATCGGTTTGAAGCTGGACGTTTCCCTGGCGGGCACCGTGATGACGGCGCTGGTGTTCGGCCAGGCGTTGCAGCCGGCCACGGGTTGGCTGGCGGATCGTTTCGGCGGTCGCCGTTTTCTCGCCATCGGCCTGCTGGGCACTTCTCTCGGCGCGGCATTGTTGCCGTTGCTGCCGCAGGCGTTTCTGCTCTGGCCGGTGCTGCTGATCATGGGTTGCACCAATGCGGTTTTTCATCCCCAGGCGATGGCCGGTGCGAGAAGCGTGTCCGGTTCCCGTCAGGGGTTGGGCATGTCGATCTATCTGGTCGGCGGTGAAATCGGTCGCGGTATCTGGCCGTTGCTGGCCAGCCTGGTGGTGGTGTGGTTCGGCATAAAATGGATCTGGCTGCTGACCTTGCCGGCACTGTTTTCCGTGCCTTTGCTGTGGCGCATTCTGCCGGTACAGCCGCGCCGCCAGCGCAGCGGCATCGCCATCGACTGGCGGTGCCATCTGGCGCCCGTGTCGATGCTGATGGGTTTCTGTTTCCTGCGTGCCCTGGCCATCTTCGGTCTCACCACCTTCCTGCCGGTTTACTGGCATGAGCAGGGCGCCAGTCTGGTTGCTGGCGCGGCGACCATCACCGTCATGCTGATCGTTGGCGTGCTTGGCAATGTGAGTGGTGGCCATCTGGCGGATCGCCTCGGCCGGCGGCCGGTGCTGGTGTACTCCAGCCTGTGGGGATTCGCATTGTTGCTGGCCTTTCTGTGGGCTCCGAATGAGCTGCGCTGGGTGCTGCTGGGGCTGGTTGGCATGGCACTGTTCGCCAGCTTGCCGCTGGGTGTGATCATTGCTCAGGACATGTTCCCCGAAAATCCCTCGTTCGGCGCCGGTGTGGCATTGGGTTTCTGCAACGGAGCTGCTGCACTGGCATTATCGGGGCTGGGTGTCATTGCCCATTACTCCGGAACCAGGGCCGTGCTTTATTGCCTGGTTGCCGCGTTGTTGCTGGCCACTTTGCTTGCGCGAGTAATGCCGGTGGGGCGTATTACATGACTATAATACAGCCTGCAATATCGACAATGGTCGAAGATTGACGGAATAGGCATATTTTCGAACGCAGCTTGCCAATGCAATATTCATGGCGTTACCGTAAGGTCCTTGACGTTTCTACCCCCTATGAACCCGTCGTGTGGGTTTGTGGTTGATACATACTCCAACAACAGGGGACAGACCATTATGTTGCGAAACATTCTATCCTGCGTTTTTGCTTTCTCTCTCCTTCTCGTTTCCTCCCTGGCCAGCGCTGCATCGGCGCCCTCCGAAATCAAGATCGGTACGCTGTACGCCGCTTCCGGATCCTATGCTTCCATTTCCATGCCGGTGTACATGGGGCTGAAGATGTGGGTCAAGAGCGTCAACGCCGAGGGCGGCGTGATGGTGAAGCCCTACGGCAAACGCATTCCGGTGAAACTGGTGTCCTACGATGACCAGAGCAGCACCGCCACCGCCGCCACGCTTTATACTCAGCTCATCACCCAGGACAAAGTCGATATCCTGCTCGCCGACAGTGGCTCGGTATTGACCTCCGTGGCGGTACCCATCGCGCGCGAACACAAAATGCTGCTGATCGACCAGTCCGGTACCGGGCGTACTTTCTTTTCGCCGGACAATCCGTACATCGCGCTGGTTTCCACGCCTTATACCAATGCCTGGGCGCGCAACCTCGGCGATTTCATGACCAAGGTGGGGCCCACGCTGGGCATCAAACGGGTGGCGCTGATTTACGCTACCAACGATTTCGCCAGCCAGCAGGCGGATGCCTTGCGTGAGGCCATGACCAAGGCGGGGGCGCCCGAGATCGTTTATGACAAGGGCGTGCCCACCGACACCTCCAATTACACCGTGCTGTTGAATGGCATTCGTGCCAAACAGCCGGATGCGGTCCTCGAGGTCGGTTACCCCGGCAACGACACGGCGTTCCTGCGCAACCTCAGCGGGTTGGGTTTGCATTTCAAGTTCCTGTTCGCCGTTTATCCGGGGCTGGAGACCAGCCATATGCTGAAAACCGTGGGCCTGGACGGAATGAAGTACGTATTCACCCATATTCCCGCCTACAAGGTGGAGCACAAGGTCACCACCGGCATGACCACGGCGGAATATCACAAGGCCTGGGACAAAGCCTATCCGAACACCAGCGTGTCGTTCGGCTTCAACTCGGTGGTGGGTTACAACACCGGGCTGGTGATCGAGAAAGCGCTGGCGGAAACCAAGAGCCTCGATCAGCTTGATCTGCGCAAGGCGCTCTTCAGCCTGTCAGGCAGGCTCTCCACCCTTGCCGGCACGTTCGAATTGAACAAGGAAGGTGCGCAGATCGGTGAATTGATGCCGCTCGGGCAACTGGTGCCGGACAACAAGGGCGGCCTGAAAACCGTGGTTGTCTATCCTTCCAAGCTGGCCACCGGCGAGCCGATTTATCCGGCGCCCACCCACTGATTGCCGCGGCGTCACGCTGTTGCTGTCCGCTGGTTGCCAATACGGGTACATGCCATGATCCCGCCGGGGTCGTGGCGTGTTTTATCGGCGGTCTGATCGTCGTCCGTTCATGAGGGATCGTCCGCGATATGCTTGAATACGCTATTCTGGCCGGGTTGCTGTTTGGTCTGTATTTCAGCCTGGTGGGCCTGGGACTGAATCTGATTTTTGGTGTCATGCGCATCGTCAATCTGGCCCATGGCGAGTTCGTCATGCTCGGTGCGCTGATCGCCAGCGTACTGTATGTGACCTACGATCTGAATCCGATCGTCGCCGCCGTCATTTCCCTGTTTGCTTTCATCATCATCGGTTATCCACTGTACTACCTGCTGGTGCCCCGGCTGTTGAGATCTTCCGATCCGGAGATGCTGTCTCTCATTCTGTTCTTCGGTTTTTCACAGGTCATCGTCGCCGTTACCACCATGGTCGCCGGCCCCAGTGCGCGTTCCATTCCGGGCAATGCCCTGGGCTCGCATCCGGTGAATATCTTCGGTCAGATTTTTCCCGCTTCCTGGGTGGTCAGCGCCGTGGTCAGCGCCATTGCCGTGGCACTGGTCTTTGTTTATCTGTATTACACGGGCATTGGCCGGCTGACGCGCGCGGTGATGGTGCATCGTGACGAGGCGCTGGCCACCGGTATCGATATCAGCAAAGTGTCCGGTCTGGCGTTCGGCATTGGTCTTGGTCTGGCAGCGGTGGCCGGCAGTTTCGCGCCGCTGATGCTGGGCAGCTTCACTCCGGCCAGCGGCCTTGATCTGACCATCCGTTCATTCGCCGTGATCATCATCGGTTCGCTGGGAAGCCCGCTGGGCACGGTGCTGGGCGGGCTGATTTACGGCGTTTCCCTGTCGTTCATGCAGACCTATTTCAGCTCCTGGGCGGATTCGTTTCCCTATCTGCTGCTGATCGTCATTCTTCTCGTTCGTCCCAACGGACTGCTGGGACGCAAGGTGCGCCATGCCTAGATTTCTGCGCAATGCCCTGCTGATTCTGGTGCCGCTGGCGATCATCGCCGGTGTGGCCCCGACGGTATACGGCAACCATTTGCTGCTGTTCAATTTCATCGTTTTCCTGACACTCACTCAGGGCGTCAACATCATTTACGGCTTTACCGGCTATCTGCCGTTCGGTTATGTCGGCTTTTTCGGCGCCGGTGCCTACGGTTTCGCGGTGGCGGTGATGCACCTGCACTTCGGCCCGTTTGCCGCCATCGCAGTGGGCGCGCTGACCTCCATGGCTTTCGGTATCGTGCTGATTCCGTTGCTGAGTCTGTCGGGTCCTTATTTCGCCATCGCCAATCTGGCTTCGGCGCTGGTGATTCTCAAGGTGGTATCCAACCCGGCGCTGGAACCGCTGACCGGCGGCCCCTATGGCGTTTCGCTGTCCGGCATTTTTGCCCCGGAGCTGGCCTACGCGGCGGCGACGGTGGTGTTTCTGTTTGCCACCGGCTGTGTGCTGTATCTGCGTTACTCACGATTCGGGCTGGCGTTGCAGGCGGTTCGTGACGACCCGATCAGCGCCGCCATGGCCGGTATCAATGTAGTGCGTGCGCGTACCGCGGCCTGGATGCTGTCGGCGCTGATCGCCGGACTGGTCGGCGCCTGTTTCGCCTGGTACGTGTCGGTATTTTATCCCGACAATGTTTTCAGCATCGATTTCAGCATTTTCGCCATCGTGTTCGCGCTGTTCGGCGGTGTCGGCACCGTGCTCGGGCCGATCGTGGCGACGATTCTGCTTTACGGGCTCTACAACTACATCGGCATTTCCGCACCGCATTTCTTCCAGTTGATTTACGGATTGCTGATCATGGTGCTGGTGCTGTTCCTGCCCAACGGTCTGGCTGCGCTGTTGCGGCGCTGGGGGGTGAAAGTTGTTTGATCGCGTGGAAATTCCACAACAGGCCGGGCCGCTGCTGAAAGTGTCCGGGCTGGCGAAAAAGTTTGGCGGCTTCCAGGCGCTGGATGGCGTCAGCTTCGAAGTGCGGCCGGGGGAAATACTCGGCCTGGTCGGCCCGAACGGTTCGGGCAAGACCACCTGCATCAACGTGCTGACGGGACTGTATCGCCCCAACGGCGGCTCCCTGCTTTACCAGGGGCATTCCATTGGCGGCATGGCATCCCACCGGCTGGTCAAGCTGGGCATCAACCGCACTTTCCAGATTCCCAAGCCCTTCAAATCGCTGACGGTGCGGCAGAACATCGACGTTGCCGTGAAATACGGCGGCAGCCAGTTCGACCAGGACGATATCCAACCGCTAATGGAATTCCTTGAGCTGGATCGTGACGCGGATCGTCTCGCCAGCGACCTGACCAGCGCCCAGCAGAAAATGCTCGATCTCGCCCGCGCCCTGGCCACCCGCCCCAAACTGCTGTGCGTGGACGAACTGGGGGCGGGGCTCAACCCGTCCGAACTTGAACAGGTGGCCGCCCGCTTGCGTCAGCTTGCCAACGCGGGCATGGCGTTGCTGGTGGTAGAGCACCTGATGGATTTCGTCGATGAAGTGACCGATCGTCTGATCGTGCTCAGCGCCGGCAAGGATATCTTCACGGGGCCGCTGTCGCAGGCGATTCACGACAGGCAGGTGGTCGAGGTTTTTCTCGGGAGTCCCGGCGATGAGCACTGAACTGCTGCGGGCCAACGACCTGGATGCCGGCTACGGCAAAATCCAGGCGCTGTGGAAGGTGGCGCTGACCGTCCGCGAGGGTGAAACGGTGGTGCTGCTCGGGCCCAACGGCGCGGGCAAGACGACGCTGATCAAGACACTGATGGGGCTGGTTCCCCAGTGGGGCGGCGAAGTGGTTTTTGCCGATCGCGACCTTACCCGCGAACGCACCGACCGCCGTGTGCGCGCCGGTATCGGTTACATGTCGGAAACCGGCTGCTTTCCCGACCTCAGCGTCCACGACAACCTGCTGATCGGCGGACAATTCCTGCCCTCGGCGGAAGCCAAGCGACACATCGCCGACCTCTATGAGCGTTTTCCCACCCTGCAACAGAAACGCAAAGCGCTGGGCGGTAGCCTCTCCGGCGGACAACGCAAGATCCTCGGCGTCGCCAAGGCGCTGGCCGCCAAACCCCGGTTGCTGGTCATGGACGAGCCATCGGCCGGGCTGTCACCGCTGTTCGTCAAGGAAGTGATACAGGTGCTCGGGCAGTTTCGTGAGCTGGGGCTTTCGTTGCTGATTGCCGAGCAGAATGTCCGCTTCCTGGATATTGCTGACCGCGTTTATACCCTGGAGGGTGGGCGCATTGGCTTTGCTGGAACCGTACAAGAGATGCACGCCAATTCGGCACTGGAGAACGCCTACTTTGGTCTGAAGCACCACTGAACTGGGGTTGCTGTGGGGTATCAATGGAAGGTTTTATGCAAGACGAACGCACCGTGGAACCAGACAATACAGCCGTTCGCACCGCGCTATGGCGGGCACTGCATGTACAGGCGGATGCGCCGCCGCATGTATTTGAAGATGAAATTGGCTTGAAACTGGTCGCACCGGATGACGGCTGGCACGACCGCCCAGACATGAGTTCGTTTACCAAGCCTTTCCGTGCGTCTATTTTGGCGCGGGCTCGCTTCATCGAAGATTTGGTCGAGGAGCAAGTGTGCTCTGGCGTTGACCAGTATGTTCTCCTTGGCGCGGGGTTGGATTCGTTTGCACAGCGCAAGCCCGAGTTTGCGCCACAACTACGCATCTTCGAGCTAGATCAATTGGAATCTCAAGAATGGAAGCGTCAGCGTCTCTTGGCTACCGGCTTTGGTGTCGCTGACCACCTCAAGCTCGTACCGGTGGATTTCGAGGCTGGCGATAACTGGTTGGAACGGCTGGTTGCATCGGGCTTCGATGCAAAGCGCCCGGCAGTCATAACATCCACCGGAGTAAGTATGTATCTGACCAGAGATGCAATCGTAGCAACCCTGCGCCAGATTGCGGCGTTTGCTTCAGGCTCCACGTTTGTCATGTCGTTCCTCTGCCCCCTTGAAATGCTAGACCCTGAAATACGCATTGGCGTCGAGCGCGCTGCGGAAGGCGCGCGTGCCAGCGGCACACCCTGGATCAGCTTCTTCAAGCCAGACGAAATAACAGCTCTTGCCCGCGAGGCCGGTTTCAAAAAGGTGCAACATGTGTCGGCCGCTGCTTTGGCGGAACGCTATTTCTCTGGCAGAACGGATGGTTTACGTCCGCCAAATAATTCCGAGGAATTACTGGTGGCAACGGCTTGAATGCCTAACAGTCGCTCTGGCCGACCGTGTAGTCCCCCCGCATTGCTCCAGTTCGGCAACGGATTCCAGCAAACGACGGGCGCTCTTGGGTGCGCACAGGAGGTAGGCAGCCCCTTGCAGGTCTTTGTAGTTCTCAAAAGAGATCATGACCACGGACTGTGATTTGCTCCGGGCGATGATCACAGGAGAATGGTTTTCACAGACCTGCCCCATGGTTTCTGCTAGGTTGCTTCTGGCGGCTGTGTAGCTAATGGCATCCATAAGACTGTTCCTATACAGAACATGTACCTGATACCGCACCCAAGAAGATCCAACAATCAACCGCAGTTAATCAACCAACGCCTGATACACCAGCGAGCGCAATGTCTGCCGAATCGGCACCAGCGTGGACGGCATCATCTGCGCCATCTCGATGACGATCAGGTCTTCGCTGGGGTCGATCCAGAACTGGGTGTTGGCCATGCCGGTCCAGAAATATTCGCCCACCGAGCCCATGGTCTGAGCGAGGGCCGGGTTGAGCACCACGCCGAAACCCAAACCGAACCCCAGCCCGGCGCCCATGTGGGTATTGTTGAAGCGCGGCTCGCCCATATCGGCCATCGGGCCGGGCAGGTGGTTGCTGTGCATGAATTCCACGGTCTTGCGGCCCAGCAGGCGCACACCGTTGAAGGTGCCGCCATTGCGCAGCATCAGCGCAAAACGCAGGTAATCGCCGGTGGTGGAGGTGAGGCCACCGCCGCCGGAGAAAATTTTCGGTGGCTGGGTGAATTGTCGGCCACCGGACGCGGCGCTGACTTCCAGTGCGCCACTGGGGTCCGGAGTAACTTCGGTGGGTTCGCCCTTGATGCGCGGCGGGATGGCGCCGGCAAGGGTGTACATCTCCGCCAGACGATGCAGCTTTTCCTCAGCGACCCAGAAGGCGGTATCGTTCATGCCCAGTGGAGCGAGAATGCGTTCCGCGAAATAGCGATCCAGCGACTGCCCGGAAATTACCTCCACGACCCGTCCCAGTACATCGGTGGAGACGCTGTAGTTCCACTTGGTGCCAGGATGGAAAAGCAGCGGCATCTGCGCCGTCTGCCGGGTCATTTCCGCCAGCGAGCCGTGGTTGCGGCTGAAGTTGATGCCGTGTTTGCGATACAGGGCATCCACCGGCGGGCTGCTGGTGAAATCGTAGCCCAGCCCGGAGGTGTGGGTCAGCAGTTGCCGCATGGTGATCAGGCTGCGCGCCGGTTCCAGCTTGGGGTTATCCACGTCACCACCCACGCACACCTGCATGTTGGTGAACTCGGGCAGGAATTTCGCTATCGGATCGTCGAGCTGAAACAGACCCTGCTCGTAGAGCATCATGGCGGCGACGCTGGTGATCGGCTTGGTCATCGAGTAGATACGGAAGATGGTATCTTCGGCGATCTTCTGCTGCCGATCCGTTTTCAAGTGGCCGGCGCTGCCGAACCAGGCGCAGTGCCCGCGCCGGTACACCAGCACGCTGATGCCGGCCAGCCGCTCCGACGCTACCAGCGTCTGCATCCAGTTATCGACGCGCCCCAAGCGATTGCTTGAAAGCCCCACCAGCTCCGGGGTCACCAGATCGAACATGTTGTTGTCTCCACCACAGGGCCGGCGTCGTCCTTCCCGGGATCGCCGGAGAGTACTACCAGCCGCACAAAGGAATTTTGTCCGCACTCGGCAAACATTGTGCCTTATATTGGTGTTATTGGGGATGGGGCGGGATGTAGTGTGTGAAAATTGGAAGCGAACGCTTATGTGGCGAACAGAAAGCATGACTAGAGGGTCGCAATGTGCTGTGGATCGTAATGACTCTCTGCGCTAGTGTCCTTGTACGTATCGTTTCTGGAAGGGTCGGGGGATCCGTTGTCGATAAAAATTCACCCTGAAAGGGGGCAGATTCTGACCTGTTGCTTTGAGCCTGGGTTTGTTGAGCCGGAAATGGTCAAGTCGCGCCCTGTCGTCGTGATCTCTCCCAAAATGAGGCATCGCGCTGGTCTGGTGACCGTGGTTCCGCTGAGCACAGTCGAGCCAAGTCCGGTACAGGCCCATCATATGCTGCTTTCCAAGGCGTCTTTGCCTCAGCTTGGCCACTTCCAGATGAAGGACTCGTGGCTGAAGGGGGATATGCTGTATACGGTCGGGTTTCACCGCCTGAATCTGATAAGGCTCGGTAAGCGAGGTCAGGATGGAAAGAGGCTGTACTTCAAAAACCGTCTGGGCAGGACGACCATGGCACAGGTCTATCGGTGCGTGATGCACGGCATGGGTATGCCACATCTTGTTGAGCATGTGTAGGAGCGAAAAATGGCAGGCCAGAAGAGCAGGTGGCGCGGATCGGCCTTGAGAATTTTCGCCGAAGCCACTATCATTTGCGGTGTTCCCGCTCTGCTTGGCATCGGGCATTCGAGACTACGCAACGGTCCGTCCCGCGTAGCCGGCTTGGCCAAAGGCGATGACAAGCTTGGCCGAAGCCGTGTTGGCCTCTGGTCCACAGAGGCCCTGTCATTCTTCCCAAAGCCCGTCGACCTGACGGGTTTTTTGTGGCATCAATCCCGCCGCGTCGCATACTTGAGCAACCACAAAAAAGGCTCCGCCCGTTAAGGGTGGAGCCTTTTGTCTGGTGCCCGGAGACAGAATCGAACTGCCGACACGGGGATTTTCAATCC
>CAYMKZ010000059.1:0-17177 GCA_964391345.1 uncultured Alcanivorax sp.
GCCAGTTCGAAAACACCTTCATGATGTACCTGCCGCGCCTGTGCGAGCACTGCCTGAACCCGACCTGCGTGGCGTCCTGCCCATCCGGCTCGATCTACAAGCGTGAAGAAGACGGCATCGTGCTGATCGACCAGGACAAATGCCGGGGCTGGCGTATGTGCGTGTCCGGTTGCCCCTACAAGAAAATCTACTACAACTGGGTCAGCGGCAAAGCCGAAAAATGCACCTTCTGTTATCCGCGCATCGAGGCTGGCATGCCCACCGTCTGCTCGGAAACCTGTGTCGGCCGCATCCGTTACCTCGGTGTCATGCTCTACGATGCGGATCGCATCGAGCAGGCCGCCTCCATGGAAGATCCGCACGACCTGTATCAGTCGCAACTGGATCTGTTTCTCGATCCGCACGACCCGGAGATACAACGCCAGGCGCTGGAAGCCGGTATCTCCGAAGCCTGGCTGGAAGCGGCGCAACGCTCGCCCGCCTACAAAATGGCGGTGGACTGGAAAATCGCCTTCCCGTTGCACCCCGAGTACCGCACCTTGCCGATGGTCTGGTACGTCCCTCCGTTGTCACCCATCAATTCGCACGCCAACGCGGGGGCCATCGACAGTACCACCCTCGGCCTGCCGGATGTGGAATCACTGCGTATTCCGGTACGCTACCTGGCCAACCTGCTGACCGCCGGCAATGAAAAACCCGTGATAACGGCGTTGCAACGCATGCTGGCCATGCGCGCCTGGTTCCGCGGCAAACAACTCGGCGAACATCCCGACCCGCAATTGCTGTCCAGCACCGGGCTCGACGAGGCCACCGTCAACGCCATGCACCGCTATCTGGCCATCGCCAACTACGAAGACCGTTTCGTGATTCCCACCGCGCACCGGGAAGAAGCGGAAAACGCCTACCAGTTGCGCGGCGGCTGCGGCTTCACGTTCGGCAACGGCTGCGACGGCATCGACGCCAAGGCCGGGTTGTTCGGCGGCAAGATGGGGCGGCGCAAGGTGATTCCCATCCGCATGCTGGACGATCAGGACTGAGCCATGTTTCGCAATCCTTCTCTGCTGCTGCGCGCGCTGTCCGCCCTGCTCAGCTACCCCGACGCCGAGCTGCGGGCGGCCCTGCCGGAGATCATCGAAGTAATCGACCGCAGCCGTGTGCTCAACGTGCGGCAACGGAGCGAGCTGATCGCACTGGCCGAAGAGATCGCCAGCAGTGAAGCCTTCGAAGCGGAAGGACGCTACGTGGATCTGTTCGATCGCGGCCGCCGTACTTCCCTGAACCTGTTCGAACACGTACACGGTGACGACCGGCAACGAGGTCCGGCCATGCTGGAACTGCGGCAGCGTTACCTGGACGGCGGCATGGAGCCGGTGGCCAAGGAGCTGCCGGACCACCTGCCTTTGCTGCTGGAATATCTGAGTTGTTGCAAGCTGGCGGAAACCCGCGACACCATCGCCGAGATGGCGCACGTACTCCGCCAGCTCGGCAATGCGTTGCAACAGCGGCACAGCCGTTATGCGTCGGTAATGGCCGCACTGCTGGCGCTCGGCGGTGAAAAAGGGCTCGACGCCGCAACTTCGGCCTCGGCCATGCCGCCGGAGGATTTCGATCGCAGTTGGGAAGAAAAACCGGCGTTCGCGCCACCCGATCCACCGAGCGCGAACAATACACCCTGATACCACCGGAGATACCGCCGTGAACCTGCCCGCGCCTCTGCATGAATTTCTGTTCGGTATCTATCCCTATATCTGCCTGGCGGTGCTGCTGCTGGGCAGCCTGATCCGTTTCGACCGCGAGCCCTATTCCTGGAAAAGCGACTCCTCACAAACCCTGCACAACGGCCAGATGCGGCTTGGCTCGAATCTGTTTCACTACGGCGTGATCGTCGTCGTGCTCGGCCACTTCGTCGGCTTTCTGATGCCGGAATGGCTGGTGCTGTGGCTGATGACCCCAACCCAGCACCAGTTGCTGGCCATGGTGGCCGGCGGCATCGCCGGGCTGATCGCCATTCTCGGCCTGAGCATTCTGATACACCGCCGCCTTTACCATCGGCGCATCCGCGCCAACAGCCGCAAATGGGACATCACCATCGTTCTCATGCTTTGGCTGCAACTGGCGCTGGGCCTGGCTACCGTGCCCCTTTCCGCGCAGCACATGGACGGTGCGGAATTCGAGCGCATCGTCAGCTACGTGCAGGCCATCGTCTACTTCAAGGGGAACGCCGCGCCGATCCTGCTGGGCATTCCCTGGGTGTACAAGGCGCATATTCTGCTGGGCTTCACCATTTTTCTGGTATCGCCCTTCACCCGCATGGTGCACATCTGGAGCGGCATCGCGTCGCTGGCCTATCTGTTCCGGCCTTACCAGATCGTGCGCAAGCGTCGCTCCATGGACTGACCGGCATGAAGATAAACGGTATCGGGATCGATGCGGATGGCTGGCCATCCCCGCAACTGGCCGCGGCCCATGAGCTGCTGCGCCAACAGGCAGTGGCACAAGGGCTGTTGAGTGACGATGCCGATGAGCAGACCATCGCCACAGCGGTGGAGCAACTGCTGAAGCGCGATGTGCAGATACCCGAACCCACCGACGAAGAGTGCCGCCGCTGGTACCATGCTCACAAGGAGCAGTACCGCAACGGCGATCTGGTCCATGCGCGGCATATCCTGTTCCAGATCACCCCCGGAGCGCCGGTGGCCGCCATCCGCTCGCTGGCCGAGCAAACGCTGCGGGAACTGCAGGCGCAGCCGGAGCTGTTCGGCCAGCGCGCCCGTGAAATGTCCAACTGCCCCTCCGGCGCCCAGGATGGCCAGTTGGGCCAGTTGCAACGCGGCGCTACCGTGGCGGAATTCGAGGAAGCGATATTCCGCGACGTCGCGCCGGGCATTTTGCCAGAGCTGGTTCATACCCGCTTCGGCTTTCACATCGTGGCGCTGGACCAGCGTATCCCCGGTCAGCAGCTTCCCTTTGCGGCGGTCGCTGAACAGATAGCCGCGGAGTTGCGTACCGCCTGCGAGGAGCGGGCTCTGAGCCAGTACGTACGCATGCTCGCCGGCCAGGCCGAACTGCAAGGGGTGGATCTCGACGCCGCCAGTTCACCGCTGGTGCAATGAATCTCCCCTGTGATTGCCGATAATTGTCCCACCCTCGCCGGATAGGGCTGGCCAGCCGGCTCTGATAGCGTTATTACATACAGGCGAGCGGGCCTGAGTGGCCCACACTATTTTCCGGTTTGTGCGCTGAAACCGATCAGGAGTTCCTCATGAGTCAGTACACCCTCAAAGACAACGATCTTTTCCGTCAGCAGTGTTACATCAATGGCCAGTGGTGTGATGCGGAAGACGGCGCGACGCTGGACGTGGACAACCCCGCCACTGGCGAGATCATCGGCAAGGTGCCCAGGATGCGGGAAAAGGATACGCTCCAGGCGATCGCCGCCGCTGACAACGCGCTGCCCGGCTGGCGCGGCAAAACCGCCGAGGAGCGGGGCCGGATTTTGTACCGCTGGTACGAGTTGATGATGGAAAACCAGGACGACCTGGGCAATATCATGACGCTGGAGCAAGGCAAGCCGCTGGCGGAATCCAAAGGCGAAATCGCCTACGGCGCCTCCTTCCTCAAATGGTTCGCGGAAGAAGCACGACGCGCCTACGGCCAGACCATCCCCGCCGCCAAGCCCGACCAGCATATCGTGGTGGTGAAACAACCGGTCGGCGTCACCGCGGCCATTACGCCGTGGAACTTCCCGTCCTCGATGATCACCCGCAAGGCCGGCGCGGCACTGGCAGCCGGCTGCACCATGGTGGTCAAGCCGGCCAGCGCCACCCCCTACTCCGCTCTGGCGCTTGGCGAGTTGGCCACGCGCGCCGGCGTACCGGCCGGTGTGTTCAACGTCATTACCGGCTCCGCCGCCGCCATCGCCGACACCATGACCGGCTCGGCCACGGTGCGCAAAGTCAGCTTCACCGGCTCCACCGAGGTGGGCAGCCGCCTGATGGCGCAGTGCGCGCAACACATCCAGAAAGTGTCCCTGGAGCTGGGCGGCAACGCGCCCTTTCTGGTGTTCGACGACGCCGATCTGGACAAGGCGGTGGCGGGAGCCATCGCCAGCAAGTTCCGCAATACCGGCCAGACCTGCGTGTGCGTGAACCGCTTCCTGGTACAGGACGGCGTCCACGACGCCTTTGTCGAGAAGCTGAAGACCGCCATCGCCAACCTGAAAGTCGGCGACGGTTTCGAGGAGGGCGTGGAGCAGGCGGCGCTGATCAACCAGGACGGCGTGAAAAAAGTACTGGAGCACATCCGCGATGCACGGGAAAAAGGCGGCAATGTGATTCTCGGCGGCGGGCCCCATGAACGGGGCGGCAACTTCGTGCAGCCGACGCTGATCACCGACGCCACCACCGACATGGAATTCTGCCGTGAAGAAACATTCGGCCCCATGGCCGCCATCATCCGCTTCAAGGACGAGGAGGAAGGCGTGCGCCTGGCCAACGATACGCCGTTCGGCCTGGCATCCTACTTCTACAGCGAAAACATCCACCGGGTATGGCGTGTGGCGGAGGCGCTCGAAGCCGGCATGATCGGCATCAACGAAGGCTTGATTTCCAACGCCGCCGCGCCGTTCGGAGGGGTCAAGGAGTCAGGGTTGGGCCGCGAAGGTTCGCTCTACGGCATGGAGGAGTACCTGGAAACCAAGTATCTCTGTATGGGATAGTCGAGCACCTGCAATAGAAAGGCGCTCGCGTCATCCTGCGCGGAGCGAAGCGGAGTCGCAGGATCCATGCCAAAGGCTGGATTCTGCGACTGCGCGCAGAATGACGGGTGAGGGGCCTTCCACCCCTCCGTCCACGTCCCTTCTCTCGCGATTCTCTCTGTGCCTCAAGGCCGGTCGTCCGCCTCTTCCCGCTTCTCGTGCGTCATAGCGTAGCATCCGTCATCCTGCGCGGAGCGAAGCGGAGTCGCAGGATCCATGCCAAAGGCTGGATTCTGCGACTGCGCGCAGAATGACGGGTGAGGGGCCTTCCACCCCTCCGTCCACGTCCCTTCTCTCGCGATTCTCTCTGTGCCTCAAGGCCGGTCGTCCGCCTCTTCCCGTTTCTCTGTCAGCATGAAGTCCTGACGGGTCATGCCCATCATCAGAGCCAGATGGCAAACGATATAGATGGAAGAGTAAGTACCGGAAATGATACCGATGGTCATGGCCAGCGAGAACGTGTGGATCGCCGGACCACCGAAGAACAGCAACGCCAGCACCACCAGCAAGGTCACCACCGAGGTGTTGATGGTTCGTCCCAGGGTCAGGCAGACGGCGGTATTGGTGACCTTCTCCGGGTCCGTTTCGCGACTCTTGTGAAACTCTTCACGCACATAGTCCGCCACCACGATGGAGTCGTTGATGGAATAACCGATCAGCGCCAGGATTGCGGCCACCACGTTGAGGTTGAATTCCCACTGGAACAGAGAGAAAAATCCGAGAGTGATGAAGATTTCGTGAAACAACGCCAGTACCGCGGCGATCCCCATCTTCTGCGAGAAGCGGAACCACACGTAGATCAGCATCATGCCCATGGCCACCAGCATGGCCAGGCCGGACTGGTCGCGCAGCTCGTTGCCCACCTCCGGACCAACGAATTCGACCTGCTTGAGGGTCAGCTCCGGCATCGACTGGCTGAGCGCATCGAACACTTCGTGGCCCAGCTTCTCCGGGTTCTCGGCACCATGCGGCAGCACGCGGATCACCGCATCGCTGGAGGCGCCGAAATGCTGAACCACGGCATTCTTGTAACCGTCCGCCGCCAGCGCCGTCCGCAGTTTGTCCAGATCCAGCGTATGCGAACTGCTCACTTGCACCGTGGTGCCGCCGGTGAAATCCATGCCCAGGTTGAGCCCGCGCGTCGCCAGCAGCGCGATAGAACACAGCACCAGTATCATGGAAATGATGAAGAACTGGCGGCGGTACTTGAGCATATTGATGTGGATATTGATATCCATGAACGTTCTCCTCAGATGCTCAAGCGAGTGGGGGGTTTACGGCCGGGACGCGCGTAGATCATCTCCAGGATGGCGCGCGAGCCAATGATGGCCGTGAACATGGAAGCCAGGATGCCGATGATCAGCGTCACGGCAAAGCCCTGCACCGCCCCGGTGCCTACCGCCAACAGCACAATACCGGCAATGATGGTGGTGAGGTTGGCATCGACGATGGTGACGAAGGCACGATCATAACCATGTTCCAGCGCCTGGATGGGCCTCATGCCGTCACGTATCGAGTGCTTTATCTGCTCGTAGATCAAGACGTTGGCGTCCACCGCCATACCCAGCGTCAACACGATGCCGGCGATACCCGGCAACGTCAGCGTGGCCCCCGGAATCAGCGACATCACCCCGACCAGCACCACCAGGTTGCCGACCAGGGCAATACAGGACACCAGCCCGGCCAGCTTGTAGTACACCGACATGAAAATCAGCACCAGGACCAGGCCCGCCAGCATGGAGATCATCCCGGCCTTGATGTTTTCCGCCCCCAGGCTCGGCCCGATGGTGTTTTCGCCAACGATGAACACCGGCGCCGCCAGGCTACCGGCACGCAGCAGCAAGGCCAGCTCCGACGCTTCCGCCGGGCTGTCCAGGCCGGTGATGCGGAAACGGCTGCCCAGCGTATCCTGGATGGTCGCCACGTTGATCACGCGGGCGTCATTGTGGCTGACGTAATGGACTTCAGGCTTGCCGTCCGGCCCATCGACCGTCTGTTTCTTGGTCTTGGTTTCGATGAACAGCACCGCCATGGAATTGCCCACGTTCTTGTGGGTAACGCGCCGCATGCTGCGCGCGCCGGAGGCATCCAGGGTGATGTCCACCTCCGGCTTGCCGGTTTGCTGGTCAAAGCCCATTTTGGCGTTGGTGACCTGATCGCCGGTGACGATCTTGTCCTTGCTCAGCACCACCTTGCGGTCGGAGTCCTTGAACGGATAGATCTCGGTACCCGGCGGTGCAATGCCGGTAGCAACACGGGCCGGGTCCACATCGGTTCTGGCGAGGCGGAATTCCAGCGTCGCCGTCTTGCCGAGAATACGCCGCGCCTGTGACGCATCCTGCACGCCCGGCAACTCCACCACGATGCGGTCCGCGCCCTGGCGACGCACCACCGCGTTGGAAACGCCCAGATCGTTGACTCGGTTGCTCAACGCGGTGCGGTTCTGGTCGATGGCATAATCGCCGATCTTCTGGATCGCCTGCGGCGTAAGTTTCAGCAGCAAAGTATTGCCGCTCACATCATTCAACTGGTAGTCGGGAAACTTGGTGCGGATCAGGCTGCTGCCTTTGTCTTCATCGCTGCTGCTGACGAAGGAAACGGTCAGTTGGTCGTCACCTGGCGTCACATCCCGGTAGCGGATGTTCTCGTTGCGGAACATCAGCTTGATTTCACCCGCGTCGTCAGTGAGGCGCTGCTTGACGGCCACTTTCATGTCCACTTGCAGGAGGAAGTGCACCCCGCCCCGCAAATCGAGCCCCAGGTTCATGGGTGTCGCGCCGATGGCGCGCAGCCAGTGCGGCGTGGTCGGCACCAGGTTCAACGCGGCCACGTATTCACTGCCAATGGACTGGTCGATGATCGACTTCGCCTTCAACTGAGTGTCCGTGGAGTCGAACTTGACCAGCCAGGAATCGCCGACCTTGGCGGTGCTGGTGTAATCAATATGCTCGGCCTTGAGGTCGGCAAGCACTTTCTCGGTCAGAGAAGCCGGCACTTTGGCACCGGCTTCAGCACCACTGATCTGCACGGCCGGCGCATCAGGATAGAGATTGGGCAGAGCATAGATACCGCAGAACAGCAGCACCGCGATCAGCAGCCCCACCTTCCATCGTGGGTAGCGGTTCATGCGCTTCCCCCTGTCACGGTTGTTGTTATAAACCCGCCAGGCCGGCCTTCATGCGTACAAACGCAGCCGGGAGCCGAGAGCGGGAAGGACGTCCAGCGTGAATAGCAGGTCATAACGGTTCTTCCGGTTCAGCCGGTAAGGCGGGCCAACATGCCCGCCTGCGATCAAATGGATTTGATGGTGCCCTTCGGCAACGTGGCCTGGACACTCTGCTTCTGTACCTTGATTTCCAGGTTGTTGCTGATCTCGATGACCACGAAACCATCGGAAACCTTGGTCACTTTACCGAGGATACCGCCGCTGGTGACCACTTCGTCGCCCTTGTTGAGACCGTTCATCAGGTTCTTGTGCTCTTTGGCGCGCTTCTGCTGGGGGCGGATCAGGAAGAAGTAGAACACCACCATCATGACCACCAGCATGATCAGTTCCACACCTCCAGGGGCGCCGCCCGTTGCAGCACCACCGGCGGTTTCTGCATGAGCCGCGGGAATCAACCAGTTCATCGACATCACTCCAGGTTCAAAAACGGTTTCGTTATGTTCAATTCGTTATGTTCAAGACACATGCGGCCCGGCATCGCCGAATGGCGCCGGACGGTCACAACGGAGGCACGGAACGGCCCTGCGCCGCGTAAAAGCCGCCAATAAAGGCGCTCAATGTACCTGCTTCGATAGCCCCCCGCAATCCGGCCATAAGCCGCTGATAGTAGCGCAGATTGTGGATGGTATTCAGTTGCGCGCCGAGCATCTCCCCGCAGCGGTCCAGATGATGCAGATAAGCCCGCGAAAAATGCTGGCATGTGTGGCAGTCGCAACCTTCTTCCAGAGGCCCGGTATCGTGCCGGTGCCGGGCGTTGCGGATCTTCACCACGCCTTCGGCGGTAAACAGGTAACCGTTACGGGCGTTGCGGGTCGGCATCACGCAATCGAACATGTCCACACCACGGCGCACCGCCTCGACGATATCCTCCGGCCGCCCGACCCCCATCAGATAACGGGGGCGATCAGCCGGCATGTGCGGCACCAGTTCACCCAGCGTACGCAGCATTTCCTGCTGCGGCTCACCCACGCTCAGGCCGCCCACGGCGTAACCGTCAAAGCCGATATCCACCAGACCCGCCACGGACTCGCGCCGCAGGGCATCATACATGCCCCCCTGTACGATCCCGAAACAGGCCGCTTCGTTCCCCGGCCGGTGCTGATTTTCCTGTCGGTGGGCCTGCTTCGAGCGGGCCGCCCAGCGCAATGACAAACGCATGGAGTCCGCCGCCTGCCGTTCGGTGGCGGGAAATGGCGTGCATTCATCGAAAATCATGCAGATGTCGCTGTCCAGCGCCCGCTGCACGGCCATCGCCCGTTCCGGCCCCAGCTCGATGCGATCACCGTTAACCGGGCTGCGGAACACCACGCCCTGTTCGCTGATCTTGCGCATCTCGCCGAGGCTGAACACCTGAAAGCCGCCGGAATCGGTGAGAATCGGCCTGTCCCACTGCATGAACCCATGCAGGCCGCCGTGGGCGGCGATCACTTCGCAACCCGGCCGCAGCATCAGATGGAAGGTGTTGCCCAGGCAGATTTCCGCACCGCTGTCGGCCAGATCGCGGGGCAGCATGCCTTTCACTGTGCCATAGGTGCCGACCGGCATGAACGCCGGCGTTTGCACCGTGCCACGGGGAAATGTCAATTGGCCGCGCCGCGCCGCGCCGTCATTGCCCAGCAGGCGGAAATGCAGACGGCTCACGTGGCGGTACCCTGACGCTCGATGAACATGGCATCTCCATAGCTGAAAAAGCGGTATCGTTCGGCGATGGCAGCCCGGTAGGCTTGCAGCACCCGGTCACGACCGGCGAACGCACTGATCAGCATCAGCAGGGTGGAGCGCGGCAAGTGAAAATTGGTCACCATGGCGTCGACCTGAAGGAAGCGGTAGCCGGGGTAAATGAAGATATCCGTTTCCGCCTCGCCGGCACGCAGGCGCCCGCCCGTGGAGGCGGCTTCCAGGGCGCGCAATGAGGTGGTGCCGACGGCCACTACCCGGCCACCGCGGGCACGGGTGGCCGCCACCTGCTCAACCAGCGCCTCCGGAATGCGGAAACGCTCGCTGTGCATGTGATGGTCCTCGACCTGATCTTCGCGCACCGGCTGGAAGGTGCCCGCTCCCACATGCAGGGTAACGAAGCCGGTCTCCACGCCCTGTGCCCGCAACGAGTCAATCAGCTCCGGGTCGAAATGCAGACCCGCCGTGGGTGCGGCCACGGCGCCGGGCTCGCGGGCATAGACGGTCTGGTAGCGCTCCAGATCGGCGGCCTCATCGGGGCGGTCAATATAAGGAGGCAAAGGCACGTGGCCAATCCGCTCCAGAGCAGCCAGCACACTGTCGCAACCGGTGAAGGCGAGGTGGAACAGCTCACCACGCCGACCGCGCACCTGCGCAGCGATGCCTTCATCAAACATCAGCCAGCTACCCGGCTTCGGTGACTTGGAGGCACGTACATGGGCCAGCGCTTCCTTGTCTTCCAGCACTCGCTCGATCAGGGCTTCGATGTGCCCGCCGCTTTCCTTGCGCCCGTACAGGCGGGCGGCGATCACCCGGGTATCGTTGAACACCAGCAGGTCGCCGGGGCGCAGATAGCCGGCCAGATCGGGAAAATGATGATGATTCAGCCCCGCGCCGGTGAGGGCCATGAGACGGGCGTCGCGGCGATGCTCCGGCGGGTGCCGGGCGATCAGCGCATCGGGCAGGTCAAAATCAAAGTCGTCTACATTCACACCGCCTCTCCGGGGCTCCACTCACCGCTGTTTTACCGGCGGGCCCGCTTCTTCTGTTTCCGTGATGCCAGCTTGCTGGTGTCCACGATGTCCACGCCACGGGGCAGCACCACCGTGGCGGTCAGCGACAGCCGGTCGTGGAGCGTCTGGTGCGGCCGGATCAGCACCACCAGCCAGCCGGCGCCGATGGTGGCCCAGGACAGCCCGGCGGCCACGAAACGCACCAGCGTTTGCCAGAAACGCAGCGGCCGGTCGCGGTAATCGCGGACTTGCAGACGCCAGGCGCGCATGCCCAGGGTCTGACCGCCGTGCAGCCAGAACCAGGCGTAAAACGCCCAGGTTTCCAGCAGCAGCAAGGGAAACAATACGCCGTGCAGCGCCGCCGGCGCGGGCCGCGTCACGCCGCCCAGATTTTCGCTCGGCAGGCCGGTATGGTTGTAGATCACGACAAAAATGCCGGTGGTCAGAAACCACAGTGCCGCCACCAGAAAGGCATCGTAAACCAGCGCCATCAGGCGTTTGAACAGTCCGGCGGGTTGGGGATGTGAAGCCATGGGCACTCCGGGGCGGGCCGCGTCGCGGGCGCGAGCCGAACGGCGCCCATCGGCGAGCTGCTGGACAGGGCGCGCAATGCGCCGGGAGCGGCACCGACGGGCACGCTACCGTTGCACGGAGCGCGCCGGAATAACTGGTACCAGAGGCCGGACTCGAACCGGCACGGGTTTTACCCCAACGGATTTTGAATCCGTCGTGTCTACCAATTTCACCACTCTGGCATTTCCACCACTCAGGCAGAGTGGGCCCCTCGGAGCCCGACCGCGGCGAGTATACCAATCTGCGCGGCTATTACCAGCGCCCATTGCAGCCAGATCAGCGCGCTCGGGCCAGCAACCACAGGCCGGCTATCAAGCATAATATTGGCGGCGATACGGCGGCAATCAGCGGGTCCGCATGGAACACCAGCGACATGTAACCGAAGAATTGCTGGCCGTAGTGAAAAATCAGCCCGGCGACGATGCCCGCCGCCACCCGCAAGCCCATGGTCACTTCACGCAACGGCCCGAACACGAACGAAATGGCGATCAGCACCATGCCGATGGTGGCCAGTGGCATCAGCAGTTTCTGCCAGAACGCCAGCATGTAATCCGCCACCTCCAGCCCCTGCTTCTTGAGGTAGTGGGAATAGGTCCACAGTTTGGTGACACCGAGCTTGGAAGGGTCCAGCACCACGATGTCCAGCAGTTCCGGGTTCAGCGTGGTGTGCCACTCCCCGGAGCGCTTGTCGTAGGTCTGGGTGCCGTGGTCCGTGAACAGCGTGCCGTGAATGCCCTGCAAGGCCCAGTACGAGCCCTGGTAGATGGCACGCTCGACGAAGCGGCTCTCTTCCAGTTGGTGGTCCTTGTTGAAGCGGTACTGGGTCAATCCGTAGAGCACGCCGTTGGGCTGCACGGTATTGATGTGAATGAAGTCGTTGCCTTCACGGTGCCAGAAGCCACTGGAGTCGGTGATTGCCTCGCCACCGCCGCGCTCCAGGGTGCGGTTGCTCACCGCGATCTGCTCGCAATAGGGCGCCAGATACTCCCCGATCGGGATCGACAGCACGATCAGAAACAGTACCGGCCTCAGCACCATCCAACTGACGCGAATGGTGGACACGCCGGCGGCGCGAATCACCACCAGTTCACCATGATTGGCCAACAGCCCCAGCCCCACCAGTGCACCCAGCAAAATGCCCAGCGGCAGGTATTCGTAAAAACGGCTGGGGATGGTGGTGAGCACGTACAGCAGCGCCTGCGGCAAATGGTAATCGGCGCGCAGCGACTCGGCCTCGTGGATGAAGTTGAACAGGCAGTCCAGCGAGATGATGATGCCCAGAATGGCCAGCGTGGGAATCAATACCGCCCGCCAGATATAGCGGCGCACATACCTCATGCCTTGCGCCTCCTGAACAGCCGGTCACCGAAATACAGCGACATGACGGCGGCGAACGCCACCAGGTGTACCCAGATCATCGAGTAATACCATGGTGGGCTCTGCCCCGCCGGCACATCACCGATCCAGCTGCGTATGGTCAACAGCATGCCGACGTACAGCATGTAGCCGAGCACCGCCGGGATCATGCGCAGGAAGCGCCCCTGCCGGGGGTCCACCCTGGACAGCGGGATGGCGCCCAGACACATGATCGGCACGGTGAGAATCAGCGACCAGCGCCACTCCAGCTCGGCCATCGCCTTGTTGTTGTCTTCACGGATCAGTTCCAATGTCGATCGGCCACGTACTTCGGGAGGCTTGCTATCGGACTGCGGGGTGCCGATGCGCACCCTGGCTTCCTTGAATTTCACCTGCTTGTAATCGGCCTGCCCCGGCTTGCCCTGATACTGGTAGCCATCGGTGAGATCGAGATAGTTGATGCCGTCCTTGTCCTGAACGATGTGCCCTTCCTTCGCCCATACCGTCATCAGCCGGCCGGCCTGATCGCCGGCGAAACTGGCGTCGGCAACGAACACGTTTTCCAGATAACCCTTTTCCCGGTTGAGGCTTTCCGCGTAGGTGACGCGCTGGGAATTGCCGCCTTTCACCTGGAAGCGGCCGGGCGTCAGCAGCTCCAGCACCGAGCGCCCGTCCTGAGCGTCGAAGATCTGGTTGACCTCGGCGTCGCCTTTCGGTGTCACGTACAACGAGAATAGCGCCACCACCGCCGTGGTGATCAGCACCGGCACGATCAGCGCGCGTACCGAGCGGCCATCGCCCTGCCCACCGGCGCGCAGCACCACCATTTCGTTGTCCATGTGCATGCGCCCAAGCACCAGCAACAAGGCGATGTACAGGCTCAACGGCAGAATCATCTGCAGGAATTCAGGCAGCCGGAAAGCCAGCACCAGAAACAGGGCGTCAGCGGCGATCTGCCCTGAAGCGGCTTCCGCCAGGTACTTGATAAAGCGACCACTGACCAGCACCATCGTCAGGATGAAAGTCACCAGCACCGTGGTCATGAACACTTGTCTGTTAATATAGCGGTGTATTATCAACGTCGATTTCCGCCTGCACCTAGTCCGGCCTCGCAGTGTGCGGCATTGTAACTCAGGAGACAGCATGGAGTACGCAATTAGCCACAAGCCTTTGGCAAATCTGAGAGCGGATTGCCTCGTTCTACCGCTCGGCAAGGATACCGCGCTGCCTCAGGCCCTGCCCGATGAGACTCGCGCAGCGGTGCAGTCGTTCATCAAGGCCGGTGATTTTTCCGGCAAGAAGAAGCAACTCGCCTGGATTCAAGCTCCCGCCGGGCTGGAGGCAAAACGCCTGTTGCTGGTGGGCTGTGGCGACGCGCAATCACTGGATGGGCTGGCCTTTCTCAAGCTGATCGCACAGACCGCCAAGGCGCTGCAAAGCGGCCCCGCCAAACATGCCGTCTGGCTATTGAGCGGGATCACGGTGGAGCAGCCCACGGAGTGGCAGGTACGTGAAGGCACCCGGGTAGCCGAAGAGGCGGTCTACCGCTTCGACCAGTATCGCAGCAAACCGGGCAAGCCGGTGGTGCTGAAAAAATGGACATTCTGGCAGGCGGAGCGGGACAACGGCCTGCGCAAGGCGGTGGAAATCGGCCAGGCCGTGGCCGCCGGCTCCACCCTGGCCCGTGATCTCGGCAACACCCCGCCCAATGACTGCTACCCGGAATATCTGGCGCAACAGGCGCGCAAGCTGGCCGGCGAATACAGCAAGCTGTCGGTCAAGATCATCACCCAGGCGCAGGCGGAACGCATGGGCATGGGCGCCTTCTGCGCGGTCGCCAAAGGCAGCAGCCGGGAAGGCCGGCTGATCGTGATGGATTACAAGGGCGCCGCCGGCAAGCCGGTGTCACTGGTCGGCAAGGGCATCACTTTCGATACCGGGGGCATTTCCCTCAAACCCGGCGCCGCCATGGACGAAATGAAATACGACATGGGCGGCGCGGCCAGCGTCTTCGGCAGCGTCAAAACGGTCTGCGAACTGAATCTGCCGATTCACCTGGTGGCGGTGGTGGCCAGCGCGGAGAACATGCCGGACGGCGGCGCCTGCCGGCCGGGAGATATCGTCAAGACGCTGTCCGGGCAGACCGTTGAAATCCTCAACACCGATGCCGAAGGGCGGCTGGTGCTGTGTGACGCACTGACCTACGTGCAGCAGAAGTACAAACCGCACACCGTCATCGACATCGCCACGCTGACCGGCGCCTGTGTGGTGGCGCTGGGCGCCCATGCCCAGGCGGTGTACAGCAACGACGAGGCGCTCTCCGAAGCATTGCTGGAGGCGGGCCGCCAGACCGGCGACCGCGGCTGGCCGATGCCATTGTGGGAAGATTATCAAAGCCAGCTCGACAGCCCCTTTGCCGACATGCAGAACATCGGCGGCCCCAAGGCCGGCTCGATCACCGCCGCCTGCTTCTTGCATCGCTTCGCCCGCGATGTCACCTGGGCGCATCTGGATATCGCCGGCGTCGCCTGGATCAGCGGGCAGAACAAAGGCAGCACCGGCCGGCCGGTGCCCATGCTGACGCGCTATCTCATGAACCTGGCGCAACGCTGAGGCACCTGGACGCCAGCCGCTCATGACCGAAATCCTGTTTTACATCACTGAACAGGCCGGCGCGGAGGCGCAGGCCTCCCTCGCCTGGCGCATCGCCGAAAAAGCTTGGCGACAGGGCCATTCCGTCTACATTCACTGCCGCGATGAAGCCCATGCCGAGGCGCTGGATCGGCTGTTCTGGCAACAGCCCGCCACCGGCTTCCTGCCCCACGGCCTGGCCCCGGCGGAGCCGGTGCAGCTCGGCCATGGCGACGATCCCGGCGAGCGCCACGACGTACTGATCAATCTGGCGCCCACGGTGCCCGACTTCGTTACCCGCTTCACCCGTGTGGCGGAAATGATCACCGGCGATCCCGAGCTGCGCGATGCGGGACGGCAACGGTTCCGTTTCTACCGCGACCGGGGCCTGTCCATCCGCACGCACAAGCTCTGAAGGATTCGCGGCGAAAGCGACGAATACGGTATAATCGCCGCTTCTTTTTTCCGGTAAAGACCCGCGCGGAGATCATGGATAAAACCTACCAACCCGACCGTATTGAGCAAACCTGGTACGAAACCTGGGAACAGGCCGGCTATTTCCGGCCATCCGGACGGGGCGAACCGTTCTCCATCATGATCCCGCCGCCCAACGTGACCGGTAGCCTGCACATGGGGCACGCCTTCCAGGACACCATCATGGACACGCTGGTGCGTTATCGCCGCATGCAGGACCGCAACACGCTCTGGCAGGTCGGTACCGACCACGCCGGCATCGCCACGCAGATGGTGGTGGAGCGGCGGCTTGCCGCGCAAGGCAAGACCCGCCACGAACTGGGTCGTGACGCCTTCATCGAGAAGATCTGGGAATGGAAGGCCGAATCCGGCGGTACCATCACCCGCCAGTTGCGCCGCATGGGCGCCAGCGTGGACTGGACTCGCGAGCGCTTCACCATGGACGACGGCCTCTCCAACGCGGTGCGCGAAGTGTTCGTGCGCTTGCATCAGGAAGGCCTGATCTATCGCGGCAAACGCCTGGTCAACTGGGACCCGGCGCTGCACACCGCGATCTCCGATCTGGAAGTGGAAAACCGCGAAGAACAGGGCCACATGTGGCACTTCCGCTACCCGCTGGCGGACGGCTCCGGGCATCTGGTGGTCGCCACCACCCGCCCCGAAACCATGCTCGGCGATACCGCCGTGGCGGTGCACCCGGAAGATCCGCGCTACAAAGAGCTGGTCGGCCAGACCATCCGTCTGCCGCTGACCGATCGCGACATTCCCATCATCGCCGACGACTACGTCGATCCCGATTTCGGCTCGGGATGCGTGAAGATCACCCCGGCCCACGACTTCAACGACTATGAAGTGGGCAAGCGGCACGACCTGCCGATGATCAACATCTTCACCATCAGTGCGCAACTGAACGACGAGGTTCCGGCGGCGTACCGGGGCCTGGACCGCTACGACGCTCGCAAAAAGGTGGTTGATGATCTGGATGCGCTCGGCCTGCTGGAAAAAGTGGAAGACCACACCCTGCAAGTGCCGCGCGGCGACCGTTCGGGAGTGGTGATCGAGCCCTACCTGACCAACCAATGGTTCGTGGCGGTGCAGTCTCTGGCGCAGCCGGCCATCGAAGCGGTGGAAAACGGCGCCGTCCGCTTCGTGCCGAAAAATTACGAAAACATGTATTTTTCCTGGATGCGCGACCTACAGGACTGGTGCATCTCCCGACAGCTGTGGTGGGGCCACCGCATCCCCGCCTGGTACGACGAAGAAGGCAATGTCTACGTCGGCCGTGACGAACAGGAAGTACGCGCCGACAACGACCTCGGCGACCGCCCGCTGCGCCAGGACGACGACGTGCTCGACACCTGGTTCAGCTCCGCACTGTGGACCTTCTCGACACTGGGGTGGCCGGAACAGACCGAAGAACTGGCGACCTTCCACCCCAGCAGCGTCCTGGTGACCGGCTTCGACATCATCT
>CAYMKZ010000060.1:0-17061 GCA_964391345.1 uncultured Alcanivorax sp.
GGAGGATTCGAACCCCCGACCCTCTGGTTCGTAGCCAGATACTCTATCCAACTGGGCTACCGGTGCGGAAATGATGTCTCGCAAGTTGTCCGCGAGAGGCTGCGCATTATTCCCAAAGGCCCCGGCGTAGTCAAGCCGCAGGCGGTGAAATCTTGCGCAAACGCACTCGTTCAGTCTTCCGCGGCGGCCATTTGTTTTTGCAGGTAGTTTTCGATGCCTACCTTGTCGATCAGGTCAAGCTGGGTTTCCAGCCAGTCGATGTGTTCTTCCTCGGATTCGAGGATGTGCCGGAACAGGTCGCGGCTGACGTAATCCTGCACGGTTTCGCAGTAGGCGATGGCTTCCTTGAGGTCGGGTACGGCCATCTGTTCGAGCTTGAGGTCGCAGCTGAGCATTTCCTGGGTGTTTTCACCGATCAGCAGCTTGCCGAGATCCTGCAGGTTGGGCAGCCCTTCGAGGAAAAGAATACGCTCGATCAGCATGTCGGCGTGTTTCATTTCGTCGATGGATTCGTGGTATTCCTTCTCGTAGAGCGCGTGCAGACCCCAGTCCTTGTACATCTTGGAATGCAGGAAATACTGGTTGATGGCGACGAGCTCGTTGCCGAGGGCGCGGTTGAGGTATTCGATGACTTTTTTGTCGCCTTGCATGACGGTCTCCGTGCCGGGTTGCAGTGCGACTATTGTTCAGCAACGAGCCTTTCCAGGCAAGGGGAAAGTGCAAAAAAGCCAGTAAATACAAGCACTTATGAAAATGAGAATCAGTCTTTAGGCGATCTGCGGCCAGTACTGCACCACTTCGCCCTGCATGGGAGAGACGGAGGTCGCCGGTGCGGCGCTACGGGCCTCACGCAGCACCTGGCGGGCGTGCCGAGCACATTTGGCGCACTGACTTCCAACCCCTAGTTCCCGACGAAGATCACGCAGGCTGTCGCAGCCCCTGGTTTGGACCGCTTCCCGTATCTGGCCGTCAGTTACGCCGTTGCAAACACACACGTACATGGTTACGCCTACTCCTCAATCTCTGTTTCGGAGCTTAAGCCTAATGCGAATTATTATCAACTCCCTTTTTGTCTCATCCGCGTTTGCGCTCAGCGGGCGAAGTACAGGTCGTGCAATTGCTCCACGCTGACCTCGCTGGCGGGCCGGGTGAAGGTGATGCGCCCGCTCTGCATGAGGTAAACGTGGTCCGCCACGCTCAGGGCCATGTGCGTGTTCTGCTCCACCAGCAGGATGGTACGGCCGTCTTCCTTGATCCGCCGCAGGGTATCGAATACCTCCTTTACCAGCACCGGGGCCAGCCCCAGCGAGGGTTCGTCCAGCAACAGCACGCTCGGATCGGACATCAGGCTGCGGCCGATGGCAAGCATCTGTGCCTGGCCGCCGGACAGCGTACCCGCCATCTGCCGGCGGCGTTCCTTGAGGATCGGGAACTGGCTGTAGACATGCTCCAGGTTGGTGCGCAGCTCGCCGCGGCACTGCCGGGGGTAGGCGCCGATGAAAAGATTGTCCTCGACGCTCATGTCACGAAAGATCATGCGCCCTTCGGGGACCAGCGCCACGCCGGAGGCGGCCAGATCCCAGGTGGTGGCGTGGGAGACGTCCCGGCCGTCCAGGGTGATGACACCGCTGGACTGGGGTATCAGGCCCATGATGGTGCGCAGCAGGGTGGTTTTGCCGGCGCCGTTGACGCCGACGATGGTGGTCAGTTCACCGGTTCTGACTTGCAGCGAAACATCCCAGAGAACGTTGATCGCGCCATAACCGGCGGACACATTGCGGACTTCAAGCATCGACATCCCCTGTGTAGCTTTTGATCACTTCCGGGTCGTGGAACACCTCATCCGGGGTGCCGTCCGCGATCAGGTGGCCGAAATTGAGCACGCAGACTCTCTGACACAGGGTCATGATGGTCTCGATATCGTGTTCGATGATGATGATGCCGAGATTGTAACGCTCACGAACCGCCAGGATGGTTTCCATGAAGCGGCGTTTGCTGGCGGTTTCCAGCCCGCCCAGCACTTCGTCGAGCAGCAGCAGACGCGGCTCGGTGACCAGAGCTTTGGCCACTTCCAGCGCTTTCAGTTCCGACAGGGTCAGGTCGGTGGCGGCGTCATGGTCGGCCTTGCCGGTCAGATTCAGGAACTCGAGGATCTCGTCGACGCGCTCCCTGGATACCCGCCCGGCGCCGAAACGCTGCGCAACGTGAAGATTCTGGCGCACCGTCAGCTCGTGCATCGGCTGCGGAATCTGAAAAGTGCGGCCGATGCCCAGACGCGCCCGGCGATGCAGCGGCATGCGCAGGACGTCGGCATCGCCGAAACGGATGTGCCCGGCGCGCGGCCGCACCAGCCCGGAAATGGCATTGAACAGGGTGGTCTTGCCGGCACCGTTGGGGCCGACCAGCCCGACCAGATCCTGCTCACCGACGTGCAGCGATACATTGTCCACCGCCACCACGCCGCTGAAGCGGACGGTGACATTCTCAACCTGCAACATGATGGCTCCGTCTCCAGCGTTGTGTGAGCAGCGGCCAGATGCCGGCGGGGCTGAGAATGATCACCGCCGCCAGCAGTGCGCCCAGCACCATTTCGTGGCCGGTGGGCAGCCAGCTTTTCAGCAGCAGTTGATCAAACAGATAAACGATCACCGCGCCGCCGATCGGCCCCAGGATGGTGCGCTGACCACCGATGATGGCGGCGATGATCGGCAGCATGGACCAGTTCACGCTGAACGCGTAATCCGGGTCCAGAAAGCTGATGAAATGGGCATTGAACGCGCCCACCAGGCCGGCCATGAACGCGGCCAGCATCAGCATCAAACCCTTCAGCAGGGTGCTGTTGACGCCCACTACGGTGGCTGCTTCCTGAGATTCGTGCATGGCGCGCAGAGCCATGCCGTAATCGCTCTTGTGCAGCCGCCAGTAGACCAGCACGAACAGCGTCACGATGGCGAGGATGATCAGATAGCTGCCCACCTTGCTGCTGAAATCGAAGCCCAGCAGGGTGGGAAAAGAAGCGATGCTCAACAGCCCGCCGGCGCCGCCGGTGAGGCTTTCAAACTGGGTGGCCAGGATGCGGAAGATTTCCGCATAGGCGAGAATCGCCAGGGCAAAGAACGCCTCGCGCAGGCGCAATGCCGGCAACATCACCAGCGAGGCCATCGTCGCCGCCAGCGCGCCCATCAGCATGGCCGGAAACACCGGCCAACCCGCCTTGATGGTCAGCAGTGCACTGGTATAGGCGCCCACGCCGAAGAACGCCGCATGGCCGAAACTGACCATGCCTCCCAGGTTGTTGAGCAGCGCCCAGGACAACGCCAGCCCACCGATGATCAGCGAGGCGATGATCACCGTCATTACATAATTTTTTCCACCCAGCACCAGCGGCACGCCGACGTACAGCACGGCGATGGCGATCAGTGCCGGGAGGCTCGTTCGCATTCGGCCCATTACGGGTCTCCTTTGTACAGGCTCATCATCCGCGCCGTTTGGCGCTGCCGAACAGACCATTGGGCAATGCGTACAGCACCACCAGGAACAGCACCATGTCGGCCAGATGCTGCACCGCCGAGTTGTACAGCGTCACCGTCAGCGCTTCGGTCACGCCCAGCAGTATGCCGCCGACCAGCGCACCGGGGATCGAGCCCATGCCCGCCAGCACCGTGATGATGAAGGCGGTAAGCGTCAGCGAGCCGCCCACCGACGGATCGATGGCGCGGGTGGAGAAGATCGCCGCACCAGCCGCCGTGGCCAGCACGCCGGCCACCAGAAACGACACCAGCTCGGTCTTGTGCGGATTGATGCCCATCAGCTTGGCCGCATCCCGGTTGCTGGAAACCGCGCGCACGGCGCGGCCATACCAGGTACGCGATACCCACCACCACAGGGCCACCATCAAGGCGACGCTGATCAGAAACGACACCAGCTCCCCGTACATGCTGAACAGCGGGCCGATCACCAGCGCACTTTGCAGCCAGTCGGAATGGGTGGAGCGTATGTTGGCGGTCCAGGTGGTGAGAATGACATTGGTCAGAATGATGCCGATGCCATAGGTGAGAATCAGGGAGTTGAGCTCCCGGTCAACGCGAATGCGGCTGACCAGATAGTAGGTAATGGCGGCCACCACGCAGATCAGCGGGAACGCCAGCAGTATGGAAAGTATCGGATTGATGCCCAGCCATGTCTCCAGCACATAGGAAAAGTAGGCGGCCAGCAGCACCATTTCGCCGTGCGCCAGATTGATGATTTTCATGGTGCCGAAAACCAGCGCCAACCCCAATGCCACCAGCGCGTAAATACCGCCAGTCAGCAAGCCGGACCACAGCGACTGCAGAATCAGGTCGACCATCGTGTCCATCCACAACGATTGAAAATGAATTTTTCTTCGGCGGGCAGGAACGACCGGCCACGCCCCTGCCCCTTCGGGCAGTACGTGGCCGGTCGTTCACACCGAAAAACAGCGACCCTGCCTTACTTCCAGGGTACCGCCGGGTATTTCAGCTCGCCGGTGGCTTCACTGGGCGGCCATACGGTCACCACCTTGCCATCGCGAATCTGCCCCATGCGGTTTTCGAACTCGGTGTTTTCACCCCGTGAATCGAAATGCACTTCGCCGAGAAGGGTATCGTAGGGATGGGCGCGCAGCGCCGCGGAAATGGTGTCCGTGTTGACCTCGCCTTTCTCCGCTGCCTGCGCCATGGCCTTGAACAGCAGCATGGCCTGCACATAGCCATACTCGTTCAGGTAATCGGGGTCCTCGCCATTCTTGGCGCGGAAGGTCTTGGCAAACCGCTTGCCGGCTTCGGTCTTGAAGTGCGCCGGGAACGGCAGGGTAGCGGTACCGATGGCGTTGTTGACCAGATCGGGGAACTGGTCGGCCAGCTTGGCGGTAGCCAGGGACCAGGCGCCGACCACCGCCTTGACGGAAGGCTTCAGCACATGGGCGGCCCGAAGGATGCCCACATAATCATTCTCGTAGCCGGCGATCACCAGCACCTCGGGACGGTCGCGCAAGCGGACCTTGTTGATCAGCGGTTTGAAATCCGCCGTGGACGGATCATAGGCGTGCGGCATGACCTTGACGCCGGCATCCTTCAGCCCTTTTTCCAGCAGATCAGCCAGTGCCGACGTGGCTTCCTTGTTGGAATAGAGCAAGGAAACGGACTTCACGTGCATGCCTTTCAGCAGCAGCCCCTGCATGGCCTTGACGTGTCCGGTCACGGGATCGATGCGGAAGAAATGTTTCATGCCGCGGTTCATCACCGCCATGGAAGTGGTACCGGTGGTCACCGTGACCAGCCCGGCTTTCTCCGCCGCTTCGGCCGCCGGTACGGCGATGTTGGTGCCGTAATCACCGATCACGCCCTTCACGCCCAGCGAAGCCAGTTTCTCCACTGCGGCGACGGCCTTGGCCGGTTGTGATTCGTTGTTGATGACTTCGAACTTGATGGTGTGTTGCGGGTTCTGTTCCTGGAAGATCTGCGCCGCCACCTTGATGCCGGCCAGTTGGGCGTTGCCGGCCCTGGCCATGGCGCCGGTCAGGGGCGCTTCCACGCCAACCAGGAACTCATCCGCGCCGGCTGCCAGCGTGATCGCACAGAGCAGGCAGGCAAGAAAACCCTTCGATATTGTTTTGCGTATCATGTTCCGTACCTCTTAGGCGCAGAGGGTATCTGCTTTTATTGAAAT
Organism: uncultured Alcanivorax sp.; assembly: GCA_964391345.1. Classification (GTDB taxonomy): domain Bacteria; phylum Pseudomonadota; class Gammaproteobacteria; order Pseudomonadales; family Alcanivoracaceae; genus Alloalcanivorax. Next base: position 5,689 of record CAYMKZ010000060.1, read on the forward strand.
GCGTCGGGTGTCCCTCATTTAGCGCCCTTTATTTAGAGAGAATCCACGCCATGGGTCAAGAACCAGCCGGATCAATTTGCCAGTGGCTCGCACTTTCATGCGTGACATTTTATGTCCAGTGAACAGCCGCTCTCCGCGCTCCATGTTCACCAGACTACTGGCGATACGGTTTGCGCAGCACATGCACGATACGCTCGTTCATCATTTCCGGCGTTCCGTCCGTGTAGCAGAAAGCCCGGGCCCACGACAGGAAGCGGTCGAGGCGATACTCCGGCAGCAACCCTCGTGCGCCCATGGCCTGCATGCAGGCGGCAATGGCCGGCCCGGCGTGTTCGTTGGCGTACTTCTTGGCCATGGCGGCGATACCTTGCGCGTCCTGTTGCGCGACGATCGCCTGAATGCCGGTATCGACCAGCAAATACAGCGCCTGCAGGTGCGTGGCTACTGTTGCCAGCGGCCAGCCGACGCCCTGGATGCCGGACAGCGGCTTGCCGAAAGCCTGACGGGATTCCGTGTAGCGGCAGGCGGTCTGCAAGGCGCTGTCCATCATCGCCGCGTTGATGGCGGCCACATAGGTGCGCGCATCATTGACGCCACGCATGGCAGCAAGGAAACCGTCGCCGGGGGCATAGATCAGCGACTCTGGACCGACCCGCACATCCCGCAGGCGAAAGCTGCCCGCGCCGATACCCTCGGTGCCAAAACCCGCATGAATCTCGCCGCGCTCGAATCCCGGCGTGCCGGCGTCCACCAGAAACCCGGCGATGCCTCTGGCGCCAGCGTCCGGATCGGTTTGCGCATAGACCAGAAACACGTCGGCGTAGGCGGTATTGGTGATCCAGTCCTTGGCGCCATCGAGAATCCAGCCGTCGCCATCCCGCCGCGCCACGGTACGCATGCTGGTGAAATCACTGCCGGATTGCGGCTCGGTCATTGCCGTGCAACCGATTTGCGCGCCACTCAGCATGGTATCCAGCCAGCGTTCCCTGGCCACGGCATTGCCCTGCCGCGCGATGCGGACAATGACGTTGTGATGGTTGACCAGCGAAAAGGCAAAACCGGCATGCTGCTGCGCCAGCACTTCACAGACACGCGCCCGGGCAGCAAAGGAGGCGCCGGCGCCGCCCTGATCGGCGGGCACTTCGATGGCCGCCAGACCGGCCTTGCAAGCCTGTGTCAGCAGCTCACGGTAGAACCGTGAAGGCTGTTGCGGTTCGGTACTGGAAAGGTGCTGTTGCGCGAAGCGCTCGGCCTGTGCGACCAGAATTTGTTCCGAGGATGACAACGACAGATTGCGGACGATGGGAGTTTGCATGGCTGGTCCGGGACAGAGAAAGAACGGTAACGCCTGCGGCGATACTCCATCGCCTCGGCGGGCTCACCGTTACTCTGATCGCAACCCCGAGGGACCGCAACCCCGAGGGCCGTAACCCCAAGGGAACGCAAGCCATCCAGCGACGCGCGCGACACCTGCAAAAGCGCCCCTCCCGCAAGGAAGGGGCGCGATGAACCTGGCAAAGCCGGTCGCCGTCAGCCGTTGTCAGCCGCCGTCGCTCTTTTGCGCGTCACCCGGCGAGCGGGCGCCTTGCGAGCGGGGCTTTTCCTGGCGGCGGTGGTCCTGGCGGTGGCGGTTTTTTTCGCGGCAGCCGTTTTTCTGGTCGCGGTGGCCTTGCGGGGAGCGGCGGCTTTCTTGCTGGCCGTCGCACGCTTGGTGGTGGTCGTTTTCCCGGCGGTGGAAGCCTTTCTGGCGGCCGCGCTCTTGCGGGTGCCAGTGGTTTTCTTGCCGGCGGCGGCTTTGCGTGCCGCCGTCGCACTCTTCGCTGCCGTGGCCACACTTTTCGCCTGGCGCTTGGCCTTCTGCTCGGCTTTCTTCAACTCCGCCTTGGCTTTGCGCGCCAGCTTGCGTTCATGCTCACGCAGCTTGGTAGCCAGGTTGCGCTGTGCGGTACGCAGCTTTTTCTTCTCGCGCACCACCACTTTTTTCGCCGCCTGGATCTCGGCGCGAATCAACTTGCTCTCACCACGCAGATCCTGCAGCTTCAGCCGCTGAGTGTTCAGGCGGCCACGACCGGTTTCCACGGCACGCTTGGCCGCGGCGGTGGCTTTCACTTTGACCTTTTCCCGGCGGCTGGCCAGATCGGCGCGCAACTTGCCGAGCTTGCCGTTTTCCGTTTCGATCTTCTGCTTGTGACGCTCCAGCCGGGTTTGCGCCTGGGCAACTTTCTTCTCTGCCTGCGCTACACCCTGCTCCTGAAGCCTGGCTTTCGCTTCAGCGTTGGTAACGGATTTTGGCAGCGCCGAAGGCCGGGCTACCGTATTCTTTTTGCCGGCTGCCGGTTTCTTTTTTGCAGCGCTTTTTGTGGCTCGGGCCATGATTGATCTCCTGCTTTACAGCGTCATGTTCTGCGACAACTTCTGCGACAGTCGGAAAATAGCACAAAAAAAAATCACTTGGTACATTATTTAAGCAAAGCGCCACTTTTTTTAAAAAAATATCCGCTGTCCCGGCAGTGCGAGGATAGAGAGAGCCATCATTGATGGCGAGGAAATGTGGTGGATACGCTGCGTCATCATTCCGCGCGGAACCTTTCCGTCACCCTGCGCGAAGTCCTTCCGTCACCCTGCGCGAAGTCCTTCCGTCACCCTGTGCGAAGTCCTTCCGCCACCCTGCGCGAAGCCCTTCCGTCACCCTGCGCGAAGCCCTTCCGTCACCCTGCGCGGAACGGAGTGGAGTCGCAGGGTCCATCACCCACAGGTGCTGGATTCTGCGACTACGCGCAGAATGACGAGGGGAGCGCAGAATGACGAGGAGGACGCAGAATGACGAGGAGGACGCAGAATGGCGGGGAGGGCGTAGAATGGCGGTGTGGCCGTGCGGATGATGATGCCCACGTGGGTGCGAATGCGAGTGCTGCGGCACATGGCTTTCACGGCCGTGGCAGCCATGGGCGAACAATCCGCGTCAAAGCATCCAGATGGAGAGCGCTGGCATTGAGCGCGGGAATGTAGGCGAATTGCTGCCCGCCGGCTTGCAGGAAGCGGTTCCTGTTTTCGTTGTCGATCTCTTCCAGCGTTTCCAAACAATCAGCGGCAAATCCGGGACACACCACCTGCACGGATTCCGTGCCGGCCCGCGCCCAGGCTTCCAGCGTTTTGTCCGTATAGGGTTGCAACCAGGGCTGCGGCCCGAAGCGGGACTGAAAAGTGGCTGCCCAAGCGTGCTCCTCCAGGCCCAGACGCGCCGCGATCAGCGCAGCGGACTGTCGGCAGCGTTCACCGTAGTTATCGCCTTTTTGCTGGTAGGAAAGAGGGATACCATGGAAGGAGAACAGCAATTTTTCCGCTGCGCCATGACGCCGGCGATAGTCACGAATGCTCTCCGCCACCGCCTCCAGCCAGGCCTCTTCGTACCAGTACTCCTTGATCACGGCAATGCCCGGCATTTCCCGGCGTCCCGTCCCCCACTGCCATAGTGCATCCATGACCGCACCGGTGGTGGAACCGGAATACTGTGGATAGAGGGGCAACACCACCAGATGATCGACGCCCGTCGCCACCAGTTCATCCAGTACCGACGGCAGCCCCGGCGCGCCATAGCTCATGGCATGACGAACCGGCACATCCAGCCGCTCGGCGAGCCCCTGTGCCTGCGCGGCGGCCAGCAGGCGAATGGGGGAATCGGTTTTCCAGATCGACTGATACAGTTTGGCCACCCGCCGTGGACGAAACGGCAGAATGAAAAGGCGCAGGATCCAGAACCACAAGGCCCGGGGTGTTTCCACCACGCGCGGATCCGACAGGAACTGCTTCAGATAGCGCCGCACCGCCGCCGGCGTCGGCGCGTCCGGCGTGCCCAGGTTGACCAGCACCACGGCGGTTTTTCTGTTCATCGTTCGGCCTCCTCAAACGGTTGCCCGGAGCTGGACAGGGAGCCAGGGATGGCGTCCACAAAAAATCGCCGGGAGCGATTTTCGACGTCGCGTCAGCGACGGCCCCAGGGTGGACGCCAGGGGTGGCGTCCACAAAAAAGGGAAGCCGGCAACGGCTTCCCTTTTCCCGCCCCCGGTTTCACCGGATGCAGCGAACCCATGGTCAGCCTTGCAAAGCCGCCATCACGCGCTGGCGAATATCGTCCACACTGCCGACACCGGCCACACGCACGTAACGCGGCGCCGTTGCCGGATCCTTGGCCGCCAAATCCTGGTAGAAATCCACCAGCGGGCGGGTTTGGTCCTTGTACACTTCCAGACGCTTGCGCACCGTGCCTTCCTTGTCGTCGTCGCGCTGCACCAGCGCTTCGCCGGTCACGTCGTCCTTGCCCTCTTCTCTGGGCGGGTTGTATCTGGTGTGGTAAACCCGACCGGATGCCGGGTGCACGCGGCGGCCACTGAGACGCTCGATGATCTCTTCGTCATCGACGTCGATTTCCACCACGAAATCGATGTTGATGGCCGCATCGACCAGAGCCTGTGCCTGCGGAATGGTACGCGGGAAACCGTCAAACAGAAAACCGTTGGCGCAATCGGCTTGTTTGATCCGTTCCTTGACCAACCCGGTAATGATGTCATCGGACACCAGGCCGCCGGCATCCATTACCTTCTTGGCTTCCAGACCCAATGGAGTGCCCTCTTTCACCGCGGCACGCAACATGTCGCCAGTGGAGATCTGGGGAATGGAAAATTCATCCTTTATGAATTGCGCCTGAGTGCCTTTACCAGCACCGGGCGCGCCAAGCAGGATTACACGCATAGGTTTCTCCGCTTTACAGAAAACAGGGAGGGGGCAGAACACCAAACCGGGGTCACACGGCCCCGCAAGGGGGGGCAACTTTACATTGCAAGCCCGCCCGGCACAAGGGACCCGCCCGCGGGGCAGGCCGGCGTCGCGCCGCCACGACGGCAAAAACAGCCGGTCAACCAGACGGGCAGCCCCTTTCCGGGCAAGCCTGCTACTGCCTCAGGAACCCTTCGTTTTGCCCGCCTGCGCCGCCAATTTCAATATCGCCGCCGGCCGTTCGTCAAGCCGCAGCGGCCGGGCCGGCCCTGCGCTGTGCACACCGGCCTCGGCCACGCTGGAGCCCGGCGCCGGCGTATAACGCGCCGCCACCCGCAGCCCCCGCAGATCGTCCGGATAGTTGTGCAGCCAGTCACTGGCCCGCAGCGTCACGGTGACCGGAAACTGCTCCACCAGTATTCGCCGGGCGGCCAGCGGTTGTCCGCCCTGCCCCTTTTCACGCAGGAACACGAACAGGGTGCCGCCCACCGGCTGGCCGCCGCCCAGCACCTGCACCGTCAAACCGTCCAGCTTGGCGCCCAGCGCCTGCTGCTGTTTCGCCTGGGCCAGGCGTTGGCGGATCAGGGTTCCGGTTTCGCCGTCACCGTGCCGCTGCAACAGGTGCTGCCACGACGTTACCGCCAGATCATAGCGATGGGCGCGCCAGGCCGCCATGGCCTGCAGAATCCAGGCGCCGTCATGGTCGGGCCGCACGGCCAGCACGGCATCGATCTCGCGCTGGGCGTCGTCGGTGAGCTTGCCGCCTGCCTGTTCGATCAGGCCGCGCGCCAGCAGCAGGCGCGCGGCAACGTCATCCGGGTCCATTTGCAGGGCGCGCCGAGCGGCTTTCTCAGCACGGCCCGGCGCGCCCAGCTGATCGTACAACAAGCCCAGGGTATACCAGCCCGGTTCGCTGGGCTGGCGCACCAGTTTCGACTGCAGCACCCGCACCAGCACGGCGGCGGAGAGCTCCTCGTCACTGGCGGACGGCCCCTGGCCATCGATGATCCGCTGGGCCGCCGCCGCATAGCCATGCTGCTCGGCCACCCAGGACGGCGCATCACGATTCATGCCGAAGATCAGATAGCCCAGCCCGGCCACTACCACCACCAGCAACGGCAACGCCACGCCACGCCAGGAAGGGGCCTGACCGGCGTGCCGGGATTCCAGCCGCCACAACAGAACCCCCAGTATCAAGACCGCCAGCAGCACCAGCCCCAGTACCACGAAAAGCCTCACGGGCGCCCTCCTTCGTCCTCGTCAAGCGGGCGACGGCTGGCGCGGCGTATCAACACGATGACCAGCCCCAGCCCGCCCAGCAGCAGAATGCCCGGCCCCACCCAGAGAATCGCCGTGCGCGCGGTGAAAGGTGGGCGGTAGGTGACGAAGCTGCCGTAGCGATCGACAAAATAGCGCACGATCTCGTCGTCACTCTTGCCGGCGGCGATCATGTCGGCCACCTGGCGACGCATGTCGCGGGCGATCGGCGCACTGGAGGAAGCGATGCTTTCGTTCTGGCACTTGGGGCAGCGCAGTTCTTCGGTGAGCTTGTGGAAACGGTCCTGCTGGGCAACGCTGTCGAAGTGATAGATGTCGATGGCCGCCCGGGCCGGCGTCATCATTACCGGCTGCGCCAGCAAACATAACGACAGCAACAGGGTGACAGCAAACGGCTTCATGAACCGGCCCTCTTTTCCTCGGCGCCAGCGCCGGCAAGGGAGACGTGGATGCCGGCTTTGTCGAGTACCGGCACGAAACGCTGTTGCCAGGAACGCCGGTCCAGATTGCCCACCCGGCGCAACACTACTTCACCCTGCGGATTGATGAGATAGGTTTCCGGCGCGCCGTAAACGCCGAGGTTGAGCCCGAAACGCCCTTTCCGGTCGACCATCACATGGACATAGGGATTGCCCATTTCGGCAAGGTAGCGGCGCGCCGCCGCCGGATCGTCCTTGTAGTCCAGGCCGACGATCGGCATGCCGCCAGCGGCCAGTTCCATGAGGAAGGGATGTTCGATATGGCAGGTCGGACACCAGGTCGCCCAGACATTGAGCAGCCGCCATTTGCCCTTCAGCGATTGCTCGGTATAGGTGTTCTCGCTGGTCAGCGAAGGCAGCGAAAACGACGGCACCGGCTTGCCGGCCAGCGCCGACGGCAGACTTTCATGATCCTTGCCAAGGCCGCTGTAAAGCAGCACCGCCAGACCGATGAAAACCACCAGCGGCAGCAGCGTCCAGACACGTTTGAGACTCACGACATCCCCTTCTGCATCACCATGGCGCCTTCTTCCCGGCTGTTTCCGCGACTGTTTTTGCCGTCGCTTTCTTCGCGCTCGCCCAGCCATCGCTTGCGGTAGCGCGGGTCGGAGAACGCCAGCCCGCCACCCAGCGCCATGATCAGCGCCGCTAGCCAGATCCAGCGCACCAGCGGCTTGTAGTAGACGCGCACCGCCCAGGCGCCATCGCCCAGCGGTTCGCCGAGCGCCACGTAGAGGTCACGGAACAGGCCGCCGCTGATGGCCGCCTCCGTGGTGACCTGGCCATTGGCGTCGTAGGTGCGTTTCTCCGGGTCCATTTCCGTGATCTTCTCGCCATCACGGCTGACCAGGAAATGGCCGCGTTGTGCCCGGTAATTGGGGCCGTTGTACTCGGTGAGGCGCTCAAAGCGGAACTGGTAGCCGGCGATGGTGGCGCTGTCGCCGGGGCTCATGCGCACATCCCGCTCCACCTGATGGAAGCTGACCACGGTGATGCCCGCCACCAGCACCGCCAGACCACAGTGGGCCAGCACCATGCCGTAATAGGCGCGCCCCGGTTTGCGCAGTCCGCGCCACAAGCCCACATCGTAGGCCAGCACCCGGCGCAGCAGATCATCCGCGTGGGCAAACACCACGAACAGTGCCAGCGTGATCGCCAGGGTGCCGATCCAGGGCATGCTCCCCGGCAAGCGGGAACCCAGCACGCCGGCGATCAGCGCCGCCAGAATCAGCCACAACAGGCGGCGCAGCAGCGGCCGCCGGGCCTGACGCTTCCAGTTACTGAACACGCCGGGCACCATCACCGCCATCAGCAGCAGCGTCAGCGGCACGAAAAAGGCGTTGAAATAGGGGCTGCGAATGGAAATTCTCAGCCCGATGGCCTCGCCGATCAGCGGGAACAGCGTGCCCATCAGCACCACGAATGCCGCCGTCAGCAGTAGCAGATTGTTGCCCAGCAGGAACGATTCACGGGACAGCGGCTTGAAGCCACCCTTGCCGGCCAGCCGCCCGGCGCGCAACGCGAACAGCGTCAGCGCACTGCCGGCCACCACCGCCAGAAAGGCCAGAATGAAGGCGCCGCGGCGCGGGTCGTTGGCGAAAGCATGCACCGAGGTGAGCACGCCGGAGCGCACCAGGAAGGTGCCCAGCAGGCTGAGCGAGAAGGCGATGATCGCCAGCAGCACCGTCCAGGCACGGAACAGATTGCGCTTTTCGCTCACCGCCAGCGAGTGCATCAGCGCGGTACCGACCAGCCACGGCATCAGCGAAGCATTTTCCACCGGATCCCAGAACCAGTAGCCGCCCCAGCCCAGCTCGTAGTAGGCCCAGAACGAACCGAGCGCGATACCGATGGTCAGGAAACACCAGGCGACCGTGGTCCAGGGCCGCGCCCAGCGCGCCCAGGCCGGGTCCAGATCGCCTTTCAGCAACCCGGCCACGGCGAACGCAAACGCCACGGAGAAGCCCACATAGCCCATGTACAGCATCGGCGGGTGGGCGATCATGCCGGGGTCCTGAAGCAGCGGATTGAGATCGGCGCCGTCGATGGGGAACCACGGCAAAGCGCGGGTAAAGGGGTTGGAAGTAAACAGGGTGAACAGCAGGAAACCGGTGGCGATCATGCCCATCACGGAGAGCACGCGCACCACCATCGTCAGCGGCACCTTGCGGCTGAGCAGCGCTACCGCCGCCGTCCACATGCCGAGAATCCAGGCCCACAGCAACAGCGACCCTTCGTGCCCGCCCCACACGGCGGTGAGGCGATACCACCAGGGCAAACGCGAGTTGCTGTGCTCGGCCACATACACCACCGAGAAATCGTTGCGGTAGAAACACCAGGCCAGCGACAGCAGCGCCACCGTCAGCGCCAGACACTGCACCAGCGCCAGCGGGCGGGCGTAGTATTGCCAGGAGAGAACGCCGCGATACACCCCCAGCAGAGGAAACACCGCCAGCGCCATGGCGGTGGCCAGGGCGATCCACAGTGCCAGATGTCCGATTTCCGCAGCCAACCGTCATCTCCCCTTGTTTTGCCAAGTGTGCTGTGCCAAGTGTGTGTGCCAGCGATCATCGGCAGCCCGGCGCTGCTTTGCAAGCTAGCACATTTTCACTGTCATCAATGGACATATTTTGAGATGCTTGCCGCTCGTGCCCCATGTCGGCGCTCTGGTATTATAGAAGCCGGCATGTTCAAGCATCATGTTTTTTGCAGTCGCAACCGCTACCGGGCGTCCGCGGACTGCGTGAATCACGCTGAAGTCAGCAATCATCCCGGTTGTGCGGGCCTCGTGCCGGCCCGGCCTGTGTGGAGTCAACGGTTTTGAGTTCAACCAACACAAACGACCACTCGAACAAGCGGTCATCTTACCAGTATGAAGACCTGCTTGCCTGTGCTCATGGCGAGCTGTTCGGCCCCGGCAACGCCCGCCTGCCGCTGCCCAATATGCTGATGCTCGATCGCATCACCCGTATTGCGGAAACCGGCGGCAGCCACGGCAAGGGCGAAATCATCGCCGAATTGGACATCCATCCGGACCTTTGGTTCTTCCAGTGCCATTTCGAAACCGATCCGGTGATGCCGGGCTGTCTCGGCCTGGACGCCACCTGGCAATTGCTCGGTTTCTATCTCGGCTGGCTGGGCAACCCCGGCCGCGGCCGGGCGCTCGGCGTCGGGCAGGTGAAATTCTCCGGTCAGGTGCTGCCGACAGCGAAAAAACTGACTTACCACATCAACATCAGACGGGTGATCGCGCGCAAACTGGCCATGGGTATCGCCGATGCCGTGGTCTCCGTGGATGGCAGCGAAATCTACCACGCGCATGATTTGCGCGTGGGCCTGTTCACTTCGACGGAAGGTTTCTAGTATGCGACGCGTTGTGATTACCGGGATGGGTATCGTGTCCTGTCTGGGCAACGATGCCGACACCGTTTCCGCCTCCCTGCGTGAAGGGCGCTCCGGAATCCGTTTCCGGGAAGCCTACAAAGAGCTGGGCATGCGTAGCCACATCGCCGGCGCGCCGGACATCGATCTGGAAGCCCTGATCGACCGCAAGCAGCGCCGTTTCATGGGTGACGCGGCGGCCTACGCCTATCTGTCCATGCAGCAGGCCATCGACGATGCCGGCCTGGCCGAGAACGAAGTGAGCAACGAACGCACCGGCCTGATCGTCGGCTCCGGCGGCCATTCCTCCCAGAACCAGGTGGACGCCGCCGATACCGCCCGCCAGCGCGGCGTCAAGCGGGTCGGCCCCTACATGGTCACCCGGGTCATGGCCAGCACCACTTCGGCCTGTCTGGCGACGCCGTTCCACATCAAGGGCGTCAACTACTCCATCGCCTCGGCCTGCGCCACCAGCGCCCACTGCATCGGCAACGCCATGGAGCAGATTCAGCTCGGCAAGCAGGACGTGGTATTTGCCGGCGGCGGCGAGGAAGAACACTGGACCCTGAGCTGTTTGTTCGACGGCATGGGCGCCCTCTCCACCAAATACAACGACACGCCGGAACAGGCTTCCCGCCCCTATGACGCCAACCGCGACGGTTTCGTCATCGCCGGCGGCGGCGGCATGGTGGTGCTCGAAGAGCTGGAACACGCCAAGGCCCGCGGCGCGCGCATCTATGCCGAGGTGGTCGGCTACGGCGCCACCAGCGACGGCCAGGACATGGTCGCGCCCAGCGGCGAAGGGGCGGTGCGCTGCATGCGTCAGGCGCTGGCCACCGTGGACGGCACCATCGACTACATCAACGCGCACGGCACCAGCACACCAGTAGGTGACGTGGCTGAGTTGAAAGCCATCCGCGAGGTATTCGCCGATCAGGTACCGGCGATCAGCTCCACCAAGAGCCTGTCCGGCCACAGCCTCGGCGCGGCCGGCGTGCAGGAAGCCATCTACTGCCTGCTGATGATGCGTGACGGCTACCTGGCCGCCAGCGCCAACATCAGCGAGCTGGACGACGCCGCTGGCGATCTGCCGATCCTCCGTGAGCGGCGTGACCAGCGCCCCGATCTGGTGCTGAGCAACAGCTTCGGTTTCGGCGGCACCAACGCTTCTCTTGCCCTGCAACGCTGGCGGTAAAAAGCCCTGACACGAAACAGCCCCGGCTTTCGCCGGGGCCATGCCCTGTGTGGATACGCGCAGTCGCTGTGTCATCCTGCGCGAAGCGCCCCCACCGTCATCCTGCGCGAAGCAAAGCGGAGTCGCAGGATCCACCTGGGATTCTGCAACTCCGCTGCGCTACGTGCAGAATGACGAAGGAATGACGGGCATCCGTCATCCTGCGCGAAGTCGCAACCCCGTCATCCTGCGCGAAGTCGCAACCCCGTCATCCTGCGCGAAGTCGCA
>CAYMKZ010000061.1:0-16812 GCA_964391345.1 uncultured Alcanivorax sp.
TCACCCCGGAAGTGCGGCGACCTGCACGCGTCACCCCGGAAGTGCGATAGCACTATCCGGGGCCCAGCGTCTTCGCTCCCAGCAACCAAGACACTGGATTCCGTGTCTCCACTACGCTGCGCACGGAATGACGGGCATTGGAGCGATGGGGGTGGGCGACTCCCCGCCTCTCGCCTCCCTCTGCTACAATGCGCGCCCTCTGGAGGCATTGATGACCCTGTTACCCGACACTTCCCTGTTCCCCACCGGGCGCGAAACCTGGCGGGACTGGTACGGCCTCGACGATGGCGCCCTGGCGGCGGTACTGGCCGAGGTGGCGCGCCACGAGGACGGCCCGCTGCTGGTGGCCGCGCCCAGCAGCAGCCGCGCCCAGCAACTGGCGGATGCACTCGGTTTCTATCTGACCGACCGCCCCGGCGAAGCCAGTGAACCACCGGTGATGCTGTTCCCCGACTGGGAAACCCTGCCCTACGACCTGTTCAGCCCGCACCAGGACATCATCAGCGACCGCATCAGCGTGCTGAACTGGCTGGGTCAGGCCCGCAGCGGCGTATTGGTGGTACCCGTCAACACACTCATGCAACGGCTGGCGCCGCCCATGCACATCAGCGGCAACAGCTTTCTGTTGCGCGTCGGCGACCGCTTCCACATGGACACCACCCGCGGCCAACTGGTGAATTGCGGCTACCGGCAGCGGGACAATGTCTACGAGCACGGCGAATTCGCGGTGCGCGGGGCGATCATGGATATCTTCCCGATGGGCTCGCCGCAGCCGTTCCGCATCGAGTTGTTCGACGACAACATCGAATCCCTGCGCCTGTTCGACCCGGAAACCCAGCGCTCCACCGGCCAGGTCAGCGAGATCAGCCTGCTGCCCGCCGCCGAGTACCCGCTCAGCGACGACGGCATCCGCCACTTCCGCAGCGCCTTCCGCGACGCCTTCGATGTGGAAGCGCGCAACGTGCCGCTGTACCAGGACGTCTCGGAAGGCATCGCCACCCCTGGCGTGGAATATTACCTGCCGCTGTTTTTCGACCAGTTGGCGACCCTGTTCGACTACCTGCCGGACAACGTGCGGGCGGTGGAAATGAACGGCTGCCGGGAGGCCGCCGAAACGTTCTGGAACGATGCCGGCCAGCGTTACGAGTCACGCCGCCACGACATCCGCCGGCCAATCCTGCCGCCGGCGACGCTGTTTCTGCGCCCCGACGAACTGAACGGTTGCTGGAAGCGTCTACCAAGAGCGCGCCAGCAAGGCGCCGGCGCCAGGGCCGATGCGGACAGGGCGATCCGTTTCCCGCTGGCCAGCATGCCTGATCTGGCCGCCGACCCGCGTGCGCGCAATCCGCTGGCGCCGCTGCACACCTTCTCCGACGCCCACCCGGACACCCGCATTCTGATCGTCGCCGAGACCGCCGGCCGCCGCGAAGCGTTGCTGGAACTGATGCAGAAGATCGGCATTCAACCGGCGCTCAAGGAAGGCTGGAAGGATTTTCTCGCCGACCCGCAACGCTGGAACCTCACCCGCGGCGAGCTGGACGCCGGCTTCCACGCCCCGGACGACCAACTGCTGGTGGTCAGCGAATCGGAACTGTACGGCCAGCGCATCATGCAACGCCGCCGCCGTCGCACCAGCGAGGACAGCGGCAACGACCTGGGCATCCGCGCCCTCGGCGAGCTGAGCAAAGGGGCCGCCGTGGTGCACCTGGAGCACGGCGTCGGCCGCTACCAGGGTCTGGTGCACATGACCGTCGATCACCAGCCCCACGAGTTTCTGCTGCTGGAATACGCCGGCGGCGACAAGCTCTACGTGCCGGTGTCCTCGCTGCATCTGATCAGCCGCTATGGCGGCGGCGACAGCCCACCGCTCAACCGTCTCGGCACCGAACAATGGAGCAAGGCACGGCAGAAAGCCGCCAAGAAGATCAACGACGTGGCCGCCGAACTGCTCAACACCTACGCCCGCCGCGAGGCCCGCCAGGGGCGCGCCTTCCCGCTGGACGAGGAAGATTACCAGCGCTTCGCCGCCAGCTTCCCGTTCGAGGAAACGCCCGATCAGGAAAGCGCCATTGACGCCGTGCTCAACGACATGCGGCGGCCCAAACCCATGGACCGGCTGGTCTGCGGCGACGTCGGTTTCGGCAAGACCGAAGTGGCCATGCGCGCCGCTTTCGTGGCGGTGGAAAACGGCAGCCAGGTGGCCATTCTGGTACCCACCACCCTGCTCGCCCAACAGCATTATGAATCCTTCGTCGATCGCTTCGCCGACTGGCCGGTGACCATCGAGGTGCTGTCGCGTTTTCGCAGCGCCAAGGAAAAAGCCGATGTACTGGAACGGCTCAAGGCCGGCAAGGTGGACATCGTCATCGGCACTCACCAGTTGTTGCAGGAGTCGGTGACGTTCTCCGATCTGGGGCTGATCATCGTCGACGAAGAGCACCGCTTCGGCGTGCGCCACAAGGAGCGGCTCAAGGAATTGCGCGCCGAGTGCGACATCCTCACCCTCACCGCCACGCCGATTCCGCGCACCCTGAACATGGCCATGAGCGGCATGCGCGACATTTCCATCATTGCCACGCCGCCGCAGAAACGGCTGTCGGTGAAAACCTTCGTGCAGCAGCGCCACAGCACCGCCATCAAGGAGGCGATCCTGCGCGAATTGCTGCGCGGCGGCCAGGTCTATTACCTGCACAACGACATCGACAGCATGGCGCGCACCGCCGACGAACTGCGCGAATGGGTACCCGACGCGCGCGTCGGCATCGCCCACGGACAGATGCGCGAACGCGAGCTGGAAGCGGTGATGGGCGATTTCTATCATCGCCGTTTCAACGTGCTGGTGTGCACCACCATCGTCGAAACCGGCATCGACGTGCCCAGCGCCAACACCATCATCATCGAACGGGCCGACAAACTCGGCCTGGCCCAGTTGCACCAGTTGCGTGGCCGCGTCGGGCGCAGCCACCACCAGGCCTACGCCTACCTGATCACCCCCCCCCCACGCGCCATGACCAGGGACGCCATCAAACGGCTGGAAGCCATCGAACAGGCCACCGACCTGGGCGCCGGTTTCGTGCTCGCCAGCCAGGACCTGGAAATTCGCGGTGCCGGCGAACTGCTCGGCGATGAGCAGCACGGCAACATGGAAGCCATCGGCTTCACGCTGTACATGGAAATGCTCGAACAGACGGTGGAAGCGCTCAAGAACGGCGAGCAACCGGACACCAGCAAGCCGCTGTCCGGCGGCCCGGAAGTGAACCTGCGCATCCCGGCGCTGATACCGGCGAATTACCTGCCCGACGTGTTCACCCGGTTGACGCTGTACAAGCGCATCGCCGGCAGCAAGACCGACGAACAGCTCAGGGAATTGCAGGTAGAAATGATCGACCGCTTCGGCCTGCTGCCGCAGCCGCTCAAGCAGTTGTTCGCCGTCACCGCCCTGCGCCAGCAAGCGGAAAAACTCGGCATCACCCGCCTCGACGCCAACGCCAGCGGCGGCAAACTGGAATTCGCCGAACGCACCGCCGTGGACCCGCTCACCATCGTGCAACTGGTGCAGAAATACCCCACCCGCTTCCGTCTCGACGGCGCCCACACCCTGCGCTTCCAGATACAAACCGAAACCGCCGAGCAGCGCCTGGAGCAAGTACAGAAGTTGCTGTCACACCTGGCCGGAGACGGCCCGGTTCCAGGATGAAGCAGCAAGCAACAAGTACCGAGCCGCACGGACAATCACTCCGTGCGCACACGCCCGTCACCCTGCGCGCAACGTAGCGAAGAGCAACGTTTCCACATTCTCCGGCGTCAACCCCCTGTCACCCTGCGCGTAGCGTAGCGAAGTCGCAGGGTCTCCAAGCGCCGGGCAATGGATACTGCGTATTGCGACTGCGCAGATGCTGCGACTGCGCAGATGCTGCGACTGCGCGCAGCATGACGTACCGCTACGCTACGTGCAGGATGACAGCAAGGGCCCGAGCTCAAGAGAAAAGCGCGCTGCCTACGGCGTGGCCGGAGGCCCAGGCCCACTGGAAATTGAAACCGCCGAGTTGGCCGGTCACATCGAGCACTTCGCCGATGAAATGCAAGCCGGGCACGGCGGTGACTGCAAAGGTCTTTGACGACAGGGCACGGGTATCCACACCGCCCAGCGTCACCTCCGCGGTACGATAGCCCTCGGTACCCGCCGGCTTGAAATGCCAGCCCTTGAGGGTAGCGCTCAGCGCCGCCAGGCGCTCATTGCCGTACTGCTGCAACGGACCCTGCCAGCCGAAATGACCGGCCAGCGCCGTCGCCAGCCGCTGCGAAAAGAACTGGCGCAACCATTTTTCCACGCTCATTTCCGGCTGCCGCCGGCGGGCTTCGCACAGTACCGCGAACGGATCCGCCAGCACCGGCAGCCAGTCCAGCGTCACCGCCTCACCGGGAGTCCAGAACGTGGAAACCTGCAACAGCGCCGGCCCCGACAGCCCCCGGTGAGTGATCAGCAGTGGCTCCGCGAAGGCCCGCCCACCCGCCTGCGCCACCACTTCCGCGCTGACGCCGCTGAGCTCCGCCAGCCAGGCCTTGTCCTCGGGATGCAGGGTAAAAGGCACCAGCGCGGCCCGCGTCGGCAGGACTTCGAGACCGAACTGCTCGGCGATCCGATAACCGAACGGGCTGGCGCCGAGCGTGGGAATCGACAACCCGCCGGTGGCCACCACCAGCTTGCGGCAACGCACTGCCTGCGCACCGGCGCGCAGGGAAAATCCATCGCCTTCGCGGGCAATGGCCGTCACCGGCGTATTCAGCCGCAGCTCCACATTGGCCCATTCGCATTCGGTGAGCAGCAACTGGAGGATGTCCTTGCTGGAGCCGGCACAGAACAGTTGCCCCGGCGCTTTCTCCACGGACTCGACGCCATGCCGCTCGACCAGTTCCAGAAACGCCTGGGGACGATAACGATGCAGCGCGGATTTGCAGAAATGCGGATTGGCGGAAACGAAATGCTCCGCCGTGGTGTTCAGATTGGTGAAATTGCAGCGCCCGCCGCCGGACATGAGAATCTTCTTGCCCGCCTTGTTGGCGTGATCCACCAGCAGCACGCGCAGGCCCCGATAGCCGGCCGTGGCCGCCGCCATCAGGCCGGCGGCGCCGGCGCCAATAATCGTCACGTCGTATTGCTGGCAGGCCATGCCCTGGGGCTCCTCATCATCACGCTTACCAAAACCGGCGCAGCATAGCCTCTGCGGCCCGCCAGTTCACGCCCGTCATGGCCGGTTAGAACAGGCAGCCTCGATTCCGCCTCCATTTTATAACCATAAATTACATACCCCAGGCGCTCAGGCGCGTTAGGGTGAAGGGGAAGAAACCGTGATCCGGTCTCTTCACAGATGGAACTGGACAGCCATGACTGTACAGCGGGAAAGGCCCACCCGGCCCAACCACACCCCAACCGGGACTCACCCGTCCCCCGGGGAAGGAGAACAGAACATGTTGCCCGATGCGCATGCCCGCAGCGATTCCGCCAGCGGCCCCTGCTCCGCGAAAGCCCCCCTTGATCCCCGCGAACGCCTGCTGAAAGGCTACCGCGCCATGATGCTGATCCGCCATTTCGACGGCAAGGCGATCAATCTGCAACGTACCGGCGAACTGGGCACCTATGCCTCCTGCCTGGGCGCCGAAGCCATCGCCGTGGCCGCCGGGCTGGCGCTCAGCGCCGACGACCTGTTCGTGCCCTACTACCGCGACCACGCCACGCTGTACCTGCGTGGCGTACCGCTGGAAAACCTGCTCCAGTACTGGGGCGGCGACGAGCGCGGCAACCGCTTTCCCGAACACAGCGCCGCCGCCCGCGACCTGCCCTACTGCGTGCCCATCGCCACCCAGCTGACTCAGGCCGCCGGCGTCGCCACCGCCGTCAAGCTGCGCCACCAGCATGCCGCGGTACTGGTGGTGTGCGGCGACGGCGCCACCTCACGCGGCGACTTCTACGAAACCCTCAACGTGGCCGGAGTCTGGCAACTGCCGCTGGTGATCCTGATCAACAACAACCAATGGGCGATCTCGGTGCCCACCCACCTGCAAACCGCCTGCCAGCCGCTGGCCGACAAGGCCCGCGCCGGGGGGCTGCCCAGCGAACAGGTGGACGGCAACGACCTGGAGGCGCTACTGGAGACGCTGGACCGCGCCCTCGACCGGGCGCGCAACGGCAAGGGCGCCACGCTGGTGGAAGCGGTCAGTTACCGGCTCGGTGATCACACCACCGCCGACGACGCCAGCCGCTACCGCAAAGCCAGCGAGCTGCACCAGGCCTGGCAGCGCGAACCGATCCGCCGCCTGCGCGAGCGGCTCTCCGCCGCCGGCCACTGGGACGCCGACCAGGAAACCGCCTGGCAGCAGCAGTGCGAACAAAAGGTCGACGAGGCCATCGCCCGCTACCGCGCCATCACCCCGGCGCCGGCCACCGACATGGTCGATTATCTCTACAGCGAGCTGCCCGCCGCGCTACGCCCGCAGCGGGCGGCACTGGCCGCCACCCAGCGGCAAGGAGGACATCATGGCTGAGTTGATTCTCGAACATCAGGCCGCCACGCCACTGAATCTGGTGGAAGCCGTCAACCAGGCCCTGCAACAGGCCATGGAAGAAGACGACGACGTCATTCTGCTGGGTGAGGACATCGGCACCAACGGCGGCGTATTCCGCGCCACCGACGGTCTCAAGGAACGCTTCGGTCTGCGCCGGGTGCTGGACACGCCGCTGGCGGAAAACCTGATCGCCGGGCTGGCGGTGGGTATGGCCAGCCAAGGCCTGAAACCAGTCGCCGAGATCCAGTTCCTGGGTTTCAGCTACGCCGCGCTGGAACAGTTGATCAGCCACGCCGCCCGTATGCACCACCGCACCCGTGGCCGGCTGGGCTGCCCGCTGGTGGTGCGCGCGCCGTTCGGCGGCGGCATTCACGCCCCGGAACACCACAGCGAAAGCACCGAGGCGCTGTTCGCCCATATTCCGGGGCTGCGGGTGGTGATTCCCTCGTCGCCGGCGCGCGCCTATGGTTTGTTGCGTGCCGCCATCGCCTGCCCCGATCCGGTGCTGTTTCTGGAGCCGAAACGGCTGTATCGCATCAAGCGCCTGCCGGTGAAACTCGATCAGGATCCCCTGCCGCTGGACAGCTGCTTCACGCTGCGCGCCGGCAGCGACGTCACGCTGATCAGCTGGGGAGCGATGATCCACGAAACCCTGGCCGTGGCCGACCGGCTCAAGCAGGACGACGTGGCCGCGGAAGTCATCGACGTGGCCTGCCTCAATCCGCTGGACCGCGACACCCTGGTGGCCTCGGTGAGCAAGACCGGGCGCGCGGTGATCATCCATGAAGCGCCGCTGAGCGCCGGCTTCGGCGCGGAAATTGCCGCCACCCTGGCCAGCGACGCACTGATGCACCTGCGCGCCCCCATCGAGCGGGTCACCGGCTTCGACTGTCCGATCCCCTATTTCAAGCTGGAGCAGAGTTATCTGCCGGACGAGGAACGCATTCTCGCCGCCGTACAACGAACGCTGGCGTACTGAAGGAGGCCCACATGCCCTACTTCACTCTTCCCGATCTCGGCGAGGGTTTGCAGGAAGCCGAGGTGGTCGAATGGCACGTCAAGGAAGGCGACAGCCTGCAAGCGGACGACCCGCTGCTGAGCGTGGAAACCGCCAAGGCCATCGTCGAGATTCCCGCACCGCACGAGGGCACGGTGGCGACGCTGTTCGTGGCGGTGGGCGATCTGGTGCACACCGGCGAACCGCTGATGGCCTTCGTCGGTGACGACGCCGACAGCAGCCAGAGCGTGGTCGGCGAGCTGGAAGTCGGCGACGCGGACGCCCAGAAAAACGACGACGGGGCGGATCATTTCATCGCCGGCGCCGTCGGCGAACCCGGCTCCGGCGCCGCCACTACCCCGGCGATCCGCGCCCTGGCGCGGCATCTGCACGTGGATCTCGACCATCTCAAAGGCAGCGGCCCGGCGGGCACCATCACCCTGGAGGACGTCCAGCACGCCACCCGCCTGCGCAGCAGCCACGGCGACAGCACGCCGTTGAAAGGCGTCGCCCGCAGCATGGCCAAGGCCATGGCCAGCGCCGGCCAGCAGGTGGTACCGGTAAGCCTGTTCGACCAGGCCAGCGTGGGCGGCTGGCCGCAGCACACGGACGTGATGATCCGCCTGATCCGCGCCATCGTCGCCGGCTGCCAGGCCGAACCGCGCCTCAATGCCTGGTTCGACGGCGACAACCTGAGCATGCGCCTGATCGACAAGATCGACCTGGGTATCGCCGTGGACACCCCCGACGGCCTGTTCGTGCCGGTACTGCGCGACGTCGCCCACCGCGACGACGATGATCTGCGCGACGGCCTGCAGCGGCTGCGCCACGACGTCGAGCAACGCAAGATTCCCGCCCGGGAATTGCAGGGCGCCACTTTGTCGCTGAGCAACTTCGGCCCCCTCGGCGGGCGCTTCGCCACCCCGGTGGTGGTGCCACCGCAGGTGGCCATCATCGGCGCCGGCAAACGCTTCGCCCAACCGGCCATCCGTAACGGACAACTGGTGGAGGACATGCAGATGCCGATCTCGCTGACCTTCGATCACCGTGCCCTCAACGGTGGCCAGGCTTCGCGCTTCCTGATGGCCATGCTCGCCGCGCTCGCCGAACCCTGAAGTCCCTTCCCTGACGCAGTCGATGCGCTGCGCACTGCCACGCTGTCAAAACCGCGTCATCCTGCGTGGAGCGTAACGGTACGTCATGCTGCGCGAAGTCGCAGCATCTGCGAAGTCGCAGCATCTGCGAAGTCGCAGTACGCAGGATCCACAAACCACAGAGCTCCGGATTCTGCGACTGCGCGCAGAATGACGGTTTCCATTGGGCGGATAGAGGGCGCACCCGCGCTGCGCGGCCTGCAAAAACCACGTCATCCTGCGTGGAGCGTAGCGGTACGTCATGCTGCGCGAAGTCGCAGCATCTGCGAAGTCGCAGTACGCAGGATCCACAAACCACAGAGCTCCGGATTCTGCGACTGCGCGCAGAATGACGGCCTCCATAGAGTGAGTTGGAAGTCGGTCACCCTTGCCGGCTGAACGCCTGCCAACGCGCCAGCAACCGCCGGGCGCGCTTCAAATGCGGAATATCCAGCATCTTGCCGTCCAGCGACACCGCGCCCCGCCCCGGCATCGCCTCGAACGCCGCCACCACGCGGCGCGCTTCGGCCACGTCCGCGTCGCTGGGCGTGAAACAGCGGTTAATGATCGGCACCTGAGCTGGGTGAATGGCCATCTTGCCGGTGAAACCATCGCGCAGCGCGGCCAGGCATTCCGCCTCCAGGCCCTCGGCATCACGAAAGTCGGTCCATACCGCGTCCACCGGCTGCACTCCGGCGGCCACCGCGCCGGCCAGCATCAGGTTGCGCGCCATCACGTAGGGGCCGGTGAGCGCGCCCTGCGCATCACGGGAGCCGCTGGCGCCGATATTCGCGGACAGATCCTCGGCGCCCCAGGACAGCCCGTGCAGCGTGTCCCCAAGCCCACCGTAACTGCCCAGCCCGAACAGCGCCTGAGCGGTTTCGGTGGCCACCGCCAGCACCGGCGGACAGCGCCCGCCCAGCGTCTCGGCGTGACGCACCAAAGCGCGAATGCTGTCGCCGCCCTGCGCCTTCGGCAATACCAGACCGTCGGCAGCGCCGGACAGCGCCATCGCCACATCCTGCCGGCATTGTTCGGTGTCGAGCGCGTTGACCCGCACCCACAGGCGATGCCCGCGACGCGGCGCCCGCAACGCCGTCAGCGTCTGCTGACGGGCATCGGCCTTGTCGTCCGGCATTACCGAATCTTCCAGATCGATGATCACCACGTCGGCGCCGCTCTCACGCGCCTTGTCGATCATTGCCGGCCGGTTACCGGGCACGAACAGCCAGGAACGCATCAGTGCTCTCCTTCTACGGGCCGCGCCAGCATCAAACCAGCACGGCGGCAACTGGCCACCAGCACTTCGTTCTGATTGTAGGCGCGGTGCTCGAAGGTGACGATGCCCTGCCCGGGGCGCGATTTCGAGGGGCGCGCCTCGATCACTTCGCTTTCCACCCGCAGGGTGTCGCCGTGAAACAGCGGATGCGGGAAACGCACCTCGGTCATGCCCAGATTGCCCAGCGTGGTGCCCAGCGTCGTCTCGTGCACGGAAATGCCGATCATGATGCCCAGCGTCAGCAGCGAATTGACCAGCGGCTGGCCCCATTCGGTGGCGGCGGCGTAGTGACGATCCAGATGCAATGGTTGCGGATTCATGGTCTGCACCGTGAAACCGATGTTGTCCGCTTCGCTCACGGTGCGCGTGATGGCATGACGGATCACCATGCCGGGCACGAATTCTTCCAGCCACATACCGGCCATGTTCGTTCTCCTGATGGGTTGTGCCAATGTTGTGCTTGAAATAACGCGGTCCTTGAAATATAGCAGGTCAATTGCTAAATTGCTCACTGTGGAAACATTTTTCACGTATGTGAAAATCGAGCAAGGTAGGAGATCCCCTTGACTGTCAAGACCGCCGCCCGGGTGCTGGATCTGTTCGAGCACTTCGCCGAGACACAACAGCCGCTGACCCTCTCGGAGCTGGCCAGCGCGCTGAGCATTCCGGTGTCCAGTTGCTTCGCGCTGATCAATACGTTGCGCGAGCGCGGTTATCTCTACTCGCTGCGCGGCCAGAAGAATCTCTACCCGACTCGTCGTCTGCTGGACGTGGCGCGGCGCAGCGCCGAGCACGATCCGGTGCTGCAAAGCATCCGGCCGGTACTGGCGCGGCTCGGCGAAACGACCCGCGAAACCATCGTGCTGAGCGGCCGTTACGGTGACGAAATCACCTACCTGGATATTTGCGAATCCCCCAACAGCGTGCGTTACCACGCCGAAGTCGGCGAGACCCGGCCGCTGTACCGCAGCTCCGCCGGCAAGGCGTTTCTCGGCGCCATGAGCGACCAAGAGCTGCAAAGCGCCCTCGCCCGCTTCCGTTTCGAGCGGGTGACAGCGGCCACGCTCACCAGCGCCAAGGCCCTGCGCGCGGACCTCGAAACATCGCGCCAGCGTGGCTGGTTCTACAACGCCGGCGAGAGCGTCGAAGATCTGGGCGGCGTCGCCGTCACCATCGAGCTGGCCGGCGAACGCTACGGCCTGTCCGTGGTCGGCCCGCTCTACCGCATCGAACAACACCTGGAAAAATGCGCCCGGGCCTTGCTCAAGGCACAGCGACAGTTGCAGCGGGAAACCTGACCCGCCCTCACTCAAAAACGGAGTAACTCATGGATTTTGCACTGACATCCGAACAGGAAAGCATCCGCGACGCCATCGCCCGCATCTGCGAGCGGTTCGACGACCAGTACTGGCTGGAGCGCGACCGTCACGGCGGCTTCCCCAGCGAGCTGCACCAGGCGCTGGCCAAGGACGGCTGGCTGGGCATCTGCATTCCGGAAGCCTACGGCGGCTCCGGGCTGGGCGTCACCGAGGCGACCATCATGATGCAGACCATCAGCCAGTCCGGCGCCGGGCTCAGCGGCGCCTCCGCCATTCACATGAACATCTTCGGGCTGAGCCCGGTGGTGGCTTTCGCCAGCGAGGAACAGAAGCAGACCATGCTGCCACCGCTGGTGGCCGGCGAGGAGCGCGCCTGTTTCGCGGTCACTGAACCGAATACCGGCCTCAACACCACGCAGTTGAAAGTGCGCGCCGAACGCCAGGGTGACAAATACATCCTCAACGGCGCCAAGGTGTGGATTTCCACCGCCCAGGTGGCGGAAAAGATGCTGATTCTGGCGCGCACCACGCCGCTGGAAGAGGTCAGGAACCACACCGACGGGCTGAGCCTGTTCTACACCGATCTGGACCGCAGCCGCGTACAGGTGCGCGAGATCGAGAAGATGGGCCGCAAGGCGGTGGATTCCAACGAGCTGTTCATCGATGACCTGGAAGTGCCGGTGGCGCACCGCATCGGCGAGGAAGGCAAGGGCTTCAAGTACATCATGCACGGCATGAACGCGGAACGCATTCTGATCGCCGCGGAGACTGTCGGGCTGGGACGTGCGGCGCTGCGCCGGGCCACCGATTACGCCCGCGAGCGGGTAGTGTTCAACCGCCCCATCGGCCAGAACCAGGGCATCCAGCACCCGCTGGCAAAGTGCTGGATGGAGCTGGAAGCCGCCGATCTGATGATCTTCAAGGCCGCCTCTCTCTACGACCGTGGCGAGCACTGCGGAGCGCAGGCCAACGCCGCCAAATACCTGGCCGGTGAAGCCGGCTTCAACGCCTGCCAGACCGCCGTGATGTCGCACGGCGGCTTCGGTTACGCCAAGGAATACCATGTGGAGCGTTATCTGCGCGAATCTTTCATCCCGCGCATCGCCCCGGTCAGCCCGCAACTGGTGCTCTGCTATATCGCCGAAAAAGTGCTGGGGTTGCCGAAGTCCTATTAACAAAAGCCTTGGCAGGCAGCTGAAAAACATTTTCGAAGCAGCCAGAGCAACGCAGACAGTTTTTCAGCCGCCTGCTATTGGTGCCAGCCGGCGGCGACTGAGGCCAGCACCTCACAGACGCCGGCCATGCCGCCGCGCAGCACGGCTTCGATCTCCGCCAGGGTGATCTCCCGATCGACTTTGCCCGCCGCCGGATTGACCACCAGCGACAGCATGGCGTAGGGAATCTCCAGCTCCCTGGCCAGCACCGCCTCCGGCATGCCGGTCATGCCGACGATGGTATTGCCGTCGTTTTCCAGCCGGCGGATTTCGGCGGCGGTTTCCAGGCGCGGCCCCTGGGTGGCGGCATAGCAGCCGCCGTCACGCCAGGGCAGATTGGTGGCGGCCAGAGCGCTGCTCAGGCGACGGCGCAAATCCGCATCGAACGGCCACGAAAAGTCGATATGTATCAGCGGTTCGTCCGGACCATCAAAGAAGGTGCTGTCCCGGCCCCAGGTGTAATCGATGATCTGCTCCGGAATCACCAGATCGCCGGCCGCCGCGGTAATGCCACCCACCGCGTTGACGGCAATGATGGCACTGGCGCCGGCCTCCTTGAGGGCCAGGATGTTGGCGCGGTAATTCACCTGGTGCGGCAGGCGCACATGCGGGTCACCGTGGCGGGCCAGAAACAGCACCTTGGTGCCCGCCAGCGTGCCTTCGACAATGGCCGCCGAAGGGTCGCCAAACCGGGTGTGAACAACGTGGCGCTCACGCACCTGCATGCCGTCCATGCGCGCCAGGCCGGTACCGCCGATAAAGGCCAGAGTCATGGTGTGTGCTCCGCCATGGCGGTTTCATCGACGGCAAAGATGCCCGGCGCATTGCGCCAGTAACCCTTGTAATCCATGCCCATGCCGAACAGATAGGCATCTTCCGCGTGCAGGGCGGTGTAATCCGCCTTGAGCCCGGCCTGGGCCTTGCGGTCGTGGTCCTTGTCCACCAGCACGCAGGTTTTCACGCTGCGGGCCCCCTGGGCGCGGCAGGCGGCGACAATCTCCAGCAGCGTGGCGCCGACGTCCAGGATGTCGTCGAGGATCACCACGTCACGGCCCGCCAGGCCAGCGCCAGGGGTGACCACCCAATGTATCTCTCCACCGCTGGTTGCGCCGCGGTAGCGGCTGGCGTGCAGGTAGTCCACTTCCAGCGGGAAATCCAGTTGCGTCAGCAATTCGCCAGCGAACACCAGGCCACCGTTCATGATGGTGATGAAAATCGGGAAGCGCTCGGCGTAGTCGTCGCCAAGCTCGCCGGCAATGCGCGCGATGGCGGCCGTCACCTGCTCCCGGCTGTACAGCTCGCGGGCCGTGCGCCGCACACGCAGCAGTTCCTGTTTGACGGTATCGGTCAGCGTCATCGCTCAGTGCTCTCCCAGTCGGGCGGCGGCCCGCTCGGCAGCCTGGCGGCGCGCCGGAGGCATGGGCGCGCGGGCCTTGCCGCGCAGGGCGGCGGCCGGCACCCGCGGCGTGAACCGCTGCCCTTCCAGCCATTGCAATACCGCAACGGCACCGGCCCGGTCGTTGCACACCAGCACCATGTCGCAACCGGCGCCGAGGGCGGCGGCGGCGCGTTCGGTGAAGGAACCGGCCACGGCGGCGCCGGCCATGCCCAGATCATCGGAGAAGATCACTCCCCGATAGCCGCACTCGCCGCGCAGCACGTCTTGCAGCCAATAACGGGAAAAACCGGCGGGCGCGGCATCCACGGCGGCGTAACGCACATGGGCCGGCATGATGCCGTCAAGGCGCGGCGCCAGCGCCCGGAACGGCGCCAGATCGGCGGCCAGTTGCTGCCGTGAGCGGCCATCCTCCGGCAGCTCCAGGTGGGAATCGGCGCGCACATGGCCGTGGCCGGGGAAATGCTTGCCGGTGGCGGCCATGCCGGCCCGCGCCATGCCGTCCATGAAAGCGCCGGCCAGCGCCACCACCGTTGCCGGGTCGGCGGCGAAGCTGCGATCACCGATCACCGTGCTGGTGCCATGGTCGAGATCCAGCACCGGGGCGAAACTGATGTCGATATCCAGGGCGCGCAGCTCCTCCGCCATCAGTTCGCCAAGCAGATCGGCGGCTTGCAGTGCCTGCGCCGGGGCGCGCTGGTAATCATGGCCAAGCGCGGCCATCGGCGGCAGGCGCACGAAGCCGTCGCGGAAGCGCTGCACGCGCCCGCCTTCCTGATCCACCGCGATCAGCATATCGGGCCGCACAGCGCGCACCTCGCCGATCAGGGCGGCCAGTTGTTGCCGGTCCTGGTAATTGCGGCTGAACAGAATCAGCCCGCCCACCGCCGGGTGCGCCAGCAGCTCGCGCTCCTCGGCGCTGAGCGCAACACCTTGCAGATCCAGCATCAACAGAGGCTGGGGAGTAGCTTCGATCGACATGAAATTCGCAGTTCCTGTAATGGCGCCGCTGCCCGTCAGGGAACGATTTCCACCGGCGTACCCACCGGCACCCATGCAAACAGCTCGATGACATCGGCGTTGCGCATGCGGACGCAGCCGTGTGAAGCCGGCTCGCCCATGGGCTCGCTGTCCGGCGTGCCGTGAATATAAATAAAGCGGCGAAAACTATCCACGTTACCGCCCTGATTGCGGCCCGCTTCGGCGCCGCCCAGCCACAGAATGCGGCTCAGCATCCAGTCCCGCTGCGGATCGCTGCCAGCCAGCTCCGGGCTGTAGATTTCACCCGTGAAACGGCGCCCGGCAAAGACCGCGCCCTCCGGCATCCCGGCGCCGAAACGGGCCCGCACCAAATGCCGCCCCAACGGCGTCGCGCCGCTGCCGTTGCGCGCTCCCGCCCCGGCCAGGGCGGTGGACACCGGATACCGCCGCAGCAGGCCGTCGGGGCCTTCCAGAGTGAGCGACTGGCGCGACAGCGAGATGGTGATGTGCATGACGCTATCCCTTGATGCCGCCGACCACGAACGGCAGAAGGTGGTTGGTGATGCGGGTGGCGGTGACCGTCTCGTTGAAATCCGCTGCGCTGATGGCCTGCAACGATTCCATGCCCGACAGGGTGAAAATCACCGCGCCGAGGCTGAAATGAACGCGCCAGAACAGCTCCATGGGCGGCACCTCCGGTACTGCGGCGCGCAGCAGGCCGAGGAAGCGGTGAAACACCTCGCCGTAGTGGTCACGGAGATAGGCGCGCAAATGGCCCTGCGGCTGGCTGTAGGCCTGGCCGGCGAGGCGGAAAAAGATCATCGCCCGGCGCGGCTCGTCGTCCTGGGAACCCAGCGCCAGCCGGGATATCAGCGAAAACAGCAGCTCCAGCGATACATCGCCCTGCTTTTCCAGCTCTTCGACCTTGCTGTTCAGGGCCTGGCAGAACGGCGTCAGGTAACGCTCGAACACCGCCTGAATCAAGGCATCCTTGGAACCGAAATGGTAGTTCACCGCCGCCAGATTGACACCGGCCTTGCCGGTAATGGCGCGCAAACTGGTCTCCGCGAAACCTTTCTGGGCAAACAGCACTTCCGCCGCATCGAGAATGCGTTTCATGGTATCCAGCTGGGCCATGGGAAATCTCATGTTGGGAACAGACGTTTCAAACTTATGTTCGAAGGCTTGGCGGGTCAAGCCATCCGTCCCCCGTCAGCGGGCCGTGCAAAGAGCCGCGAGCGGTGACCGGCTACCATTCTTCCCGATACAGCTGGCACTGCTCGATCAGGCTTTCGACACGCTCCGCCGCCACCGCCAGACGCTCCAGATCACCCGGCGCCAGCGGCGCATAGGGGTCTTCGGCGCGTATCACCAGACCATCATGTGGCTCGGCCGCGGCGCGCCGCGCCAAGCCGGCCGCGCCCATGGCCGTGCGCACCTCCCGATCCAGCCAGCAGATCATGTCGGCATGGCTGGCGCGGGCCTGTGCCAGCAGCTTGATTTCCGGTGCGGACTGACCGGCGTCGGCGAACGCTTTCTCCACAGCGGCCAGGCTGATCAGATCCTGATGGCCGGGAATCTGATGATGGCGGGCAGCCTCGCGGGCAATGCCCACCAGCACCGAGTAAAGATGAAACAGCACGCCACCGCGCAACGCCAGACGCGCGCCCACCGGTGCCGCCGTATCGGAGCGCAGCGTGGTCAGCAGGCTGCGCGCGAAGAACAGGCGCTCGCGCAAGCCGCTGGTTTCATTTTCCCGCACCATTCTCGACATTGACAACCTCGCAACCGGTGGGTGCGCTTCACTTATCGCTAAATCCATGCACTGCTTGGCACCCCACGTCATACTGCGCGTTGGTACTCCACGTCATACTGCGCGTTGGTATTCCACGTCATACTGCGCGTTGGTATTCCACGTCATACTGCGCG
>CAYMKZ010000062.1:0-540 GCA_964391345.1 uncultured Alcanivorax sp.
CCTCTACCTGGAAGGCTCCGACCAGCATCGCGGCTGGTTCCAGTCGTCACTGCTGACCAGCATCGCCATGCGCGACGACGCCCCCTACAAGGGCGTGCTTACCCACGGCTTCACTGTGGACGAGCAAGGCCGCAAGATGTCCAAATCGCTGGGCAACGTGATCGCGCCCCAGGAAGTGTGGAACGACCTCGGCGCCGACATCCTGCGTCTGTGGATCGCCTCCACGGACTATCGCGGTGAGATGACGGTGTCCAAGAACATCTTCAAGCAGGTGGCGGACAGCTACCGGCGCATCCGCAACACGGCGCGTTTCCTGCTTTCCAACCTGAGCGGTTTCGATCCGCAAAACAACGCGGTGGCGCCGGAGCAGATGCTGGCGCTGGACCGCTGGGCGGTGGCCCGTACCGCACAGTTGCAGGCGGATCTGCGCGAGCTGTACAGCGGTTACCAGTTCCATCAGGTCTATCAGCGGCTGCATCATTTCTGCGCGGTGGAAATGGGTGGTTTCTATTTGGACATCATCAAGGATCGCCAGTACAC
>CAYMKZ010000062.1:550-16542 GCA_964391345.1 uncultured Alcanivorax sp.
CGGCGCTCCTGCCAGACCGCGCTGTACCATATCGCCCAGGCGCTGGTGCGCTGGATGGCGCCGATCCTCAGCTTCACCGCCGAGGAAGTGTTCGAATATCTGCCGGGCGACAAACCGGAATCCGTGTTCCTCACTACCTGGTATGAGGGGCTGTTCGATCTGCCGGCGGACAGCGACATGGATCTGGCCTTCTGGGAGCAGATCCAGGCGGTCAAGCAGGCGGTCAACAAGGCCATCGAGGAAGCGCGCAACCGCAAGGAGTTGCGCGCCAATCTGGCGGCGGACGCCACCCTCTACGTGAGCCCGGAGCTGGCCGCGTTGCTGGGCCGGCTCGGCGATGAACTGCGCTTCGTGACCATCACCTCCACGGTCACCCTCGAGCCGCTGTCCGCCGCTCCGCAGGAGCTGGAAGCCAGCCTGGTGCCCGGCCTCAAGGTGAAGGTGACACCATCGGAGCACACCAAGTGCGTGCGCTGCTGGCATTACCGCGCGGATGTGGGCGCCGACCCGGAACATCCGGAACTCTGTGCCCGTTGCGTCACCAACGTGGAAGGCCCCGGCGAGGATCGTGCTTATGCCTGAAGCGGATCGCTCCACCACCGGCGCACAGGCGGGGATGAGCAAGCGCCGCCTGCCAGGCCAACTGGGCTGGCTGTGGCTGACCATTCTGGTGCTGGTGGTGGATCAACTGGCCAAGCACGCCATGGTGGCGCACTTTCAGCTTTATGAACGGCTGCAAGTGCTGCCGGTGTTCAATCTGACGCTGGCCTACAATTCCGGGGCGGCGTTCAGTTTTCTGGCCGACGCGGGCGGCTGGCAGCGCTGGTTTTTCACTCTCATCGCGCTGGCTGCGGCGCTGCTGATTCTCACCTGGCTGGCGCGGCTGCGCTCCGGAGAGAAATTGCAAGGCGCGGCGCTGGCGCTGATTCTGGCCGGTGCGCTGGGCAACCTTTATGACCGGATCGTGTTGGGGCACGTAGTGGATTTTCTGGATTTCCACTGGGGCCTTCAGCATTTTCCGGCCTTCAATATCGCCGATTCCGCGATTACCGTGGGGGCGATCCTGATCATTCTCGACATCCTGTTGGGAGCACGCCGTCATCATGACTGAGCAGTTAAAGGCCGGGCCGCAGACCCGTATCACTCTGCACTTCGCCGTGCGTCTGATGGACGGCACGGAAATGGACAGCACGTTCGGCGGTGAGCCGGCGAGTTTTTCCTGGGGCGATGAATCGTTGCTGCCGGGCTTCGAGCGTGCCTTGCTCGGCCTTCGTGCCGGGGACCGTCGCAGCGTCTATCTCGATGCCGAATCGGGATTTGGCGACCACAACGAGCAGAATGTGCTGCAATACCGTCGCGATACCTTTGCCGATCAGAGCAAGCTGGAAGTCGGCCTGGTGATGGGCTTCACCGATGCCTCCGGCAGTGAAGTACCTGGCATGGTGGCGGCGCTGGATGATGAGTGGGTAACGGTGGATTTCAATCACCCGCTGGCGGGGCGCGATCTCACCTTCGAGGTGGAGATCATCAAGGTGGAGCATGATGCCCCGGAACAACCGGTGCGCCTCAACTAGTCCCTGTCAAGGTGTACATCCAGCAGACCGTGTTGCAAGCGGTTGAGCCGGTTGACCAGATCGAGCGTTTCGTCGAGGCTGAAACCGTCCAGCGCCCGGCCGTAGAAGCGGTAGATGCGCTGTTGCAGGCCCTCCCAGAAGGCGCGGCCGTTTTCGGTAAGGTGGACCAGCCGGGCGCGGCCATCCTTGGGGTGCGGCGTGCGCTGCACATGGCCGTCGCGCTCCAGCCGCTTGAGCACGCCGTCCAGACTCTGACGGCTGACCAGCAGATATTCGGTCAGCTCATTGAACGACATCCCGCTGATCGCATCCTCGCGGGACAGTGCCCCCAGTACCGCCCATTGCACCGTGCTGATGCCCATCTCCTTCTGCACTTGCCGCTGCAGCGTGTTGCCGGTCTGAAACAGCCGGAAAAACAGGCGGTTGGCGGCGGCACCTGAATCCACATTGGGCATGGATCGTTTCCCCTTTTCCAGAAGGTGAAGAGCTGAAAGGCAATAGCGTAAAAGCCTGAAGCGCGAAAGGTTGAGGCGCAAAGGGCAAAGGTATCATGTTCGCAGTGTCTCGCGGGCAATAATGTTTTTCATGATCTGGGCGGTGCCGTCGCCGATTTGCAAGCCGAGCACGTCACGCAGGCGCCGCGCCAGCGGCAGGTCCTCGCCGTAACCACTGTGGCCGTGCGCCAGCAGGCATTGTTTGATGGTGTCGAACGCCAGGGTGGGGGCCCACCACTTGTTCATCGCCGCGCTGGCATTGTGTGGCAGGTTCTGGTCCTTGCTCCATAGCGAGAAATAACACTGGAGGCGCGCCGCTTCCACCCAGGTCTGGTATTCCGCCAGCGGGTGGGTGAGCCCCTGGAAGGCCGCCAGCGGCTGGCCGAAAGCGTGCCGTTCCTGCAACCAGCGCCAGGTTTCCCGCAGCGACTGGCGGGCCACCGCCAGGCATTGCAGGCCGATCAGCGCACGGCTGTAGTCGAACCCCTGCATGACCTGCCTGAAGCCCTGGTTTTCCTCGCCGAGCCGATGATCGGCGGGTACTTTCACGTTATCGAAAAAGATCGAGCCGCGGCCGATGGCCCGCTGCCCCGAATCCTCGAAGCGCTCGGTACTGATGCCGCTGCTGTCCATGGGCACCAGAAAAGCGCTGATGCCGGCGGCTTTCTGCTCGATCTGGCCGGTGCGGGCGAACACCACCGCCACCTGGGCCTGGTCGGCCATCGAAATCGAGGTTTTTTCGCCGTTGAGAATGTAATGATCCCGGTGGCGCTCCGCCCTGAGCCGCAGGCTGGCCGCGTCCGAGCCGCCATGGGGTTCGGTGAGCGCCAGACAGGCGATGGCGTTGCCGGCGGTGATTTTCGTCAGCCAATGGCGGGCCAGTGACGGTTGCGCATGAGTGGCGATGATCTGGCCGTTCAGGGACGCCAGCAGCGGCAGATAGGCGACGTTGAAATCGGCGCCGGCGATCTGCTCGATGATGATGCCGCTGGTGGTGCAGTCCAGGCCGCTGCCGCCGTACTCTTCCGCTAGCTCGGCGCCGAGCAGGCCCAATTCGCCCAGGCGGCGGATCAACGACGGCTCGATGCGACCGGCCCGCTCCCGTTCGCGGTAGCCCGGCGCGATGATTTCGGCGGCCAGCCGCGCCGCGCTGTCCGCAATGGCCTGCTGTGCGTCAGTGAAAGCAAAATCCATGATTGTTTCCTTTCGTAACGGGGGGGTGGCGACCCGACCGGCTGTCAGCCGGCCATGGTCAGGCCGCAGGAAACGCTGATCACCTGGCCGGTGATGAAGGCGGCATCGTCACTGGCGAGCAGCGCCACCAGACCGGCGAAATCATCGGGCTGGCCGAGCCGTCCCATGGGGATGGCGCGGCGGAAGGCTTCGCGCAGCTTTTCTGGATTGCCCGCCGTGTCGGTCACGCCTTTGAGCAGCGCCGTGTCGGTGGGGCCGGGGCAGACCACGTTGACGGTGATGCCTTTGCGCGCCAGCTCCCGCGCCAGCGTCTTGCTCAGCCCCAGCAGACCGGCCTTGCAGGCGGCGTAGACCGCCTCGCCGGAGGAGCCCACGCGCGCCGCGTCCGAGGCGATGTTGATGATCCGGCCCCGGCCGGCCTCGACCATGCCCGGCAGCACCTGATGGTGCAGGTTCAGCGCGCCGACCAGGTTGATGTCGATCAGCGGGCGCCATATTTGCGGGTCGGTATCGAGAAAGGGCATGAAACGGTCATAGCCGGCGTTGTTGACCAGCACCGCGGGAGGGCCGAAATCCGCGCTCACCGCCGCGACCGCTTCGCCGACAGCCTGATAGTCGGTGATATCCAGGGTATGGGCGCGGGCCCGACCGCCGGCTTGCTCGACGGCCTGGCAGGTCGCCTCGGCCGCTTGTGGGTCGAGATCGAACACGGCCACCAGGGCGCCCTCTTCGCCAAAGCGCCGGCACAGCGCGCCGCCAATGCCGCCACCGCCGCCGGTGACGATAACGGTCTTGCCTTGTAGTCCTCTCATGACAGGTTCTCCACGGTTGTGTCAGGCTATTTATGACAACATGTTGTCATATTTGTCAATAGAGCGGCAGTCATTGCCAGGCTCTCATGGTTCAAAGACGGCGGCCCGGGCGCTACAATGAGCGCTCACTTCTACAGGTTCCGTCATGCAAATTCGTCTCGCCAACCCTCGCGGTTTCTGTGCCGGTGTCGATCGCGCCATCGAGATCGTCAAACGTGCCCTGGATGTGTTCGGGCCGCCGGTTTATGTCCGTCACGAAGTGGTTCACAACCGCTATGTGGTGGACGGCCTGCGCCAGCGCGGGGCGATATTCGTCGAGGAGCTGGATGAGATTCCCGACGATGCCATCGTCATTTTCAGCGCCCACGGCGTGGCCCGGGCGGTGCAGGACGAGGCGGGGCGGCGGGAGCTGAAAGTGTTCGACGCCACCTGCCCGCTGGTCACCAAGGTGCACATGGAGGTGATCCGCTATGCCCGCGAGGGACGCGAGGCGGTGCTGATTGGCCACCAGGGACATCCCGAGGTGGAGGGCACCATGGGCCAGTACGACACCTCCAAAGGGGGGCGCATGTATCTGGTGGAAAACGAAGAAGACGTGGCGCGTCTCGAGGTGGAGAACCCGGACAGGCTGGCTTTCGTCACCCAGACCACCCTCAGCGTGGACGATACCGCGCGCATCATCGACGCTCTGCGGCAACGCTTCCCGAACATCCTCGGCCCGCGCCGCGAGGATATCTGCTACGCCACCACCAACCGTCAGGATGCCGTCCGGCAACTGGCGCTGGAGTGTGATCTGGTGCTGGTGGTGGGCTCGGTGAACAGCTCCAACTCCAACCGCCTGCGCGAACTGGCCGAGCGTTGCGGCACCCAGGCTCATCTGCTGGACGACCCCGCCATGATCGAACCCGGCTGGCTGGCTGGCCGGAAATGCGTCGGTGTCACCGCCGGGGCCAGTGCCCCGGAAGAGCTGGTGCATCAGGTGGTGGCGCGTCTGCGCGAGCTGGGCGGCGGTGATGCCGTGGAAATATCCGGCCGGGAAGAGAATATCCGTTTCTCCATGCCCAAGGCATTGCGTCATCCGCCGGCGACAGCGCCTGAGAATGCCGCCGGCGGTACCGGCAAACACTGATACCGCTGATCCCTCCCCCAGTACCGCTCGTCAATGGCTGTTTGAAGCTCTCATCTCCCCTGTTAGATTGACAGTCGTTCACTGCGAACGGGCCAATCATGGAAGAATAATCGCGGAAGAAGAGTCACGGAAGAACAGTCATGGACGGGAACAAAGGGATTGGATGCCAACGGGGTGTGGGGCTGGTGGAGGTGTTGGCGGCGCTGCTGGTGCTGGCGGTCGGCGTGCTGGGGTACGCCGGTTTGCAGCTGGCGGCCTTGAAAGGCGCGTCGGCGGCGCAAACCCGCGCGCGAGCGGTGATGCTGGCGCGCAGCGCGCTGGAATTGATGCGGGTGAATCCGGCGGGTGGCTGGGTTGATGGTGACTGGTCGCAAGCCGGTATCGTTGCGGGCTCGCCACCGCCGGATCGCACCGGCTGCATTGCCCGGCCCTGTGACAGCGCCGCCATGCGGGCCTGGGAGGTTCGCCAACTGACCTGGCAGGCGGCCAATGATCTGCCTTCCGGGCGTATTGCCGTGGCGCCTTGTACCTCCGCGGGCACTGGCGAAACGTCTTCCTGTGTGCTGGTGTCCTGGGGAGGGCAAAGCACGGTTTCCTGCCTCGACGAGAAACGAACCGGCGACCCCCCGACCGGTATCGGCGGGGGCTTGAATTGCGTCGTGCTTGCCGGAGGCCGGTGATGATTGCGCCGACCTCCGGGATGGTGCGGCAGACCGGTTTCAGCCTCGTCGAACTGATGGTGGCGATGGCCCTGGGTTTGCTGGTTGGCGCCGCGGCTCTGTCCCTGTTTTCCACCAGCCGGCGTACCTTTGCGCTCCAGCAAATCGGCCTGCAACTGCAACAGCACGGCCAACTGGCGATGCGTTTCATCGCCGATGATGTGCGCATGGCGGGGTTTGCCGGTGCACGGGACGATACGACCGTTCTGTCCGGCATCGTCACTGAAACCACCGATGGCTTGCCCGGTTCCACTGATGGCGGGAGCGGCAATGACCGGCTCACCATCCGTTACCTCGCGTTCGAGGATTGCGAGGGGCACCGCAGTGAGGACGCGCAAGACCGGGTCAGGGTGGTCGATACTTACTGGGTGGATCAGCGTGGCTACCTGATGTGCGAAGGGAATCTGGCGCGGTCGCTCACCGGAGGCGTGAAACTGCTGGCCGGCGTTCGCGGCTTTCAGGTGCTGTACGGAGTGGACGACAACCAGGACGGCATACCCTTTGCCGGACAGTATGTGACCGCCGATGCCATCAACGGGCGAGCGGTGCTGAGCGTCAAGCTGTCACTGTTGCTGGCGGCGGAAAGCAACGCGCTGGGCGAGTCGGAGGCCAGAACCTGGTATCTGCTGGACCAGGATGCATCGATTGCGCCCGCCAGGGCATTGTTTCGCCGCTTTACCATCAGCGTGGCGCTGCGCAACTATTCATGGACCCGGATCTGACCATGGTCGCGCATCCGATCAGCCTGCCATGGGAGGCCCGCCGACAGCGGGGCGCGGCATTGCTGCTGACGTTGCTGATTCTGATGGCCATCTCGTTGCTCGGCGTTACCGCACTGCGGGCCAGCCTGTTCAGCGCCAGGATTGCTACGGGCGCCGAGATCGATGCCATGGCGTTCGCCGGGGCCGAGTCTGCCATCGACGCGACGCTCAGGGCGCTGGAAAACCAGCCCGGGCGCTTGCGGCGTCTGCTTGATGGAGAGCCCCTGAGGCAATGCGTGACGCTGGCCGTTCAGCACCAGGATGGCGCTTGCGGAAGCGGTGATCATCTTGATTCCCGTGCGCTGGTGGTGGCCGCATCCCGTGCCCGGCGGATCGGTTACCGGCCAGTCGCCGACAGCGGCACCGATACCAGTGATGGCGAGGGACCCGCCGCGGCAGTGGTGGAATACCGCATAGCGATTCTCGGCGAAGCAACCATCGCTCGTTTCGGGCGTCACGAGTATCACTTGCAGGAAGCGGTCATCAGAAAGCCCGGGCCCACCGCCGAAGTGCCAGTACAGGGCAGCGGCCTGCACCGTAGTGGCTGGCGCCCGCTGAGCCCGGCGGAAGCGGAAGCCTGGCTGGCATCCGATGGGGGTGGATGATGCGTGGTTTCACGCTGATTGAACTGTTGACCGTCACGGTGATTGTCGTGGTGCTGGCGCTGGTGGCCTATCCGGCCTATACGACGCTGGCGCAGAGGGCGCACCGGTCCACCTGCCAGGGCCGGCTGATGGCGTTGGCGGCATCGCTGGAACATTATCGAGCCCGCCATTTTTCCTATCAGGGCGCCACCGTCGAGGCGCTTTCACCACCGTTGGCGGGGAGCGAATACTACCGTACGGAACTGACGCTTTCCGACGCTGGCGCGTCCTACGTGATCACCGCAATGCCCAGGGAAGGTTCCATGATGGCAGGCGACGGCGCCCTGATGCTCGACAGCCTGGGACAAACCTGCCGGCAACCGGGGCAGCCTGTTTGCGTTCCCGGTGCCGGTTCCACCTGGAACGCGAACTGACCGCAACCCGTCAGGGAAGCGGGCAGTCGTCGCCGTCCGCCGGCTCGATGCGCACCGTGCCGATCACGTTCATGATCAGGCTTCTGGCGTGCTGATGGTTGCAGATCAGGAAATGTCCATTCTGGTAAAACAGGGTGCCGCGTTGGCCGTAACGCAGGGCGTCGCCACGAAAGCGGCTCCAGCTCAGCGTGGTCCCCGGTGGCAGCCGCAGGCGCGTGATGATGTCCGCTCGCTGGGCGCGGCCGTCACCGTCGAGGTCGTCGGCGAGCAGCAACCGGTCGGTAGTGTCGAACGTCTCGCACTGCGAATGGCCGTCACACAACAGCACCGGGCCGTGCAGGCTGGCGCGCAGTTGCGCCTGCCGCATCAGCCCGAGCACCTGATTGCTGGCGATGGTGACTCTCTCGGCCGGCAGCCAGTGGCGGCTGGCCTGGGCCGCGCCGCTGACCAGAATGGCAACCACCAGCAACGACACCAGCAGCTCCAGCAGGGTAAAACCGTTTGCCACCATCCCCGGCGGCGGTAATGCGACTTTCATGAGCGTCTCCATGCCATGGCCGGCCCTCCGAATGATGGGCCGGCTTTGCTAGTGTAGCCCCCGGCCGCCGTTACTCTGTGCTACTGTTGCTACTCTTCCTGTAAGCAATTGACCTGAATGACTATGAGTGACGTGCTCATCGTGGGAGCAGGCATGGTGGGCCTGCTTTCCGCGCTGGAGTTGATGGATCGTGGTGCGCGGGTGACCGTGGTCAGCGCCGCCGACCGCTATCCGCCGGCCTCCTGGGCCGGCGGTGGCATTCTCTCTCCGCTGTTTGCCTGGCGTTACCCGGACGCCATGAACCGGCTGACGGCGGATTCCTCATCCCGCTATAGAACACTGGTGACGCGCCTGCGCGGGCGGGCCGGGCTGCGTGACGACGACCTCAACGACAGCGGCCTGTGGGTCGCCGCCGAAGGCGAAGAGCAGGCGCAGGCGCTGGAATGGGCGCGGCGCTGGCGGTTCCGCTGTCAGCCGGCGCTGGCGCAGGAACATTTGCGTGACGGGGTACAGGGTGAAGGGCTCTGGTTTCCGGATATCGGCAACATTCGCAACCCGCGTGTACTGAAGGCATTGCACGAAGCGCTGCGACAGCAGGGGGCGGTGTTCCGCGATGCTCGTGTCGAGGCGGTGACCCCGCTGGCGTCCGGTGGCGGACGTCTGGCGCTGGTGGACGGTGAAGCGCTGAGCGCACCGCAAGTGCTGATCGCCGCCGGCGCCTGGGGTGACCGCTTGCTGGCGCCGCTGGGGGTCCGTCCCGGACTGTTTCCGGCGCGTGGCGAGATTCTATTGTACCGCGTTGCGCCGGGCCGGGTGCCCGCCACCATGCTCACCGAAAACGGCTATCTCATTCCTCGCGCCGATGGCGCCTTGCTGGTGGGCTCCACCCATCATCGTGGTGATGATCCGCGACCCACCGCGGCCGACCGGGCGCACTTGCGGATGCAGGCGGCCCGCCTGCTGCCGGAGCTGGCCTCGCAACAGCCGCAACATCACTGGGCCGGTGTGCGACCGGGCTGTGAGCGGCTCTGGCCGTGGCTGGGCGAACTGCCTGGTTGCCCAGGGCTTTACGGGGCGGCAGGACATTATCGCAACGGCCTGGTGTCGGCACCGGCCAGTGCCGAATTGCTGGCACAGGTCATCTGTGGCGAACAGCCGACACTGAACCCGGTCGACTACGCGTTTTTGCCCTGATTCAGCCCCAGCTTGTCGATGTGATAGCGCAGGGCACGAAAGGTCATGCCCAGTTTTTTCGCCGCGGCGGTGCGATTCCACTGCGTCATTTCCAGAGCGTGCAGAATCTCCCGCTTTTCGATTTCCTGGCGATACGCGGCCAGTGTCTGCCATGGAGGGCGGTGATGGCCGTCGTGCCGTTCCACAAGCAGACGCTCGGCGGACGGCAGATGCAGGTGTTCCACCTCGATGACGTCGCTCTCGCAAAGTGTCAGGGCCCGTTCCAGGATGTTTTCCAGCTCGCGCACGTTGCCGGGGTAGTGGTACTGCCGCAGGGCGTCCAGCGCCTGGCTGGCTATCCTGGGCGGCAGATCCCGGTCTGATCCGAACTCTGAGAGAAAGTGGTCGATCAGCATCGGAATGTCTTCACTGCGTTCACGCAACGCCGGTACGTGCGCTTCAATGACGTTGATGCGGTAGTACAGATCCTGACGGAAGCGGCCGGCGACCATCTCGGCATGAAGGTCGTGATGAGTGGCGCACAGAAGCCTCAGATTGACGGCGACCTCGCTGGTTTCGCCCAGCGGTCGCACGGTCTTTTCCTGGATGGCACGGAGCAGTTTCACCTGCATGGACAGGGGCAGGTCCGCTACCTCATCGAGGAACAGCGTACCGCCGCTGGCCTCCCGGAACAGGCCCTTGCGGTCCTCCATGGCGCCGGTGAAGCTGCCCTTGCGGTGTCCGAAGAACTCGCTTTCCATCAGTTCGGAAGGAATGGCGCCGCAGTTCACGGCGACGAAAGGCTTGTGCCGGCGCGGACCAAGCCGGTGGATGAGGCGCGCTACCCGTTCCTTGCCGCTGCCCGATTCACCGCTGATGTAAATGGCGGCCTGGCTTTGCGCCAGCTTGCGGATGCGCCGCTTGAGTTGCTGCATTGCCGGAGTCTTGCCGATCAGTTCCTTGTCGGCTGCCGTCTGTGGCGAAGTGATGTCGTTCATTGCTGATTGTGGGAATTTTCTAGTTATTGGAATTACCGATCCGTGTGTGAACAGGCTATCACAAAAGAAGCGTCTGTTGCCTCTTCGCCCCGATGGCCTGTTTCGGTTCCCAAAGACAAAGCGCTACAGAGTACAATCAGCGCAGCAATGACAAAGGCGCACTCGGCAAAGGCGGAGCGCTCTCGACCGGACATCAGGTGTAGGTTTTTGAAATATGCGAATCGTGATGGCTCAGCGCAATCCGCTGGTGGGGGATATCGAAGGCAACGCGGACAGAGTGCTGGCGGCAGCCCGCGAGGCACGCACGTTACTGGGCGCCGAGCTGGTGCTGTTCCCGGAATTGATGCTCACCGGCTATCCGCCGGAAGATTTGCTGCTGCGCCCCAGCCTCAACAGCCGTATCGATGAAGCGTTGGCCCGTATTGGCGAAGGTATCGAAGTGCCGGTGGTGCTGGGCTACCCGGCGGTGCGCAACGGCATCCGGCGCAACGCTGCGGGTGTGCTGTTTCCCGGCGACATCCGCCCGCGGCATGAGTATTTCAAGCAGCATTTGCCGAACTACCGGGTGTTCGACGAGAAGCGCTATTTCCAGGCCGGCAACGCGCCTTGCCTGTTCGAGTTGGGTGGGGAAAAGCTGGCGCTGACCATCTGTGAGGACATCTGGCATGCGCAACCGGCCGCCCAGGTGGCGGAAGCCGGTGCCACCGGCATATTGAACCTGAACGCCTCGCCGTTTCGCGCCGGCAAGCAGGCCGAACGTATCGAGCAGGTCGCCGCCCGGGCCCGGGAAAGCGGCCTGCCGGTGCTGTATTGCAACGTGGTCGGCGGGCAGGATGAACTGGTGTTCGATGGTGCCTCTTTCGCCGTGGATGGCCATGGTGAGCGGCGGGTGCAAGGCGCCAGCTTCGAAGAAGCGCTGGTGCCGCTGGACCTGGAAGGCCATGGCGGAAATGGAGAGCGCCGGCGGGTGCGTGGCGAGTTGCTGCCCGTACCTCAGGAGGAGGAGAGCTTGTACCGGGCGCTGGTGCTGGCGACCCGGGATTACGTCAACAAGAACGGCTTCAAGGGCGCGTTGCTGGGGCTCTCCGGTGGTATCGACTCCGCGCTGACCCTGGCGGTTGCCGTCGATGCGCTGGGCCCGGAGCGGGTGGAAGCGGTGATGATGCCGTTTCGTTACACCGCGGCGATCAGTATCGAGGACGCGGAAGCTCAAGCGCGTACGCTGCGCGTCAACTATCGCGTGCTGCCCATCGAGCCGGCGTTTGCCGGCTTCATGGACATTCTTGCCGATGCTTTCAAGGGATTGCCCGCCGACACCAGCGAAGAGAATCTGCAAGCGCGCTGCCGTGGCGTACTGCTGATGGCGCTGTCCAACAAAAGCGGCTCCGTGGTGCTCACCACCGGCAACAAAAGCGAGATGGCGGTGGGTTATGCGACGCTGTATGGCGACATGGCTGGCGGTTTCGCGGTGCTCAAGGATGTGTTCAAGACCTGGGTATTCCGCCTGGCGCGCTGGCGCAATCACGAGGCCGGCGCGGAGATCATCCCGGAGCGGGTGATCAGCCGTCCGCCCTCCGCGGAGCTGGCCCCGGACCAGAAAGACAGCGATTCATTGCCGGACTACGACCAACTGGACGCGATTCTGGAGCATTACGTGGAGCAGGACATGAGCGCCGAGGCGACCATCCGCGCCGGCTACGATCGCGATACCGTGTACCGGGTGGTCAAGCTGACCGACCGCAATGAGTACAAGCGCCGTCAGGCGGCGGTGGGACCGCGGGTCAGCCGGCGCGCCTTCGGCAAGGATCGCCGCTACCCGATCACCAACGGCTGGCGGCCGGGGGACTGATCCGCCCCGTTCATCGCCCCCAGCCAACCGCAGATATCAGAGCAGGTCGAAGGTGAGCAGATCCAGCAGGCTGTTTTGCTGGTCCGGCCACCAGGCCAGATCCACCTGGCCGTCATCGGTCAGATATTCGGTTTTCGGCCAGCTGGCTTCAAGTATCTTGCGGCTCTTGGCGGCCAGTTCCGGTTCGTCGAGACGCTGGTAGCCTTTCACCATGATCGCCAGCGCTTCCGGCACCTGTGGGGTCTGCTGGTAATGCTGAACCACGTACTGGGCGCGGTTGATGGCCGCCAGATAGGCGCCACGACGGGCGTAGTAGCGGGCGGCGTACAGCTCGTGGGAGGCCAGTTGGTTGCGGATGAACACCATCCGTGAGCGGGCGTCAGGGGCGTACTGGCTGTTCGGGAAACGGGTCACCAGCTTCTCGAAATTGTCGAAGGCGGTGCGTGCGGACGACAGATCCCGGGCGGCCTTGTCGGTGCTCAGAATGGAATCGAAAATGCCCCGGTTCATGTAGAAATTCGCCAACCCGCGCATGTACAGCGCGTAATCCAGCGTCGGGCTGGCCGGGTAGCTGGCGATGTAGCTTTTGGCGGCCGCCACCGCTTCCGGGTATTCCGAAGTGCGGAAGTGCGCGTAAATCAGGTCGAGCTGGGCCTGCTGGGCGTAAACACCGTAGGGGAAGCGTGCCTCCAGCTCCTTGAGCTGGCTGATGGCGGTGTTGAAATTCCGGGCCTGCATGGAATCCTGGGCTTTCTGGTACTGAGCGGCCTCGCTCCGTTCGGGTTGATCGACGGGTTCGCTGGCGCAGGCGCCAAGCAGCAGCGCGATCAGCAGGGGCCAAAGCAATCGTGGCATCGTTTCCTCGGTATTTCTGCTCTTTGATACGGCGTCGTCGCCGGTCTGGTGTTGTCTGGCGGGATGCTTTTCCCTCCGGGCGGCGACGACGGGTACAATAAGCGGCTCAATGGCGGTTCACAGTAACCCGGTATTTAAACACAGGTTGGAAGATGGGACATCTCGGCGGTGAGAAAATTCAGCGGACGGAGCAGGTTGGCGTCGAGCTGGCGGGCGGACGGCTGGATCAGGTGGCGGCGGTGCTGTTCGACGGTTTCTCGCGGTCACGCCTGCAAGGCTGGATCAAAGACGGCGCCTTGACCGTCGATGGGGCCGTGGCGCGCCCCAAGGACAAACTGATCGGTGGAGAAACACTGGCGCTGGAGGTGGAGCTGGAAGCGGAGCTGGATGACCGGCCACAGAACCTGGATGTGCCGGTGGTGTATGAAGATGACGAGCTGCTGGTGATCAACAAGCCCACCGGGTTGGTGGTGCATCCGGCGGCGGGTCATGCCGACGGTACCTTGCTGAACGGCCTGCTGCACCTGGATGAGCGGCTGGCGAGCCTGCCCAGGGCCGGCATCGTCCATCGCCTGGATCGTGATACCACCGGGCTGATGGTGGTGGCGCGCTCGGTGG
Organism: uncultured Alcanivorax sp.; assembly: GCA_964391345.1. Lineage (GTDB taxonomy): Bacteria > Pseudomonadota > Gammaproteobacteria > Pseudomonadales > Alcanivoracaceae > Alloalcanivorax. The sequence continues at coordinate 14,283 of CAYMKZ010000062.1, forward strand.
AGGCACATGCTCATCTGGTCGCTCAATTGCAGGACAAAAGCCTGTATCGGGAGTATGAGGCCATCGCCGTGGGGGTGATGACTGGCGGCGGCACCGTGGATGCGCCGCTCGGGCGGCATCCGGGAGACCGCAAGCGTCAGGCGGTGCTGGCGCACGGCGGCAAGCGCGCCGTCACCCATTACCGGGTGCTGGATCGCTATCGGGCGCATACCCGCATTCAGGTACGGCTGGAAACGGGCCGTACCCACCAGATCCGGGTGCATATGGCGCATCGCCGTTATCCGCTGGTGGGCGATCCGCAATATGGCGGCCGGCTCAAGTTTCCGGCCGGTGCTTCAGAGGCGCTGCGCGAGGCTCTGCGGGTATTCCCCCGCCAGGCGCTGCATGCCCGCAAATTGGGGCTGGTGCATCCCGCCAGTGGCGAATATCTGGAATTCGAGGCGCCTTTGCCGCAGGATTTGTTGTCCCTGATCAGTGTCCTCGAGCAGGACCGGGAGTCGTCATGAGCCTGCCTGACCCGGAACTGTGGCTATGGCCGGAGTGGCGCCCGCACCCGCGAGTGCGGGCGGTGGTCACCACCCGCCTCGGCGGCAACTCACCGGCGCCCTGGAAAGGGTTCAATCTGGGCAGCAACACTGGCGATCATGTCGAGCGGGTGGAGCAAGCCCGGCGGCATGTGCACCAACGGCTCGGTTCCGATCATCCGCCGGTCTGGCTCGAGCAGGTACATGGCGACCGGCTGATCCGCGCCGGTGAGCCGGATACCCGCGCGGATGGCGTCTGGACCACGAATTCCGGCTGGCCCTGCGCCGTGCTCACGGCGGATTGTCTGCCGGTACTGCTGGCGCGGCAGGATGGCAGTGCGGTGGCTGCCGTGCACGCCGGCTGGCGCGGGCTGCACGGCGGCATCCTGCAACGGGCGGTGGCCACGCTGCACAAGGAGGGCGTCGGGCTGTCCGCCTGGCTGGGGCCGGCCATTTCGGCGCCAGCTTACCAAGTGGGAGAAGAGGTGCGTCGTGCTTTTCTGTCCTTGGGCGATGTCTACGAAGAGGCTTTCCAGCGGGACAGCCAGCCGGGCCACTGGCGCTTTTCCCTTCCTTATGCCGCCACTCTGGCGCTGAACGCCGCCGGCGTCGATGATGTTTCGGGGGGCGATTACTGCACTGCCCGCGATTTGCAGCATTTCTACTCCTTCCGCGCCGAAGGGCAGACCGGACGCTTCGCCTCCCTTATTTGGCTGGAATAAGAGGCTGGACTGAGCGGCTTGTTCCGTTGCCCGCCAAATCTTGAATCTTCTCCGCACGGCCCGCATTTAAGGGTCAGTTGATGATGACAGTCGGTTGTGGACGGTTGCCGCTGACGGGACCATCCGCGACGCGTAGAGGAGAACGATTCGATGCGAATGGACAAACTGACTTCCCGGCTTCAGGAAGCCATCGGTGAAGCGCAGTCTCTGGCGGTGGGGCAAAGCCACAGCGCCATCGAGCCGGCGCACTTCTTGCTGGCGCTGTTGCAGCAGCAGGGCGGCGTGGCCCGGCCGTTGCTGGAGAAAGCGGGAGCCAATCCGGCGGATGTGATCACCGCCCTGAAAATGATCATGGACAAGCTGCCCACGGTGGGCCAGTTCACCGGCGATGTGCAGATTTCCCAGAACCTGGGGCGGCTGCTCAATCTGGCTGACCGCGAAGCACAGCAGCGTGGCGACCAGTATATTTCCACCGAAGCGGTGTTGCTGGCGGCCTGCGATGCCGGCGGCGATATCGGCAAGCTGATGAAGAACGCTGGTGTGCAGAAAAGCGTGCTGGCGGAAAAAATCCGCGAAGTGCGGGGCGACGAATCCGTCGACGACCCCAATGCCGAGGACAAGCTGGCGGCGCTGAAAAAATACACCACGGACCTTACCGCCCGTGCCGAAGACGGCAAGCTGGATCCGGTGATCGGCCGTGATGACGAGATTCGCCGCACCATCCAGGTATTGCAGCGGCGTACCAAGAACAACCCGGTGCTGATCGGCGAGCCGGGGGTCGGCAAGACCGCCATCGTCGAGGGCCTGGCCCAGCGTATCGTCAATGGCGAAGTGCCTGAAGGGCTCAAGGACAAGCGCGTGCTGGCGCTGGACATGGCGGCGCTGATCGCCGGAGCCAAGTATCGCGGCGAATTTGAAGAGCGGCTCAAGGCAGTGCTCAACGAACTGGCCAAGCAGGAAGGCCGGGTGATCCTGTTCATCGATGAACTGCACACCATGGTCGGTGCCGGCAAG
>CAYMKZ010000063.1:0-16118 GCA_964391345.1 uncultured Alcanivorax sp.
CCACCAGCAGTTCGTCGCGTTTGACGGCCTCGCCTTCCTTCTTGTGCCAGGTGGACACGGTGCCGTCCGCGACGGACTCGGGAAACTGCGGGGCTTTGATATCTGTCGCCATGCTTATTCCTTACCAATTCAAAGTTGGCTGTAACTACTTGATCGAAAACGCGTCGCTGACGAGACGCTTCTGCTGTTCCACGTGCAGGGACATGGAGCCCGCGGCAGGAGCCGCCGCCATCTCGCGGCCGGCGTAATGCACCATCAGGTTGTCCTTGACGGCGCGCGCCACCCGGAAGAAGTGATGCTGCGAACTGAACCAGGAGCCCTGGTTCATCGGCTCTTCCTGGCACCACACCAGATGCTCCAGATTGGGGTACTGTTCCAGCACTTCGGCAAGCCGCTTCTCGGGGAACGGATAGAGCTGTTCGACACGCACCAGCGCGCTATCGTTCAGGTCGTCGCTCTCCCGTTTTTCCAGCAGATCGTAGAACACCTTGCCGGAACACATGATCACCCGCTTGACCTGCTCGCGGTCGGCCACGGCCTGGTCGTCCAGCACGCTGTGGAAACGCCCTTCGGCCAGATCTTCCAGCGAGGAGATGGCGCGCTTGTGACGCAGCAGGCTCTTCGGGCTCATGATCACCAGCGGCTTGCGCAGCGGCCGTACCGCCTGGCGACGCAGCAGATGGAAGATCTGCGCCGGGTTGGTGGGTACGCATACCTGCATGTTCGACTCGGCGCACAATTGCAGGAAGCGTTCCAGGCGAGCGGAGGAGTGCTCCGGCCCCTGCCCTTCGTAGCCGTGCGGCAACAGCAGGGTCAGACCGCAGAGCCGGCCCCACTTGGCTTCCCCGGAAGAGATGAACTGATCGATGACCACCTGGGCGCCGTTGGCGAAATCACCGAACTGCGCTTCCCAGACGATCAGCGACTGGGGCGTGGTGGTGGCGTAGCCGTACTCGAAGCCCAGCACCGCTTCCTCGGAAAGCAGCGAGTCGTAGATGTCCATCCGCGGCTGGCCCTCATAGAGGTGCTTCAGCGGGGTGTAGCTCTCGCCGTTTTTCTGGTTGTGGATCACCGCATGACGGTGCGAGAAGGTGCCCCGGCCGGAGTCCTGGCCGGTGAGACGAACCATGAACCCCTGGTCGAGCAGCGTGGCGTAGGCCAATGTCTCGCCGTAGCCCCAGTTCAGCGGCATGGCGCCGGCGGTCATCTTGCGGCGGTCTTCGAGGATTTTCTTCACCTGACGCTGGATCACGACGCCTTCCGGCAGCGTTTCCAGTCGCCCGGCCAGTTCCTGCAGCTTCTGCAGCGGATAGCCGGTGTCCCAGTCGTCTTCCACATCGTGGCCGATGTACGGCGACCAGTCCACGAACAGCGCCTTGTTGGGCTCACGCACCAGCGCCTTGACCACATGGTTGCCCTCATCGAGAGCATCCCGGTAATCGTCCACCATCTTCTGCGCTTCCTGCTCGCTGATCACCTGCTCGGAGATCAGCCGCTCGGCGTACAGAGTGCGAGTGGTCGGGTGGGACTTGATCTTCTTGTACATCATCGGCTGGGTGGCCGACGGCTCGTCCGCCTCGTTGTGGCCGAGACGGCGGTAGCAGATCATGTCGATGACCACGTCTTTCTTGAACTGCATCCGGTAGTCCACTGCCAACTGGGTGACGAAATAGACTGCTTCCGGATCGTCCGCGTTGACGTGGAAAATCGGCGCCTGCACCATTTTCGCCACGTCGGTGCAGTATTCCGTGGAACGGGCATCGGCGCGGCGGCTGGTGGTGAAGCCGATCAGGTTGTTGATGATGATGTGCAGGGTACCACCGGTGTGGAAACCGCGCGTCTGCGACATTTGCAGCGTTTCCATCACCACACCCTGGCCGGCGATGGCGGCGTCACCGTGCACCAGCACCGGCACCACCTGATCGCCCTTGTCGTCCTCGCGGCGATCCTGGCGGGCACGCAGCGAACCTTCCACCACCGGAGAAACAATCTCCAGATGCGACGGGTTGAACGCCAGCGCCAGATGCACTTCGCCGCCGGACGTCTTGACGTTGGAAGAAAAGCCCTGGTGATACTTCACGTCACCGGAACCGTTCTCGTTGAAACTCTTGCCTTCGAATTCGCCGAACAGGTCTCTCGGGCTCTTGCCCAGAGTGTTGACCAGCACATTGAGGCGGCCGCGGTGGGCCATGCCGATCACCAGTTCCTTGGCGCCGTAGCTGCCGGCCCGCTGAATCATTTCATCCATCAGCGGAATCAGCGATTCGCCGCCTTCCAGGCCGAAACGCTTGGTGCCCGGATAGCGGCTGCCCAGGTACTTTTCCAGGCCCTCGGCGGCGGTCAGGCGCTCCAGTACGTGCTTTTTCACATCCGCGCCGTACTGCGGGTGGCTGTGCACCCCTTCCAGGCGCTGCTGCAACCAGCGTTTTTCCGCCGTATTGACGATGTGCATGTACTCGGCGCCGACCGTGGAACAGTAGCTGCCCTTCAGGCAATCAACGATTTCCCGCAGCGTGGCTTCCGGCTTGCCGAGAAACAGGCTGCCGGTCTGGAACACGGTGTCCAGATCGGCGCTGCTCAGGCCATGGTGCGCCAGTTCCAGATCCGGCACCGCTTCCCGGGCCATCAACCCGAGCGGGTCCAGGCTGGCCACCTGGTGGCCGCGATTGCGGTAGGCGGAAATCAGATGCAGAACACGCACCTGGCGGCGTTCATGCTCCGAGCTGACCGCGCTGGCGCCCATCTTCTGGACCCGCGAGCGGTTCTTGGCTTCGAGGAGGAAATATTCACGTACCGCGGAGTGCGGCACATCGGATCCCATGGTCCCTTCGACGCTGGGCAGCTTTTCGAAATAGGCGCGCCAGTCTTCCGGCACGGAATTGGGATCAGTCAGATAGGATTCGTACAGTTCATCGACATAACCCGCGTTGGCACCCCCAATATGTGAGGATTGCCACTGACGGTACATGGAACTGTCTTGCATCGTCGCTCGTTCCTTAGCCGGGCGAATGTGTCACGCCTGTGGGCATGAAAGCTATTCTGTCCACAAGGCCGCAACCCTGTTGCCCGCACTTTTGCCGCTTACAGAGCAGGCACTTTTTAAGTGCTGCCCCACCCTACTCGCAGTAATCGCCGGGGTTGCCGGGATCGCTGGCTAGTGTAGTACGTTTGTGACGGCATTGTTAGGCGTTCGGAGGAAAATGACCGGGCGGTCGGAAGCTCCTCCGCCGTTTCCTCGGCGGCGGGCCCGAAGACCGGTTCGGCAGGGTTTCAGCCCGTATTTAAAGGCCTGTCCGCGCATCACGTCCAAACCTCTGAGGGCAATGACGGCGTTTTTCAAGCGGGAGGGACGAATATCGACGCCGATTTGACGTATTCAGATACAAAAAGCAGATGAAAAAGGCGGCCATGATGGCCGCCTTTGATACTTCCCGAGGCGCTACGGTTACACGCCCCGTTGCAGCAACATCGAACGGATGTGACCGATCGCCCGGTAGGGGTTGAGCCCCTTCGGGCAGGAAGCCACACAGTTCATGATGCCACGGCAGCGGAACAGGCTGAACGGGTCGTCCAGCTTGGACAGCCGCTCTTCCGTGGCATTGTCGCGGCTGTCCGCCAGGAAGCGGTAGCTCTGCAACAGCGCCGCCGGACCGAGATACTTCTCGGGATTCCACCAGAAGCTCGGGCAGCTGGTGGAGCAGCAGGCGCAGAGAATGCACTCGTAGAGCCCGTCCAGCTTGGCACGATCTTCCGGGGACTGCAGACGCTCAATGGCCGGCTCCGGGGTATCGTTGATCAGGTAGGGCTGAACCTTTTCGTACTGGTTGTAGAAAAGGGTCATGTCCACCACCAGGTCGCGCACCACCGGCAGGCCCGGCAGCGGCCGCAGCACCAGCGGCTTTCTGCCTTCAAAGACGCCCGGCGCCACGCCGGACAGCGGCGTGATGCAGGCCAGGCCGTTCTTGCCGTTGATGTTCATGCCGTCGGAGCCGCACACCCCTTCACGGCAGGAGCGGCGGAACGCCAGAGTGGAATCCTGATCCTTGATCAGGTTGAGCACGTCCAGCACCATCAGGTCCTTGCCCTGAATATCGACCTCGTAGTCCTTCATGTAAGGCTCGCGGTCGGTCTCCGGATTGTAGCGATATACACTGACTTTCATAACGCTGCCTCACTCAGTAGGTACGGATTTTCGGCTGGAAGGTATCGACGGTTTTCGGCTTCATGTTGACCGCCCGCTTCGTCAGTTCCTTGGTTGCCGGGTCGAAAATGGAGTGGCACAGCCAGTTTTCATCGTCACGATCCGGGAAGTCGTAGCGGGAATGCGCGCCACGGCTTTCCTTGCGCTGGTCGGCCGCGATGGCGGTGGCTTCCGCCACTTCCAGCAGGTTGTCCAGTTCCAGAGCTTCGGTACGAGCGGTGTTGAATGCCTTGGACTTGTCGTCCAGGTGAGCCTTGGCGATGCGTTCGCGCAGCTCGGCCACCATCTTCACGCCCTCTTCCATCAGGTCGCCCTTACGGAACACCCCGAAGTGGGAGAGCATCTTGGATTGCAGTTCCTTGCGCAGATCGGAGACCGACTCGCCGGACGTGGAGTTGTCCCAGCGATCCATACGCTGGCAGGCGCGCTCGATGTCTTCATCGGTGGGCTCGGCCTGCTCCATGCCCTGACGCAGCGCGTCTTCGATGAACAGACCGGCGGAACGACCGAACACCACCAGGTCGAGCAGCGAGTTGCCGCCCAGACGGTTGGCGCCGTGCACGGAGACACAGGCCACCTCGCCCACCGCGAACAGGCCATCGACGATGGTGTCGCTGCCGTCCAGGCCGCCGGCGTGCTTGAGCACCTGACCGTGAATGTTGGAAGGCAGACCGCCCATCATGTAATGGCAGGTCGGCACCACCGGGATCGGCTCCTTGACCGGATCCACGTGCGCGAAGGTCTTGGCCAGTTCACAGATGCCGGGCAGACGGCTGTGCAGCACTTTCTCGCCCAGATGGTCGAGCTTCAGCAGCACGTGGTCACCGTTGGGGCCGACACCGCGGCCATCAAGGATTTCCATCATCATGCCACGCGCTACCACGTCACGGCTGGCCAGGTCCTTGTCGTTGGGCGCGTAGCGCTCCATCAGACGCTCGCCGTCCTTGTTGATCAGGTAGCCGCCCTCACCACGGCAGCCTTCCGTGACCAGCACGCCGGCGCCATAGATGCCGGTGGGGTGGAACTGCCACATCTCGATGTCCTGCACCTGCATGCCGGCGCGCAGCGCCATGCCGACACCGTCACCGGTGTTGATCATGGCGTTGGTGGTGGAAGCGAAGATGCGCCCCGCCCCGCCGGTAGCCAGCACCGTGGCGCGCGCCTTGAAGAACACCCGCTCGCCGGTTTCGATGCTGAAGGCGATGACCCCGGCGATCTTGCCGTCGTGGGTCTTCACCAGATCGACGGCATACCACTCGCTGTAGATCTCGGTGCCGCTTTTCAGGTTCTGCTGGTACAGCGTGTGCAGCAGCGCATGGCCGGTACGGTCGGCCGCCGCGCAGGTACGCGCCGCCTGGCCGCCGTGGCCGTAATCCTTGGACTGGCCGCCGAAAGGACGCTGGTAGATGCGGCCTTCTTCGGTACGGGAGAACGGCAGCCCCCAGTGCTCGAGTTCGAACACCGCTTCCGGACCGCTGGAGCAGAGAAACTCGCAGGCATCCTGGTCGGCGATGTAGTCGGAACCCTTCACCGTGTCATACATGTGCCAGCGCCAGTCGTCGTTGGGATCCATGCTGGCAATGGCGCAGGTGATCCCGCCCTGGGCGGAAACCGTATGGGAACGGGTCGGGAACACTTTGGAGATCAAAGCGGTTTTGTAGCCGGATTTGGCCATCTGGATGGAGGCGCGCATACCGGCACCGCCGCCGCCCACCACCAATGCATCAAAACTAATAGTACGAATGGTCATGATTTACACGCCTCCCCAGATCATCAGCAAGCCCCAGAGAATATAGATCACCAGCAGCAGCGCGATGATCACCTGCACCACCAGACGGACGCCGGTGGCGGACTTGCCCAGCGCCATGCCGGTCAGGTAGTCGGTGGTGACCGTCCACAGACCCACCCAGGTGTGTGCCGCCACGGAGAACAGCAACAGGGTGTTGGCGATGCACATCGGCGTGGAGCCCATGAAAGCGGTCCAGGTGCCGTAGTCGAGACTCGGATGACACAGCAGGTAGCCGACCATGCCAATTGCGTAGACGGCGATAACGACAGCGGAAACCCGCTGAATCAGCCAGTCATAGAGGCCGTTGCGGCCCAGGCTTGTTACGCTGGTTACCATATCCAGGCTCCTGCCAGCAGAATCAGAATGACGGAGACGACGAACACGGTCTTGGCGCCGCGTCGACCCCCTTCCAGAGACTCACCGACACCGGCATCCGCGATCAGATGCCGAATACCGGCCACCAGGTGATAGGAAAGGACGGCAAGAATCAGCCACACCACCAGTTTCAGCAGCGGGGAGTCCATCAGTTGCTTCATGTCCGCGAAGCTCTCGGGGGACGCCATGGAGCGATCCGCCATCCACAGCAGAATCGGTACGGCCACAAACAGGGCTACGCCGGTAATACGGTGAAGGATGGACGCAATGGCGGGGACCGGGAACTTGATCGACATTAGATCGAGGTTAACGGGTCTGTTGTTGTTCACGGTAGCCTACACTTTTGCCGGGCTCCGGCGGGGTGCGCGGAGCGGTTGTCGGGAACTTGGCAGCCACGGTGGGATCAATACGCAGGACGTTTGAGACCGAGGATGCCCGGGCCGGGGTTGGAGCCCACCGGGATTCCCGAGTCAGTCCGCCGCAATCTGCGAAGATCACAGGGGACTGGGTCGGAGAATCCTTCGCGGGCGGCAGTATATCGCCGCGTTTCACGCAAAACAAACGTCAAACCGCCGCCTTTTTTCCGCCCGCCTGCTTTTCAAACAGCCCCGCCACCCTGGCGGATCACGGAACAATGCGGGATATTGCCGGCAACCGCGCCAAACGCCCGGCCAAATCACCCCCAAAGAGCCCCCCGGGACGACCGTCGCCAATGCGTTTTGCGCCGCCTGCTCGTTGACAAAGACGTATCAAAACCTTAACGTCCCCCGCGCTCTGGAGGTTCTTCCCCTGCCGGGGGTGTGCCCTCTATACACCGAGGAGAAATTCCCATGACCGAGAAGAAAGCCATTCTCAAGGTAGAGGGCCGGGACGACCTGGAACTGCCAATTCTGACCCCGACCCTGGGCCGCGATGTGGTCGACGTGACGTCGCTGACCGCCAATGGCCTGTTCACCTTCGATCCCGGCTTTACATCCACCGCCTCCTGCGAATCGAAGATCACCTTCATTGACGGTGAGGCCGGCAAGCTGCTGCACCGTGGCTACTCCATCGAGGAGTTGGCCAGCAAGTCCGATTACCTTGAAGTGTGTTACACCCTGCTCTACGGCGAACTGCCCAACGCCGAGCAGAAGGAACATTTCGTCACCACCGTGAAAAATCACACCATGGTGCACGAGCAGATCCGCAATTTCTTCAACGGCTTCCGCCGTGACGCCCATCCGATGGCGATCATGTGTGGCGTCGTCGGTGCCTTGTCCGCCTTCTATCACGACTCGCTGGACATCACCAATCCGGAGCACCGCGAAATCACCGCCTACCGGTTGATCGCGAAGATGCCGACCATCGCCGCCATGTGCTACAAGCACAGCCTGGGCCAGCCGCTGATGTACCCGCGCAACGACCTGGGTTACGCAGAAAACTTCCTGCACATGATGTTCGGCAACCCGTGCGAGGAAACGGAGATCAGCCCGACCCTGGCCCGCGCCATGGATCGCATCTTCATCCTGCACGCCGACCATGAGCAGAACGCCTCCACCTCGACGGTGCGTCTGGCCGGCTCCTCCGGCGCCAACCCGTTTGTCTGCATCGCCGCCGGCATCTCCACGCTGTGGGGCCCGGCACACGGCGGCGCCAACGAAGCCGTGCTCAACATGCTCAACGAGATCGGCGACGTTTCCCAGATCGAGAAGTTCATCGCCAAGGCCAAGGACAAGAACGATCCCTTCAAACTGATGGGCTTCGGTCACCGGGTCTACAAGAACTACGATCCGCGCGCCACGGTGATGCGCCAGTCCTGCTACGAAGTGCTCAACGAGCTGTCCATCCAGGACCCGCAACTGGAACTGGCCATGAAGCTGGAAGAGATCGCTCTCAGCGACCCCTACTTCAAGGAAAAGAAACTGTTCCCGAACGTGGATTTCTATTCCGGCATCGTCCTCAAGGCGATCGGCATTCCCACGTCCATGTTCACCGTGATCTTTGCTCTGGCGCGTACCGTCGGCTGGATCTCGCAGTGGAACGAAATGATTTCCAACCCCTACAAGATCGGCCGTCCCCGCCAGCTTTACACCGGCGAGACCGAGCGCGAGTTCGTACCGCTCGACAAGCGTTCCTGATCTCTGCTTCGGAACGCCCAGAAGGCCACCCACGGGTGGCCTTTTTCGTGGGCGCCCTCCCTGGCGTTTTGTTTTCCCGCGAGTGACTCACTACACTGCACCGGGTCACGACGTCATTCCCGGGTCAATAATGAAAAGAATATTCACTCTCGCCGCCATACTGGCGGCAGCGGCCTATCTGCTGTTCTGGCCGGTCCCGGTGCAGCCGCTGGCCTGGCAAGCCCCGGAGGCACCCGCCCTGCACGGTCGCTATGCGCCCAACGACAAACTGGCCACGGCACAACCGCTGGCGGTCAACCAGGGGCTCGGTCCCGAAGACATCGCCATCGACGACCAAGGCAATCTGTATGTCGGCTATCAGGATGGCCGGGTGGTGGGTTTCGATCCTCACGGGCGCCACCCCCATACCATCGCCAATACCAGAGGACGCCCGCTCGGCCTGGGATTCGCCGCCGACGGCGGCCTGATCGTGGCCGACGGCTATCGCGGCCTGCTGCGAGTAGACATACCGTCCGGCACGGTGCAGGTGCTGACCACCAGCGCCGACGGCGTGCCGTTCCGTTTCACCAACGGTGTCGCCATCGCCCGCGACGGCACCATCTATTTCTCCGACGCTTCCAGCAAATTCGGCCCGGCCCGGCAAGGCCGTGATGCCATCATCGAACACGGCGGACACGGACGCCTGCTCAAGTACGACCCGGCTTCCGGCACCACCACCACCTTGCTGAGCGGCCTGCAATTCGCCAACGGCGTGGCCCTGTCCGCCGATGAATCATTCCTGCTGGTGGTCGAGACCGGCGACTACGACATCATCCGCTACTGGCTGAAAGGCGAACGCGCCGGCCAGCATGAGGTGTTTTTCAGCAACCTGCCCGGCATTCCCGATGGCGTCTCCGGCAACGGCAAAGGCACCTTCTGGGTAGCTTTGTACGCACCCCGCAACGGCGCCCTCGACGCCATGTCGGACAAACCGCTGCTGCGCAAGCTGGTGTTCCGCCTGCCCCGTTTCATGCAGCCGCAACCGGCCCGCCACGCTTTCGTACTGGGTATCGACGAAAACGGCCAGGTGACTGACAATCTGCAATATCAGGCGGAAGATGCCTTCGCCCCCATTACCAGCGTGCGACAATATCGGGACAAACTGTATCTGGGCAGCCTGACGCGGTCCCGTTTCGCCGTTTACAGCCTCACCCGCTGACGGCGCCTTCGTCCGCCGCCAACGATCCAGACACCCGCCCTTTTATTGAACAGGAGCGCCACCATGAGTACCGCCGCATTCATCGGCCTCGGCAACATGGGCTACCCCATGGCCGGCCACCTGGCCCACGCCGGGCTTGAAGTCACCGTCTACAACCGCACCGCCGAAACGGCCGAGCGCTGGGTTCGGGAATACGGCGGCAAGGCGGCGCCCACTCCCGCCCAGGCGGCCTCCGCCGCCGAGCTGGTTTTCGTCTGCGTCGGCAATGACAACGACCTGAAACAGGTGACACTGGAAGAAAACGGCGCGCTACACGGCCTGCAACCGAACGCGGTACTGGTGGACCACACCACCGCCAGCGCCACCCTGGCCCAAGCACTGGACGCCGCCGCCCGCGAGCGCGGCGCCCACTTCATGGATGCGCCGGTTTCCGGCGGCCAGAAAGGGGCGCAGGACGGCCAGTTGTCGGTGATGTGCGGCGCCGAGGCAGCGGTGTTCGAACGCCTGCAACCGACCCTCGCCTGCTACGGCAAATCGGTCATCCACATGGGGCCGGTGGGTCAGGGGCAATTGACCAAAATGGCCAACCAGATCTGCGTCGCCAGCGCCATTCAGGGTGTCGCCGAAGCCATTTCCTTCGCCAAGGATGCCGGCCTCGACGTGACCCGCGCCATGCAGGTGATCGGCGCCGGCGCCGGCAGTTCCTGGCAGTTGCTCAACCGTCATCAATCGATGATCGACGATCACTACGATTACGGTTTCGCCGTGGACTGGATGCGCAAGGACCTGGACATCTGCCTCGGCGAAGCCGGCCGTCAGGGCACCGCCCTGCCGGTAACCGCCCTGGTCAACGAGTTCTACAAGGAAGTACAGAGCATGGGCGGCGGCCGCTGGGACACCTCCAGCCTGCTGCGGCGCCTGCGCCGACGGAGCTGAAAGCCCTGCTGACCCCGCACCTGATTCATTCCGTGTTGCCGACCACCCACTATGAATGCATCCGGGATGGGGAAAAGATTGCCCACACGCTGGCCATCCGGCAGTGGGACCGGCCGTAGCCGGTGCCAGCGATGCCCTATCTCCTTGGGACAATTTGCCACATTCCAATCCCGGCCCCGCTCGATAACATGGAGAGCATGCCAGCCTGCCATTCAATAGGTCGCCAGCGCCGCCTGCCCGTCGTCTTTGCCCGACAGGCCGGCTTTCGTTTTCGCCTGGAGAAGAACATCGTGGATTCCCTTTCCGTCATGGGCTTTATAACAAGACGCCTTTGCACAACCTCATTGGCGTCCATGCTGGTAATCCCGATCGCCATCCCGGCGGCCAATGCCGCCGAAGCCGCCGCGCCACTGCTACAGCCTGTGGACGTGCAGGCTCCGCCCACACCGGCTTTCATACCGGCCGCCAAAGAAGCCGAGGTAAACGCCGCCGACATCCAGAAAATGAACGCCCCCACCACCGAGGAAACCCTCAAATACCAGCCGGAGCTGGTGCTGCGCTCACGCTACATCGGCGACAACAACGCGCTGCTGGCCTTGCGCGACACCAACATCATGCAAACCGCCCGCACCCTGGTGATGGCCGACGGCATGCGACTCAGCAACTTCCTCGGCGCCGGCTGGGACTACGGCCCGCTCTGGTCGATGACCGCCCCCGAAGAAATCAGCCGGGCGGACATTCTCTACGGCGCCTTCGACGCCCGCTACAGCGGCAACGCCATGGGCGGCGCCGTGATTCTCCATACCCGCCTGCCCGACCGCTTCGAAGCCAACATCAAGGGCGGCTGGTTCGAGCAGCATTTTTCCGCCCAGGGCGAAAGCTACCACCTGCCCGGCTACAAGACCTCGGCAATGATCGGCGACGCCAAGGGCCGCTGGCATTACCGGCTGCTGGCCAGCCAGCTCGCCAACCGCGGCCAGCCCATGAGCTATGGCCTGGCCAACGGTGGTGGCGGTGGCGGCCCGGCGGTGACCGGCGCACGGCCCTACGAAGATACCTGGATGGTCAATGCCGAAAGCGCCACCCAGATTCGTAACGGCCTTTACAAGCTGGAGCTGGGCTATGACCTCGCCAGCGATCTGCAACTGCGCTGGCAGGTGGCCTATCAGAAAAACACCCGCGGCGAATCCGATCCGCATACCTTCCTGCGCACCGCCAGCGGCGCGCCGGTTTATTCCGGCGACGTGACCATCGGCGGCCAGCCCTACAGCATCAATGGCCAGAAACTGTCCTACCGGAGCAGCGAACGGCTGCTCACCGGGCTGTCCTTGCAGGGACGGCTGAACGACCGCTGGAGCACCGATTCCAGCCTTTCCTGGTTCAGTGTTCTGCACGACGCGGAACGCAGCTCCGGGGTCGCTTACAATGACCCACAGGAAAACGGCCCCGGCACTCTGACCGAAGACGAGGGTTCCGGCTGGGGCAATCTGGATCTGCGTTTCTCACACCGCAACAGCGCCCCCTGGGCCGGCAGCCAACTGACCCTGGGCTACCATCTCGACCAGTACCAACTGGACGAAGCCAACTACGCCGTCGATCAGTGGCGCTCGCCGGTGATCACCGGGCTGGAAGGCCGCAGCCAGGGCAAGACCCGCACCCAGGCCGTCTACCTGCAAAACCAGTGGCCGCTGGGCGACGCCTGGCAGTTGCGTCTGGGCGTCCGCCAGGAATGGTGGCGGGCCTTTGACGGCTCCCTGGCAAAAGATACCGGCAGCGCGGTGCAGGCCGATTACCCGCAACGCAGCGAAAGCGCCACCTCGCCCAAGGCCAGCCTCGACTATTTCATCACCGACGACTGGCGCCTGAGTCTGGCCGTAGCGCGGGCGGTACGCTTTCCCACGCTCGGTGAGCTGTATCAGGGCAGCATCGACAACAGCGGCAATTTCACCGCCAGCTTCAACCCCGACCTGAAACCGGAACGGGCCCTGCAAGTGGATTTCGGCATCACCCATTATCTGCTGCACGGCCAATGGCGCGTGGACCTCTGGCAGAACCATATCCGCGACAGCATTTTCCACCAGACCGACACCCGCACCGGTGTGACCAGCAACCAGAACATCGACCGGGTGGTATCGGAAGGCATCGGCTTCTCCGGCCAATGGCAAAGGCTCTGGCAACTGCCGCTGGATATCCAGTTCAACCTCTCCTACACGCGCCCCAAGATAGAACGCGACAGCGCCGTGCCCGACGCCGACGACAAGGATCTGCCGAGAGTACCGCGCTGGCGTGGCAGCCTGTTCGCCAGCTACCTGCTGCAACAGCACTGGCAGCTCAGCTCCGGCCTGCGCTACGCCAGCGACCCCTACGACCGGCTCGACAACAGCGACGGCAGCCTCTCCGGCTTTGGCTACACCGACAGTTTCCTGGTGTGGGACGCCAAACTGCGTTTCGTCGAGAAACACTGGAGCTGGGCCTTCGGCATCAACAACCTGACCGACCGGCATTACTACGCGTATCATCCCTACCCCGGCCGGACTTTCTTCACCGAGGTGGCGTGGCATGTGCAATAGACCGATTTCAGCCCTCCTGCTGTTGCTGTGCGGCTGCCTGCTGAGCACGGCGGCCGCCGCTCACTCCATGCACATGCACATGGCGGCGCCCGCCGTGCCGGACGACTGCGCAACCCCCTCGCCCGCCTGTGCGCAGACGGTAACGCCGGCGGTGGATGCCCAGGGCAATCTGTGGCGTGCCTTCGTCAACGGCAAGACCCTCTACGTGCAGGAACGCCAGCCGAACGGCAGCTTCGCCAAAGCCCATATAGTCAATGACACGCCGGAAGCCATCGACAACCGGGGCGAGGACAGGCCGCAACTGGCCTTCGGCCCCAAGGGCCAGATCTACCTGGCGTGGACCACGCCCCTGCCCACGGATTACAGCGGCAACATCCGTTTCAGCCGCTCGCTGGACGGCGGACGGCATTTCTCGGCGCCAATCACGCTCAACCATGACCGCCATAGCACTGCGCACCGTTTCCCGGCCATGATCACCAACAGCGCCGGCGACATCTTCATCGCCTGGATCGACAAACGCGACCAGTTCAGCAACGGCGGCAAAGCGGACAAGCCCTGGGCGGCGGTCTATTACAACTGGTCCAGCGACCAGGGGGCCCATTTCCAGAACCGGGATCTGCGCCTGGAAAGCCGGTCCTGTGAATGCTGCCGCATCGCCATGGCCATCGACGATGAGGGGCTGCCGCTGGTGTTCTTCCGCGACATTTTTCCCGGCTCACAACGCGATCACGCGCTGGTGAGCTTCACCTCGGCGAACCAACCCAAACCGGCGCGGCGCATCTCCTTCGACCACTGGGAACTGCACGGCTGCCCCCATCAGGGGCCGGCACTGCTGCACACGGATGGGCGCACACATTTCTTCTGGTTCGATCGCAAACAACTCTACTACCGCTATCAGCAGAGCGACGGCGAGCTGTCCAGCGTGCAGGGCGTCGGTGGCCCGGGCAGTGAACGCGCCAGCCTGGCGGCCGCCAACGGCGTGCTCTACCGCAGTTGGCAGCGCTACAGCGACAATACCATGATGGTATGGCTGCAAACCTCCAAAGACGGAGGCGCCCACTGGAGTGCGCCGCGCCAGGTGGCGGAAACGAAAGGCGGATCCGACTACCCGCTGCTGGTCAGCAATGGCAAAACGGTGTGGCTGTCCTGGCTGACCCGCAACGAAGGCCACCGGCTGTTGCCCCTGACGGGGGGGACGCCGTGAGGCGCGTACTGTGTCTGCTGGGGTTGTTGCTGCTGGCGGCAAACGTACAGGCCGCTGCTCCCGTCACTTCCACCCCTCCCGCCGCTTCCGTCACGCTGCAACCTCTGACGGTGGACAGCCTGCCAACATTGCAAGACCGTTTCAGCGGTGAGCGGCACGCGGTGATCTACTGGTCGCTGACCTGCGTGCCCTGCCGTGACGAACTGGCCGAGCTGGGCAAAGTCAGTGGAGTGGGCAAACTGCCCATCAGCCTGGTCAATACCGATGCACCATCGCAAATCAAGGAAGTCCAGTCTTTCCTGGCCCGGCACCACCTCGGAGAGCTGGACAACTGGCTGTTTGCCGACGCCATCCCCGAGCGCCTACGGCAGGCCATCGACGGTGACTGGTACGGTGAGTTACCGCGCAGCTATGCCATCAACCGCCAAGGCCAGCGGGTTTCTCATAGCGGCAAAACGGACATCGCCCGTCTTGTCCACTGGCTGTCCGCCCGATGATGTCGCCCTGTTTTCGTCTGTAATTTCCTACACACATTGTCTGAAATCACGGACTGATTCTTCAGAGATTGCCCACAGCGGACCTGCCTCCGTTCATGGCACCCTGTTCCTTCAAGACAGGGAGGCGAACAGTGACCACGAACGGAAGCACCGAAAAAGAAAGCACGGACAACAACACTCAGAACGACGACTACGATTCCCCCTGGAAGGAAGCCATCGAAATCATGCTGCCGGATTTCATGGCGTTCTACTTCCCGGAGGCCTGGCGGGGCATCGACTGGCGCAAGCCTCATCGTTTCCTCGACCAGGAGCTACAGAAGCTCGTGCCGCAATCCGATACCGGGCGGCGGGTGGTGGACAAGCTGGTGGAGGTGGCGCTGGTGGGCGGCGATGAGCAGTGGATTCATCTGCACATCGAGATCCAAAGCCACCGCGAATCGGACTTCGCCGAGCGCATGATGATCTACCACTACCGCCTGTTCGACCGCTTCCGCCGGCCGGTGGCCAGCCTGGCGATGCTCGCCGACGGCCAGCCCGGCTGGCGGCCTGGCCCCTACCGGCAATCGGTGCTGGGCTGCCGATGGACGCTGGATTTCCCCAGCGTCAAGCTGCTCGACTACCGGCATCGGGAAAAGGCCCTGGCCGGCTCTGACAACCCGTTTGGGCTGGTAACGCTGGCGCATTTGCAGACTCAGCGTACCCGCCATCAGAGTGAACGGCGCTATCGCGCGAAATATTCTCTGATCCGGCTGCTCTATGGCCAGGGTTGGGACAAACACCGTATCATCCAACTGTTACGCATCATCGACTGGCTGATGGCGCTGCCGCCCCACCTGGAGCAAAGCCTGCGGCAACGCCTGACCACCATCGAAGGGGAGAAACACATGCAATACGTCACCAGCTTTGAACGCCTGGCCCGGGAGGAAGGAGTACAACAAGGTATGCAGCAAGGTGTGCAGCGAGGCCAGGCGGGGTTGCTGATCCGCCAGCTTAGGCATCGCTTCGGCTCTTTGCCGGACGAGGTGAGTCAGCGTCTGGAGCGGGCCACCGCCGGGGAGATCGAAACCTGGGCCGACCGTATTCTCGACGCTGATTCGCTGGAGCAGGTATTCGGCGACTGACGTGCCTGTATCAGGGCAAAGAAGCGGAAGGCATGCGCCTATAGTATTGAGTTGGGAAGCAGTGCTTCGCGAAACCCCGGCTCACCCCCTAGGGGAGTAGCGTCTCCCCC